>JAJDOB010000018.1 GCA_022340385.1 Rhodobacter sp.
CGACAGCGGCACGCTACGGGTCGCCGAACGCCAGAACGACGGCCATTGGCACGTGAATCAGTGGGCCAAGAAGGCGGTGCTTCTGGGGTTCCGGATCAAGGACATGGAACAGCAGCCCGGCGGCCCGCAGGGCGGCGGCTGGTGGGACAAGGTCGACAGCAAGTTCATGGGCTGGGGCGACAACCAGTGGCGCGCGGCGGGCTTTCGCGCGGTTCCGAACTGTATCGTACGCAAATCCGCCTTCATCGCGCCGGGCGTGGTGCTGATGCCGTCTTTCGTGAACCTTGGCGCCTACGTGGACGAGGGAACCATGGTCGATACCTGGGCCACGGTGGGCAGCTGCGCCCAGATCGGCAAGAACGTGCATCTGTCCGGCGGTGTCGGCATCGGCGGCGTGCTGGAACCGATGCAGGCCGGACCGACGATCATCGAAGACAATTGTTTCATCGGGGCCCGGTCCGAAGTGGTCGAGGGCTGCATCATTCGTGAAGGGTCGGTGCTGGGCATGGGCGTCTACATCGGCCAGTCCACCAAGATCGTCGACCGCGACAGCGGCGAAGTGATGTACGGCGAAGTGCCGCCCTATTCGGTGGTGGTTTCGGGTTCGATGCCGTCAAAGAACGGCATCAATCTTTACTGTGCCGTCATCGTCAAGCGGGTGGATGCACGCACCAGATCGAAAACCGGCATCAATGAATTGCTGCGCGACTGAAGCAATCCGCGTTAGACCTGAATCTTCCAACGCTGCCTGAAGTCAAAGATCTCAGACGCCGGTCAGTTGCGCCGCCCGAACCATTTGTCGGCCAGATCGCGATAGCCGCCGGATTCATTCAGTTCCAGCAATGCGCGATTGATCGGTTCGCGCAGCGGGCTGCCCTGCGGTAGAGCGATTCCGTAGTTCTCGGGCCGGAAAATCCGGTCGATCAGGCGGGCGTCGCCGATGGATTTGTTGGCAACATAAAATGCCAGGATCGGTCCGTCGAAGACCACCGCGTCAAGCCCGCCCTCTTCAAAGGCGTTCAGCAGTTCGGCAAACGAGCCAAAGTCGCGGAACGCGATGTCGCGCGCGGCCAGGAAATCGGCGGCGGTGGATCCGGTTGTGGTGGCCACGCGCCGCCCCTCCAGATCGTCCAGCGACTGAATCGACCCGGTGATCGCGTCAACCGTCAACGAGGCGGTGATGTTGGCGACGAAAATCGACACGATGAACAGGCTGGAAATGACCATCAGCACGCCCAGCAGGCGGCCCATGGGTGATTTCGGCAGCCGCTCTTCAAACCCGCCGTTCACCACCAGGTTCAGCGCCCACCAGAATGACGGAAACAGGGCCTCGTCGAACGGGCGGTCAAAATACGGCTGCTTGCGACGCTCGAACAGCCACATCAGCAGGCCCAGAACGAACAGCACCGCAAAGGCAGCCAGTATTGCCATCAGCAAATCAAGGCTGAAGATCGCGCGCCAGATGCCGCCAGAGCCCGCATCGCCCGACACCATGATCTGCAATCCGCCCTCAAAGATCGGCTGGCTGAAATCCAGAACCGATTCGCGGGCGGCGGTGATCGAGATATTGGCAATCGCACCATCGACCGTGCCCGCCTCGACCGAACCCAGCATCTGCGTGAAATTGTCGACGTAGGTGAACTGTATGTCACGGTGCAGCGTCCCGGCTATGGCCCGCATCAGATCTATGCTGAACCCGCTGGCCTGGCCGTTTTCCTGCATCGAGAATGGCGGGCGTTCGATGGTGTTGAAGACCAGCGGCTGGTCCTGAGCCTGCACCGGCTGCAACGTCAACAATCCCAGCAGGGCAAGCATCATGAATGTCAGATGGCGCACCGGGCCTCCCAGCCTTGATCTGCTTTGATTCACAATGCCTACACCGCCGCCTGCGTCCTGCCAACAGGTAGCCTGCACCGGACGCGTGTCAGAAGCGCGCGCCGGGGCTGGACGCCCGACGGGATATCGGGGATGACGGGCGCAGGCGGGGAAAGACCGGGATGAATGAGCAAAAACGAAAACAGTCTGTTTACACCTTGCTGGTCGAAGTTGGCCGCAAGGCCGGAGACGGATTGCCGGACACCGCCACGGGTGCGGCGTTGATGTGCTATGCAAGCGGCGTGGACGAGGCCGAGGCGGTGCGCGAAACCGTCGCGATCCTGAAACAGGCGGACATGGCGCCGCTGGATGTCTCGGGTTACGGCACGCTGGAGGAACGTCTGGCCGAAGGGCATGACATCAGTGATGACGAGCGTGACCTGATGCAGCGTGCGGCGGACGAAAACGCGGTGATCGTGGCGCAGATGACGCCGTTCTATCAGGACTGACCCAGGACCATGGCAGCGATTTTTCTGGATCTGGATGGCACGCTGACCGACCCCAAGCCGGGCATCACCGGCGCGGTGCGTCACGCCTTGCGCGCCCTTGGGCTGCCGGTGCCGGACGCGGACGCGCTGGAATGGGTGATCGGGCCGCCGCTGCTGGACAGTTTCGCCAGACTGGGTGCCAGCGATCCCCATGCCGCACTTGCGATCTATCGCGAACACTACATGGATCACGGTCTGTATGACGCGCGGGTCTATGACGGGATTCCGGACGCTATCGAGACGTTGGCCAATGCCGGGCACCGGCTGTTTCTGGCAACCGCCAAACCGCATGTCTACGCGGTTCGGATCACGGCGCATTTTGGATTGGACGCGCGACTGGAGGCGCAGTTCGGGCCGGAACTGGACGGCACCCTTAACGACAAGGGTGAATTGCTGCGGCACGCGCTTGGGCTGACCGGTCTTGACGGCGCAGACGCGATCATGGTCGGGGACAGGGACGTCGACCTGCGTTCCGCGCGGGTCAACAAAATGCGTTTTGTCGGGGCGTTGTGGGGCTATGGCACGGCCGCGGAACTTGACGGGGCCGACATCGGATGCGCCCGGCCCGTCGATCTTGCCGCTGGAATTTCAGCCCTGACCGGGCGATTCCCACGCAAGGCGCGCTAGGCGCACAGCTCCGAGACCAGCACCATGGCTTCATAGCCGCGCAATTGCGGGCTGGCGACGCGGTGATGACGCGGCAGATCGCGGCGTGCGATCCCGGCCAGCGCGGAACCTGCATGCTTTTCGGGGTGGTCGACCAGATCGCCCAGGTACAGGCTTTCGCTCCATGCGCCCGCGACAGACAGGCAGACATGCGCGTCCAGCAGCACCTGAACATAACGGATCGTCGGCGATGGTTTCAGGCGTGGCCCGGCGGCCATCTGCGCAAGGTGCCGGGCCTCGACCAGTACCTCGTCACTGCCGAACAGGTATTCCGCATCGACGCCCGAGATCAGCAGCCGATGTTCGGGGGCCACCGTCAGATCGCGCTGCAATCCGAAGAACGGGGCACGCAGACGAACCGGGGCAAACCGCCCGAACGCCGGAACTTCCTGGATGATGGTGCGACGGATCGGCTGCATTCCATGTTCCGAGGTCTGCACCACATCGCCCGGCCGCAGCCGTTCAACCGCGCGCGGGCCGGCAGCGGTATCGATTTTCGTGCCGGCGGCGAAGCCGGTCCGCAGCCCGACGGGTTCCACCGCATCCGAACAGGCCAGCAAGGTCGTGGTCGGGCAAACGCTGCAATTGTCACCAAGCTCGATCAGCGCCGCGAAGTCATCCAGCGGCCAGGGGTGGGGATCAGCGAAAACCGATTGGCTTTGCTCTCCGGTGTCGTGATTCTCAAGCGTCATGAGGCCGATGCGGCGCGGCGCGTGCCAGGTCAGGGTGATCCGCAGATTCGCATCCCGGTCAGGTTGGGCAAACCGCAGCCTGGCCTTCGTGACCTGCGCGTCCTGCCGGTATTCGACCAGCATTTCGGCATCATTGGTCAGCGTGACCGAAAAATGCCGCAGCCATCCGGCGTGGCGGTTCAGGTCGATCACCGTCTGTGGCCGGCCCCGTTCGGCGGTGAACTGGATTTCGATCAGGATTGTACCGGCGGGCAACAGCCCGTCGCGGGCCAGGCCGCTGCTGGCGGGATGCCGGATCATCCGGCGGCCGGTCGATATGCCGATCCAGCTCATCCGCGCGGCCGCCCGCAGTATTCCGGCATGGCCGTCACGCCGCCGCTTTCCGCGCGAACAGAACCATCGCCTCGTGTGGTTTCAGCGTGCGCCGCACCGAGGGGCCGTAGCCCGCGCCAGTCTTGGGGTCGAGTTCCGGGAAGATCGAGCAGATTTCGGCCAGAACCTCGGCCTCGAATTCGTCCGTGACCTGCGGTCCGGGCAGGAAGCTTTCGGTCGGCAGCCCTTCGGAATATACCACCTGATGTTCATCGAACAGCAGATGCACATATTCGACCTGCCCGCCCGATTTGCGCGTCACGGTCCGGTCGTTCAGCAGATGCTTGGCCGCCACCAGAACCTCCGGCTCGCCAAACAGCAACTCTGACAGGTTGTCGCGGATCAGCACCCGATGCTGCGGCGACACCATCAGCGTGCGGTGAACCCCGAACGTATGCGCGGCAATCCGGATCGGCGCATGTTCGCCGGTCGCCGCCACCTTGCGCCGCCCGATCCAACGCAGCGGCTGCGCCCCGTGGTCCTGCGTGACGACCAGATCACCGGGCTTCAGCGTTTCCACGCGCACCTCGCCCTTTGGTGTCCTGATCATCGTGCCGGCCACGAAACACGGCACTGTGTTGACCGTGACAAAGCCGGTATCGGTGTCGAAGCCATCGGAAATTGTATAGGTGAACGCCGACAGTTCTTCATCGGCATCGGTCAGAACCGTCAGCGTGCCATCGGCGTTCAGTGTCACGGATTGCCCGTTCGGCAGGGTCACGGTGCCACCCGCCACGACCGGAACACCGTTGATATGGGTCACTGTCAGCGTCGCACTCGACGCGCTGTAATCATTGCCCAGAACGTCAACCGTCCCGCTGCTGCCGGCGTCGATATTGATGGAATCGTCGTGGGCGATCAGCACGGTCTGCACGCTGTCGCCCGCGATCAGCAGGTTGGAATCATACTGGCTGTCGCCGACATCCGCGATGCCGATCCGGATAGAGTTCACCACACCCGGTATCACCGTCATCGTCAGGGTCAGCGTCACCGTGAACCCATCCATTTCGGTATTGAACTGATCGCCGGTATTGTCGTGGTAGAGATTGACGTTGTTGACATCATTGACGTTGCCGACAGAGGTGTTGCCGTTTCCCACGGTCAGCATCGCCGGAGACCCGTTTATCCAGACCCCGACCGCGTCATTGTAGATGGAACCGGTGTATTCGGGATATTCCTCGGACGAAAAGACGAACTGCATTGTCAGCGTGTCGCCGGTCGGGATAAAGTCGATATCCAACCACGACGCATCATAGGTGTTCGCTCCGGCCAAGGCGTTGAAACCGGGATCGTTGTTCGGCCCGCCGGAATTCGTTGACGTATTGGAACTCTGGTTCGCCTGGCCAAAGCTGTTGGTGAAACGTGTAGCGCGCCCCGTCGACAGGATCACACCGCTGTCCGAAGGCGTCACGCCAGGCGAAACGCTGTCGCCGTTACTGTAGATGCCAGAGGATCTGGCATCGCCGGTATAGCTTGCCCCGACGACGGTCACGCCATTGCCGAAGATTTCCTGCGCCATCTGTGTCGCACTCGCCCCGGTGTTGACCGGAAGTCTCGTCGCGTCGACCATTCCGCACTCCTGCCTCGCCAAGGTCAGGGCACAGAAGCAACGTGACGGCACGGACCGCGCCATCGACTGGAAGAGATTTGCTCGTGCAGGCCGTCTTTGCGGCCCTTTACCCTGCCTCAGGTATTTTATTAACTATTAATCATAGGCGACTGATGATGTTGGAAAAAATTGTAAACGCCCCCGGATCGCCACCAAGCTGTTTCGATTTCGCCACAGGGATGCCCCGGTTTCGACCGATTGCGGTTATGAACCACAAGGGGTAGTATCCGACCGTCGGCAGGAGCATACGATGAGTGACCCATTCGATCCCGTGCAACTCTCGCAAGAGTTGATCAGATGCCCGTCGGTGACACCGGCAGAGGGTGGCGCGCTGGTGCTGTTGCAGTCACATTTGCAGGCTTGCGGGTTCGACTGCACCCGCGTCGACCGGGGCGGTGTCTGCAATCTGTTTGCGCGCTGGGGCCCCAGGGGACACGCAAGGACGTTCGGCTTCAACGGCCATACCGACGTGGTGCCGGTCGGCGATCCGGCGGATTGGTCCGACGATGCGTTTGGCGGGGTAATCCGCGACGGCTGGCTGTTCGGACGCGGCGCGACGGACATGAAGACCGGCGTCGCCGCCTTCGCCGCAGCCGCGATCGACCTGGTGCGCGAAGCCCCCCCCGATGGCGCGATAATCCTGGCGATCACCGGCGATGAAGAGGGCGACGCCCTGGACGGCACCGTCGCGCTGCTGGACTGGATGGAAAAGAACGCCGAGGCGATGTCGGTCTGTCTTGTCGGTGAACCGACCTGCCCCGAAAATCTGGGCGACATGATCAAGATCGGGCGGCGCGGTTCGATGACCGCTTTCTTCACCGCGACCGGCGTCCAGGGCCATTCCGCCTACCCGCACCGGGCGAAAAACCCTGTGCCCGCGATGGCGCGGCTGATGCACAGGCTCGACACGCATGAACTGGACAGGGGAACCGAATTCTTCGACCCCTCGACGCTGGCCGTGACCACGATTGACACCGGCAACCCGGCCAACAACGTCATCCCCGCGACCTGCCGCGCCACGGTGAACATCCGCTTCAATGACAGCCACCATTCCACCGATCTGATCGCGTGGCTGCGGGCCGAAGCCGACAAGGTTGCAGGCGAAACCGGTATCGCATTCGACATGACCACAAAAGTATCCGGCGAAAGCTTTCTGACGCCGCCGGGGGAATTGTCCGATCTTGTGGCGCGGGTGGTGCAGGCGGAAACCGGGCGCGTGCCACAGCTTTCGACGACCGGGGGCACCTCGGACGCGCGCTTTGTCCGGAACCACTGTCCGGTGGTCGAATTCGGGCTGGTCGGCAAGACCATGCATCAGGTCGACGAGCGGGTAGAGGTGGACCAAATCGTCAGACTGAAGACAATTTATAGGCGCATCCTGGAGGCTTATTTTGCCTGACCCCGCCGCCCGGCAAGCAGATTGTCGGGCGGGATGATCCGCCGCCACCTGGTGATCATGCTGAAAGAGCCGCGTGCGGGCCGTGTCAAGACCCGGCTCGGCCGCGACATCGGGATGACGGCCGCCGCATGGTGGTTTCGCCATCAGACCCGCGCGCTGATCCGGCATCTGGACGACCGGCGCTGGAACACCAGCCTTGCCATCACGCCGGACCGCGCGGCGACAGCCAGCCGTGCCTGGCCGGCGCATCTTCCACGCATTGCCCAGGGCCCCGGCGATCTGGGCGCGCGCATGTTGCGGATCTTTCGCGGCTTTCCGCCGGGCCCCGTGATCATTGTTGGCAGCGATATTCCCGGCATGACAGCCGCACATATCGACCGGGCGTTTCGCAAGCTGGGAACCCACGACGCGGTGTTCGGCCCGGCCACGGACGGCGGCTTTTGGCTGATCGGTCTGAAACGCAGCGCCCCGCCGCCGCGCGGCCTGTTCAGTCAGGTACGCTGGTCGAGCGAACACGCGCTTGCCGACACGCTCGCCACCCTGCCCGACCGTCGCATCGCACTGGTCGATAGATTGCAGGATGTCGATACCGGGGCGGATCTGGCCGCGCTTTCTGCATGACGTCACGCCGCGCGCGTGCTACCGCCGGAACATGAGCAAACTGCCCACCAAAGATCAGATTCTGGCCTGGATTTCCGAGAATCCCACCCAGACTGCGAAACGCGACATCGCCCGTGCCTTCGGCATCAAGGGTGCCGCGCGGATCGACCTGAAGCGCATGCTGAAAGAGCTCGAGGCCGAAGGTCAGCTTGAAAAACGCCGCAAGACCTATCGCGATCCCGACAAGCTGCCGCCGGTTTCCGTGTTGCAGGTGCTGGCGCCGCACCCCGACGGCGATCTTTTCGCCCGGCCGCTGGAATGGCAGGGCGACGGACCTGAACCCGCCATCCTGTTGGTGCCGCGCGCCTCCGATCCGGCCCTGGGCGAGGGCGATCGCATTCTGGCCCGCCTGACCGAGGTGAAAGCCGACGATCACAGTTACGAAGCACGCCTGATCCGCCGCATCGGAACCAACCCGCGCAAACTTCTGGGTATCTATCGCAAAGGTTCCGAAGGCGGGCGCGTGCTGCCCATCGACAAGGGTTCTGACAAGGAATGGCGGGTCGCTGCCGGGGCCGATCACGGCGCCAGGGACGGAGAGTTGGTCGAGGCGGAACAGGCCGGGCCGAAGGACCGCCTTGGCCTGCCCGGCGCGCGCATTGTCACCCGGCTGGGCGACCCCAGCGCGCCGCGGGCGGTGTCACTGATCGCGATCCACCAGCACGGAATCCCCGACGAATTCCCCGACGCGGTGATCGCAGAGGCCGATGCCGCGAAGCCGGTCGGGTTGGGCAAGCGCGAAGACCTGCGGGATCTGCCGCTGATCACGATTGATCCTGCCGATGCGCGCGACCATGACGATGCCTGTTTTGCCCGCGCCGATGACAACCCGAAGAACCCCGGCGGCCACATTGTCTGGGTCGCCATCGCCGATGTCGCCGCCTATGTGACGCCCGGCTCTGCGCTGGACCGCGAGGCGCGCAAACGCGGCAATTCCACCTATTTCCCCGACCGGGTCGTGCCGATGCTGCCCGACCGGCTGTCCGGCGATCTGTGTTCCCTGCACGAAGGCGTGCCGCGCGTCTGCATCGCGGTCGAAATGACGCTGGACGCGCAGGGCAACAAGATCCGCCACCGCTTTACCCGCGCCATGATGAAATCGGCGGCCTCACTGAATTACGTCGAGGTGCAGCAGGCACAGGACGGTGCGCCAAACGAAAAATGCACGCCGCTGCTGGACGACATCATCAAACCGCTTTTTGCTGCATATGAGGTAACGAAACACGCGCGCGCCAAACGTCAGCCGCTGGATCTGGACCTGCCCGAACGCAAGATCGTGCTGGGCGAGGATGGCAAAGTGGCCTCTGTGGCGCTGCGCGACCGGCTTGATGCACATCGCGTGATCGAGGAATTCATGATCCTCGCCAATGTCGCCGCCGCCGAAGAACTGTTCGCGCGCAAACGCCCGCTTTTGTACCGCGTCCATGAAGAGCCCGCCCCCGAACGGCTGGAGGCGCTGCGCGAGGTGGCGCAGGCCAGCGGACTTACGCTGGCCAAGGGTCAGGTTCTGCAGACCCGGCACCTGAACAACCTGCTGGCCCAGGCCGAGAACACCGATTTTGACGAGCTGATCAACATGTTGACCCTGCGCTCGATGCAGCAGGCCTATTACAACCCGGAAAATTTCGGGCATTTCGGCCTGGCGCTGCGCGCTTACGCGCATTTTACCTCGCCGATCCGCCGCTACGCCGATCTGATCGTGCACCGCGCACTGATCACGGGGCATGGCTGGGGCAAGGACGGGCTCAGCCCGGAAGATACAGAGCGGCTGGAAGACACGGCCAAGCATATCTCTGAAACGGAACGCCGGTCGATGATGGCAGAGCGCGACACCAACGACCGCTACCTCGCGGCGTTTCTGGCAGATCGCGTCGGCAACGAATTCAGCGGTCGGATCACCGGCATCCAGCGGTTTGGCGCCTTCGTGCAACTGGATGAAACCGGTGCCGACGGGCTGGTGCCGGTGCGATCCATCGGGCGGGAATATTTCCGCTTTGACGAGGCCGCGCAAACGCTGATGGGCGAAGATACCGGGCTGGAACTGGGGATCGGGCAGCGCGTGACCGTGCGCCTGGCAGAGGCAGTGCCGGTCACCGGCGGTCTGTTGCTGGACCTGTTGGAGGTCGGCGGCAAGGCGCTGCCACAGGGGCCAAAGCACGGCGGCAGCGGGCCTTCCCGCCGCAAGCCCGCCAAGTCCAGGCGCAAGTCCGAAAAGACGGCGCGCAAGGTGCAGCGCAAGCGCCGTTAATCCGGTCCGGCGGCGGATTGCCGGCGCGCGCGGTGATTGCTTCCAGACTGTCAACAATACCGCTAGGATCATGCGGCAATGGTTTGGGTGAACGACATGCCGATCCGGATATTCCTGGTGTTCGGGGCGTACCTGCCGATGATCGTCGGCATGGGGCACGCGCAGACCGTAGAAAACTCGATCAGACCGGCCGCCCGGCCGGCGGTCATGCAGGCCAAGGCGCCGGTTGTGCTGACCGCTGCCGCCACATCGGCCCCGGACATTAGCTTTGACGGCTGGGTTGCCGGGTTTCGCAAGCGCGCGCTGGCACAGGGCATCAGCGGCAAGGTGTTCGACAATGCCTTTGATGGCGTCGCCTATAACGCCGGTATCATCGAGAAAGATCGCAACCAGTCGGAATTCACCAAACAGATCTGGGAATATCTCGACAGCGCGAATTCCGCCGCGCGCATCGAAAACGGTCGGGCGGCGCTGGCCAGGCACGCAGGCCTGCTGGACCGGATCGAGGCGCGTTACGGTGTCGAGAAAGAGATCGTCGCCGCCATCTGGGGGCTGGAAAGCGCCTATGGCACGTTTCGCGGCAGCGTTCCGATCATAGAGGCGCTGGCGTCTCTGGCCTATGACACACGGCGCGGAGCGTTCTTCGAGGGTCAACTGCTGGATGCGCTGAAAATCCTTCAGGCCGGCGACACGACGCCGTCCGCCCTGCGCGGCAGTTGGGCCGGGGCGATGGGACATACGCAATTCATGCCCACGTCGTATCTGGCGCACGCGGAGGATTTCACCGGCGACGGGCGTCGCGATATCTGGGGCGACGATCCGGCGGATGCGCTGGCCTCCACCGCTGCCTATCTCAAACATTTCGGCTGGACCAAAGGCCAGCCCTGGGGGGTCGAGGTAACGCTGCCCAAGGGCTTTGACTATTCGATCACCACCGAGCGATTCAAGAAACCGACACAGGACTGGCTGCGTCTTGGCGTCAGATCGGTCAGCGGCAAGCCACTTCCCAACTACCGGCAAAGCTCGATCCTGCTGCCGGCCGGTCACACCGGCCCGGCCTTTATCATCTTTGACAACTTTCAGGTGATCGAGAAATACAACACCGCCGATGCCTATGTGATCGGCGTTGGGCATCTGGCCGACCGCATCAAGGGGCTTGCACCGATCAAGGGCACATGGCCGCGCGATGACCGCGCGCTGTCATTCGATGAAAAGCAGGAAATGCAGCGCCGGTTGCTGGCCAGGGGGTTCGACCCCGAAGGCGTCGACGGCATCATCGGCCCGCGTACCATTGCCGCCGTGCAGGCCTTTCAGAAATCCATCGGGCTGGTGCCGGACGGTTACGTATCCACCGGTATTCTCAACTGGTTGCGCTGAAATCCCGGCCCGAATGTGCTAGAGTGGCGTCCTTTCGATGTGAAGCGGTGGGGCCGCTCTAGCCTTTTGTTTTTGCGCGCAATTCATTCCGAAAACCGGTTCCCACTTTTCGGATTGCGCTCTAGTGTGACGGCGTTCGAGCCCTCCGATTGTCATTTCACCAGGGATTTCAGATGCGCATTGCCGCCTACAACGTAGAGAACCTGTTCGACCGGGCCAAGGTGTTCAACGACGACACCAATGCCCATCAGGATGTGCTGGACGCCTTCAGCGAACTGAACAAGCTGTTCGAAAGGCCGGTCTATTCCGCGACCGACAAGGCGCGGATGCTGGTATTGCTGGATCGGCTTGGCCTGCTGAACGCCAACGAGGGGCCATACGTGCTGTTGCGCAAGATCAGGGGTCAACTGATCCACCGCCCGCGCGACACGTCCCGACCCAGAGAAATCATCGCATATGGCCGCGACAACTGGATCGGCTGGATTGAACTCAAGACTGCGATCGTCGACGAGACCGCGATGCTGCTGACTGCCCGGGTGATGTTCGATGTCGCCGCCGATATCATCGCCGTAATCGAGGCGGAAAGCCGCCCGGTGCTGAAGAATTTTCAAGAGATGCTGGCCGGCAAGCTGAGAAAGTCAGAGATTTACGCTCATCTGATGCTGGTCGACGGCAACGACGCGCGCGGTATCGACGTCGGCCTGGGCACCCGCACGGGGTTTCCGATCGGCAGGGTGCGCAGCCATGTCGATGACCGGAAACCCGACGGTTTCCCGATTTTCAGCCGCGATTGCCCGGAATTCGAGGTCACAACGCCATCCGGCAACACGATCATGGTGCTGCCCAATCACTTCAAAAGCAAATTCGGTGGCAACGACTTCGCCTCCCGGGCCAAGCGTCTGGCGCAGGCCACGGCTGTGGCCGAGTATTACCGGCGGCTGCGGGCCGAAGGGTTTGACCATATCGTGGTGCTGGGCGATCTGAACGATTCCCCCGACAGCGCCCAGCTTGCGCCGCTGTTGTCCGGGACCGATCTGCGTGATGCATCGGAGCATGCGAAATTCACCGATTTCGAATATGGTGTCGCCAGCCGCCACCGTGGCATCGGCACTTTTGGATTGGGCAATGACAATGACAAGATCGACTATCTTCTGCTGTCCCCGGCCTTGTTCGACAAGGTCACGCGGGGCGGAATTTTCCGCAAAGGGGCCTGGCCCGGTTCGCGCCCGCCGCGCTGGCAGGTCTACCCGGAACTGACCGAGAAACATCACGCCGCGTCCGACCATCACCTGATCTGGGCCGATATCGACATATAGGGCACTTGGGGCGCATAGGGCACATAGGGTATCGTGCGAATGCCTGTCGCTTTCGCGTGCCCAAAGCGGCGCCCCGACAACCGGACCCGGTATCACCGCCTTGACCTGTTCTTCGGATTGCGCGTCAGCTGAAATGCCGCACCGCGCGCGGATGCCGCCGCAGGCCCTGCGCATCGACCAACCCCCTGCGCAGGATTTCTGTCCCCTTCTTCTGGCCGGAAACATCCCCGCCGGTCGCATTGATCTCTTCTGGCGATACATCGCGCAAGGCCGCAAACCCCGGCGTCAGGCGATGACGCAGCAACGCCAGCGGATGCGCCCGCAGCGTCAGGCGCATTGCCACGTAATCCTCGACCACTTCCTCGCCCAGTGTCATCTCTGGCAGTTGCACTGCGGCTTCCGCAATCGCCTCGCCATCCAGATCGCCGGCAAACAGCGGCAACTCGCCGCCGGTGGCCAGCGCCTTGGCCTCCCACAAGGCCTCGCGCCGTTTCAGGCCCAGCGCGGCAAAGGCGTCGGCCTCTGCCAGTATATGCAGCAGTTTCGGCGGCGTCCCGGCGCGCCGCCACACATCCTGCACCGTCAGATAGCCGTTGCCGCGGGCGGCAGTGATCCAGTTCGCCTCGTCCTCGCCCATCGCCTTGATCTGGCGAAATCCCAGTCGCAGTGCCAGCCCGCCCTGCCCGTCGGGTTCCATCGCGTTGTCCCAGAAACTGGCGTTGATGCAGACCGGGCGCACCGTGACCCCGTGTTCACGCGCATCGCGCACGATCTGGGCCGGGGCATAAAACCCCATCGGCTGGGAATTCAGCAGCGCGCAGGCGAAGATGCCGGGATGATGCCATTTCAGCCAGCTCGAGGCATAGACCAGCAGCGCGAAAGACGCAGCATGGCTTTCGGGAAAGCCATAGCTGCCGAACCCCTCGATCTGGCTGAAACACCGCTCTGCAAACTCGGGCGCATAGCCGTTTCTTGCCATACCGCGCAGAAACCGGCCGCGGAATTCGCTGACATTGCCGTGCTTCTTGAACGTCGCCAGCGAGCGGCGCAGCCGATCAGCCTCTTCCGGGGTAAACCCTGCCCCGGTGATGGCAATCTGCATCGCCTGTTCCTGAAACAGCGGCACCCCCAGCGTTTTGCCCAGCACCTGACCCAGCGCATCTGACGGGAACACCACCTTTTCCTCGCCATTCCTGCGGCGCAGATAGGGGTGCACCATATCGCCCTGAATCGGCCCGGGCCGGATGATCGCAACCTCGATCACCAGATCGTAGAAACAGCGTGGCCGCATCCGGGGCAGAAAGTTCATCTGCGCGCGGGATTCGACCTGAAACACACCCAGGCTGTCGGCGCGGCACAACATGTCATAGACCGCCGGATCCTCTGGCGGCAGCGTCGCCAGCGCATACTCAATCGCGTGGTGCTGCCGGATCAGCCCGAACGCCTTGCGGATGCAGGTCAGCATGCCCAGCGCCAGCACGTCGACCTTGAGGATCCCCAGCGTGTCGATATCGTCCTTGTCCCAGGGGATGACGGTGCGATCCTCCATCGTGGCGTTTTCGATCGGCACCAGTTCGTCCAGCCGCCCTTCGGTGATGATGAAGCCGCCGACATGCTGTGACAGATGCCGGGGAAAGCCGATGATTTCATGGATCAGCGCCATGGTTTGCTTCAGCCGCCGGTCGTCCGGATCCAGCCCGATCTCTCGCATCCGGTGATCTTCCAGCCCTTTCGAGGCGAAGAACCCCCAAAGCTGCGAACTGAGCGCAGAGATCGTATCCTCGGTCAGGCCCATGGCGCGCCCGACCTCGCGAATGGCGCGCTTGCCGCGGTAATGCACCACCGTCGCGCACAGGCCGGCGCGGTGGCGGCCATAGCGTTCATAGATGTGCTGGATCACCTCTTCGCGGCGCTCATGTTCGAAATCGACGTCGATATCGGGCGGCTCGTTGCGCGCCTCCGAAACGAAGCGCTCGAATACCATGGTGCCAATCTCGGGCGAAACGCTGGTGACGCCCAGACAGTAGCAGACCACCGAATTGGCCGCCGATCCGCGCCCCTGGCACAGGATGCCACGCTCGCGGGCAAAGGCGACCACATCGCGCACGGTCAGAAAATACGGCTCGTATTCCAGCTTGGCGATCAGGCGCAACTCGTGGCCCAGCATGTCGCGCACTTTCTGTGGCGACCCGTTCGGATAGCGCCATTCCAGCCCCTCATGGGCCAGCCGCGACAGGCGCGCGGCAGGATCCTCGTGATCGGCGATTTCACTGGGGTATTCATAGCGCAGCGCGCCCAGATCGAACTGGCATCGGCCGGCGATTTCGACGGTGCGTTCGACCGCATCCTCATGGCCCTTGAAGATACGCAGCATCTCTGACCCGGATCGCAGCCGCTGTTCGGCATTGGCCAAGGCCGCACGCCCCAGATGGTCCACCCGGCAGCCGTGGCGAATGGCGCTCAGCACATCGGTCAGCCTGCGCCGTGCGGCGACATGCATGATCGGGCTGGCCGAGGCGACGGTGGCAATGCCCAGCCCCTGCGCCAGCCGGGTCAGATCGGCAAACCGCGCGCTGTCCCGGCCGTCGTAAAGCGGCGCCATCAGCAGCGACACCTGCCCCGGATAGCGGCGCGTCAGCCGTTGCGCTGCTGGCCGCCATGCGCCCGCGCCGGGATGCGCCGCCTGCGTATCAGGCGCGGGGTGAAGCAGCAGCTCCTGGTCGTTGCCCCAGTCCAGAAGATCGCTCAGACGCAGCTGGCAGTCGCCCTTTTCGGCACGCAGTTTGCCCAGGGACAGCAACCGGCACAGATTGCCCCAGCCGCTCCGGTTGCGCGGCAGAGCGGTGACGCTGACACCTTCGCGCAGCACGATCCGCGCGCCGGGAATCAGGCGTGGAACGTTGTGGATCTGGGCCGAGGGCGGTTTGGGGATATGCGCCGGACGCGGCGGGCCAAAGGCATCACCGGTCTGCAAAAGCCGCACATCACGCGCGATCTGTTGCATCGCGGTATAGGCACGAACCACCCCGGCAACACTGTTCTCATCAGCGATGGCAACGGCCTGCATCTCCATCAACGCGGCAAGGCGCATGTACTCCTCGGGGTGGGATCCACCGGTGAGAAAGGTAAAGTTCGAGGTGGCGTTCAACTCGGCAACGGGCATGATCGCGCCAGTATATTCATGTTTTGTTCTAGTGTGGAGTCCGCGTTTTGGGCCCCACGCAAATGTCCCGCATATGGATGGCTTTGGATTTGGTACTTAAGACGAGAAGAAGCCGGATCGCGTAACCAAATCTTAACCAAGGCGCGGTCTTGATGGCGATGCGGTACAGGCTGTGGAGCCGATGACCGTACGAGGAGAAGCCCTGCCGTCTTGCACGTCAACGGGTGGAGCCGGGCGAAGCAGTTCGGCGGGGTGGACCTCTTCCAGCTTCTTCTCGTCCCAAATACCAAAACCCGACGCATCACCGCAAGATTCGCTCTCCATCCGGCATGCTGGCCGAGCGTAGCGAGGCCCCCCGGGCGACGCGCGCATGCGCGGCGCAAAAAGGTCAGAACCGGTCAGGCCGCGGCAGGGCAGAACAGCAGCACACAGGTTCGGGGCATGGCTTGCACACCATACGAGCCTTGCGTGCATCCCCCACGGGTCGCGCTTGTCGGAGCCACGTGAAACGGCTGGCATCCGGACCGTCACGGCAAATCCGGACAGGGTTTTGCCAAACAGATCACACCTTTGGGTTCATCCCGGCATCACGCCAGCCGATCCTCGAATTCGCCAAGCACCGCCGAATAGACCTCGCGCTTGAACGGCACGATCTTTTTGACCAGTTCGCCTCGGTCCAGCCAAAGCCATTCAGAGAATTCCGGGTGATCGGTCCGGATCTCGACCTGATCATCGCGCCCGTTGAATCGCATCAGAAACCACTTCTGTTCCTGCCCGCGATAGCGGCCTTTCCACAGCTTGCCGACCAGATCCGCGGGCAGGTCGTATCTGACCCAACTGGCTGTCTCTGCCTCGATTGTCACCAGTTCCGGCGTCACGCCGGTTTCTTCGACAAGTTCACGCAGCGCAGCGGCCTTTGGCGTTTCGCCCGGGTCGATGCCGCCCTGCGGCATCTGCCAGGCCGCCGAATCGCTGTCGATCCGCTGCCCCGCAAAAATGCGTCCCTGTTCATTGACCAGTACGATCCCGACGCAGGGTCGATAAGGCAGCTTTTCGATTTCATCGGGGGTCATTGAGCCTACTTCCCGCAAGGATCCACATGGACAATGTCAGAAACGGGGCCGTTCCGCCTGACCGCCCTGCCTGACAAGGAAAAGGGGGCGCACAATCGCAATGCACCCCCTCCTTTGATCGGATGGTTATTCCGCCGCGCTCAGCGCGCTCAGCCCTTTCAGAAGGTCGACCGCATAGGAAAGCTGATAGTCGTCGTTGCGCAGCTTGGCGGCCTCTTCGGCAGTGGCGCGTTCTTCTTCGATTTGGCGCCGCTCGTCCTCGGTAAAGCTGTCGTTGTTCAGGCTGCCACGCAGATCGGCCTCGGACCGTTGCGGACGGGTTTTCTCTTCGACCACTTCTTCGCCTTCCGGCGCGCGCGGCGGCTGTTCAACGATGATGTCGGGGGCGACGCCCAATGCCTGAATCGAGCGGCCCGACGGCGTGTAATACCGCGCCGTCGTCAGTCGCATCGCGCCATCACCGCGCAGAGGCATTACAGTCTGGACCGAGCCCTTGCCGAAGGATTTGGTGCCAACGACAATCGCACGGCGGTGATCCTGCAACGCGCCGGCCACGATTTCCGAGGCCGAGGCGGATCCGCCATTGATCAGCACGACCACCGGCTTGCCCTCTGCCAGATCGCCGACTGTCGCGTTGTAGCGCTCGCCATCCGCCGGATCGCGCCCGCGGGTCGACACGATCTCGCCCGCGTTCAGGAACCCGTCCGATACCTTGATGGCCTGGGTCAGCAGCCCGCCGGGGTTGTTGCGCAGATCAAGGACAAAGCCGTTGACCTTGTCCATTCCGCCGATTTCCTCGACCGTTTCGGCCAGGCCGGACACCAGATTGGGGTAGGTTTGATCGTTGAACGTCGTCACCCGCAGAACGACGGTGTTGCCTTCGGCGCGGGTGCGCACGGCGGTAAGCTTGATGGTATCGCGGATAATAGAGACGTCGAAGGGTTCGTCCTTGCCCTCGCGCACCACGGTGATGATGATTTCGGAACCGACCGGACCGCGCATCAGTTCAACCGCCTGATCCAGTGTCAGCCCCAGGACTGATTCGCCATCGACATGGGTGATGAAATCGCCCGCTTCCATCCCGGCCGCATCGGCGGGCGTGTCGTCGATGGGAGAGACGACTTTGACAAAGCCTTCTTCCTGCGTGACCTCGATCCCCAACCCGCCGAATTCGCCGCGGGTCTGGACACGCATGTCGTTGGCGTCTTTCGGCGACAGATAGGATGAATGCGGGTCAAGCGAGGTTAGCATGCCGTTGATTGCGGCCTCGATCAATTCGGCCTCGTCGACATCCTCGACATATTGCGCGCGGATGCGTTCAAATATGTCACCGAACAGATCAAGCTGTTCATAAACAGAGGTTTTGCTGGCCCCTTCCTGAGCCAGCAACGGCCCGGCAATCTGGGTTGTGGCGATGGCGCCCACCATGGATCCGGCCAATGCCGCCATTACAAACTTTCTCATCGCTTCCTCATCCTATTCGAAGGCGAACCAGATGCCGGGGTCTACCGGCGTGTCGCCTTGCCTGAGTTCCATATACAACGTTTCCGACCGATCTGCGCCACCGCCTTTGGTGGCCTGATTCAAGAACATCTGCGCATCCGGTGCATTTCCGCCCATAAGCCCTATTGGCGTGCCTGCTGGCAAGACCTCTCCTTGCACACCATAGACCTGATCCAGCCCGGCTAGAACCAATAGATAGCCGTCGCCGGGTTCGAGTATCATCACATTTCCGTAGTCCAGCAACGGCCCGCGATAGCGAATGGTCGCCGGCCACGGTGTTGTCACCAGCGCGCGCGGCTCTGTCGCGATGACCATGCCGGGCCGCACGATACCGGCGGCATCGGGCTCTCCGGCGCGGCGCAACAAGGTTCCGGCAACCGGCAGGGGCAGCGCACCGCGCGCCTCGCCGATGTGCAACGGCGATTCCGCGCCGCTGACATGCAGGTCCGCCAGCCCCTCGGCAAAGCTCTTCAGGGTTTCGGCGCTGTTGATCAGTTCGTTCATCGCCTTGGGATCCGCCGACATGTGCCGCGGCGTGTCAGTGCGGTTGGAAATCGCCTGGCTAAGCGACGTGCGCGCGTGCTGCACCCCGGTCAGCCCGGCTTCGAGGGTGTCGGCGGCGCTTTCCTGCAAGGCGCGCAACAACGCGACCTCTTCCAGTTGCAGCTTCAGCGTATCGGCCTGACGCTGAAGCGCCGGGGTGATCTCGCTGATCATCATCCCGGAGCGGGCGGTGCCGATCGGGCCGGACGGATGCAACAGCAGCAACGGCTTGGGCGAGGTTTCGATGGCTTGCAGCACGCCCAGAAGGCGCGAAACCCTGGCGCGTTCGACATCGAATTTCCGCCTGATTGTCGCTTCGCGGATGGCGGCGCGGCGCAGCCCCTCGCGCAGCGCGCTCAGCCCGTTTTCATAGGCGCGGATGGTTTGCGTCAGCGCCTTCACCCGGTCGCTGGATTTCTCTGCCGCGATCAGTGCATTCTGCGCCGCCTCCAGTTGCCCGGCGGCCCGCTTGGCGATGAATGCCGGGTCCTCTTGAGCCTGTACCGAAACGGCAAACGCCAGAAGCGCCGCGCATGCCGTGCGCAGGATCATCCCGCCACCAGCAGACTTTTGCCGGTCATTTCCGCGGGCAGGTCCATCCCCATCAGATCCAGCAGAGTCGGGGCCAGATCGGCCAGCCGGCCATTGCGCATCGTTGCCCCCTTTGGCGCACCGACCGCCACGACCGGAACCGGGTTGGTGGTATGGGCGGTGTGCGGCCCGCCGGTTTCGGGATCAATCATGGTTTCGCAATTGCCGTGATCGGCGGTGACGATCATCGCACCGCCAACCCGTTGCAGCGCGTCCAGAGCCAGCCCAAGACCGGCGTCCACCGCCTCGCAGGCCTTGATCGCCGCGCCCAGATCGCCAGTGTGGCCAACCATATCCGGGTTGGCGAAATTGACGACGATCAGGTCGTATTGCGACTCTATCGCCTTCACCAGGTTCTCGGCCACTTCAGGGGCCGACATTTCGGGCTGCAGGTCATAGGTCGCCACCTTGGGCGATTGCGCCATGTAACGGTCTTCGCCAGGCTCCGGCGTTTCTTTGCCGCCATTCAGGAAGAAGGTCACATGCGGATATTTTTCGGTTTCGGCCAGGCGAAACTGGCGCAGCCCGTGCTGTGCGACCCAGGCGCCGATGGTGTTGACGATGTCCTGCTTGGGGTAGGCAGCGGTCATGTAATCACTGTGTCGCCTTGAATAGTCGACCATGCCCAGCATCGCGGAAAATGCAGGCCGCGGGCCGGTATCAAAGCCATCAAAATCCGGATCGCCAATCGCGCTCAGGATCTCGCGCGCCCGGTCGGCGCGGAAATTGATGAAGAATATGCCGTCGCCATCCTGCATTCCGTCATGTCCCGGCAGGACGGTGGGCACAATGAATTCGTCGGTTTCGCCACGTTCATAAGCCGCTGCAATCGCCGCATCCGCAGTCGCCGCGGTCTGGCCCGTGCCCTGCACCATGGCGCGGTACGCCCTTTCGACCCGGTCCCAGCGATTGTCGCGGTCCATCGCGAAATACCGCCCGGAAACGGTGGAAACCCGCACCGTCCCCGGCACATGCGCCGATAGTTCCGCCACTTGCGCGCGCGCCGATTTCGGTGGCACATCACGCCCGTCGGTTATCAGATGCAAGGCCACGGAAAGGCCTGCGCGGGTCAGCATGTCGGCTGCCGCAACGATATGATTTTGATGCGAATGCACGCCACCCGGCGAGGCCAGCCCGATCAGATGCGCGGTGCCCCCCGCAGCTTTCACCTTGTCGGCAAATTCCAAGATCGCGGCGTTCTGAAAGAAAGAGCCATCCTCGATCGCCAGATCGATCTGGCCCAGATCCATCGCCACAACACGCCCCGCGCCGATATTGGTGTGGCCGACCTCGGAATTGCCCATCTGACCGCTGGGCAGGCCCACATCCGGGCCATGCGTCGTCAGCAGCGCATGCGGGCAGGTCGCCATGATACGGTCGAAATTCGGGGTATCGGCCAGCTTCGGTGCGTTCGCCGCCGGGTCGTCACGTTGGCCCCAGCCATCAAGGATGCACAGAACAACGGGTTTTGGAGTCGACATGCTCGCCCTCTTGTTGATTGCGCGCCTTCTAGCGCCTTCCGATGTGCTTTGCCACTGATTGCAGGGCGGAAATCATAGAAAATCTGCCTGAAGCGGCGTTCCTTCAACATCAGCAGGTGACGTCGCTCTGATGATTTTCGCGCAATCCATTCCGAAAGCCGGTGCCCGCCTCTGGGGTTGCGCCTTAAGCCCGGTGATAGGGATTGCCCGCCAGGATCGACGCCGCGCGGTACAATTGTTCTGCCAGCATCACCCGCACCAGCATATGCGGCCAGACCATCGCGCCAAAGGAAAGCGCCAGATCAGCATCGCCGCGAAACTCTGCATCCAGCCCGTCTGCCCCGCCAATCGCAAAGGCAACATCCTGTGTGCCGGTGTCGCGCCAGTCTGCCAGCGTTTCGGCCAGTCGCGGCGAACTCAGCGTCTTGCCGCGCTCGTCCAGCACTACCAGCCGCGCGCCACCGGGCAGCGTTCTTTGCAGCAGAGCCGCCTCGGCGGCCATGCCGCCACCTTTCTTGTCCTCGACTTCATGTTCGCTGACCGGACCCAGCCCAAGCGCGCGTCCGGTGCGGTTGCAACGGGTCAGATAGTCATCGATCAGCGTGCGTTCTGGACCCGCCCGCAGGCGGCCCACCGCACATATATGCAGGCGCATCAGCCTGGAGTGGCCACAGCCTCGCCCGGGCTCATCCACATCTTCTCAAGCTGGTAGAACTCGCGCACTTCCGGGCGGAAGACATGAACGATGACATCGCCCACGTCGATCAGAACCCAGTCGCCCGCGCCCTTGCCCTCGACCTTGCAGAGGCGGCCGAATTCCTGCTTCAGCCGGTCGGTCAGCTTTTCTGCGATCGACGTGACCTGGCGGGTCGAACGGCCGGAACAAATCACCATGTAGTCCGCCATTTCGGATTTGCCGCGCAGGCCAATCGAAACCACGTCCTCGGCTTTGTCTTCATCGAGTGAGGAAAGGATACGTTCAAGCAATACTTCGCTTGAGGGTTGCTCGGGGTGCTTGGTCATACTTGCATCCCGCACGGTCGTATCTGCGACCGCAGCTGCACTGTGAGACAGGACATTGTCCTCCTTCGTAACGCGCCGGTCAGGGCCCCGGCACCGGACCTGGGTCAAATCTAACATTGAAATGTAAATTTCTCAACGCATGTTAAGGTAAACCGCATAAAACGAACGAAAATTTGCCAGCGGCGGCGGCAATCAGAAACTTCGTTTCGCATTGTGCCCGATATGCGGGCAATAATAACATGGGGCCGTTATGACAAATGCGGATGGCGACAATGATCACCACATCTCGCTGAGGGTTCTCAAACGCGTCTGGTATGCCACTACAGAACGCAATCTGGATCTGGTGGCGGCGGGGGTCGCGTTTTACGCGATGCTGGCGGTGTTTCCCGCCGCCGCCGCCGTGATTGCGCTGTGGGGATTCTGGTTCGACACGGCGATCATCGAAAGTCAGCTGGACATGCTGAGCAGGTTCATTCCGGCAGAGGCGTTCTCCTTGCTGCAAAACCAGACCGAAGCGCTTATCAGGGCGAATTCCACCACGCTGGGCTGGACCACGCTGGTGTCGATCGCCGCTGCCTTCTGGGCCACGCGCGCCGGTGTCGCCGCATTGATCCGCGGTGTGAATACCGTCTATGGAACCCGGCCACGCACAGGTTTCTGGCAGGTGATCTCGGCGTTTGCGATGACCGGCGCGCTGATAGCACTGGCCTTGACGACGCTTTTCAGCGTTGTCGTGGTGCCACTGCTTCTGGCGTTCCTGCCTTTGGGGGCAGCCACCGGATTCGCCCTGTCGGCGGCGCGCTGGGTGCTGGTGGTCGTTGTCTTCCTGACCGGGTTGGGGATGTTCTATCGGTTCGGGCCAAACGTCGAACGCGAACGCCCGAACTGGATCAGCCCCGGCGCAGTGGTTGCACTGTTGATCTGGGCCGCCGCCTCGGTCGCGTTTTCGTACTACCTGACGAATTTCGGGGCCTACAACCGGATATACGGCTCGATCGGTGCGGTGATTGCACTGCTGATGTGGTTCTTCATAAGCGCCTATGCGGTGCTGCTGGGCGCCGTGCTGAACGCCGAAATCGCGCATTGTCTGGCGGCGCCGGCCATTGAGCGCAGTCCTGACGGGCCGGACGGGAATTCGTGAACCCGGCCTGGCGGCGCCGGTGCGCGGCGGAACCGACAGCCAACCGAGCGGGTGGAATCCGGTGCTTTGAGCCGTCAGGCTATTGGGTGATGGATCACCTTATCGTATCATCTGATTAGGCCTTTTCCTGCAAACGGATTGCGGCTTAGACCCAGACAAACTTGTGACCGCCCGGCGGGCATCCCGGGGCACATGATCCCGGCGTTGCAACGATCACCTGCACCGAACACATCGGCGTGCCATCGGCATTCAAAAGATTGATCCGATTCAGGCTTGGGCAAGGCGGGCATGGCCGAACACACAGATCATCGTTGATACGGATTCCCGGACAGCGCGGCCCGAAAAATCCGGTGACAACACAAAGGCAATACCCTGCCGGCTGCTTTTCAATTTCAGTCGTTTCGATGTCGTCGATTTCTTCCTTCGACAACATCCTTGCCGTAGCTTCCGACAGAATCTTGCCGTCGCTGCAGCCGCAATGCCTGGCCTCTAGTTTCCTGATGCGTTCTTCAAGGCATTCTACGCGACACAGCAATTCGCCAATATCTCGTCCGATCTGAAATTTTCCCATACTGCAATCCTCTGCTTTGATGCATCGGCACTACATTCGTAGAAATTTCATTCATCGGGTTAATGTTGCGGTTTCAACCCGGGGCAACCGCATGGGTGCCGGTGCGGGGTTTCACAAAAAATGTTCAAAGAGGCACGGTTTGCCCGGTTGGAAGCATAGCACATTTTCGGCGAAATTGCGACGGAATCGGTTGCTGGATGAATAGCGGCCAGTTTTGAGGACCACACTTCAAAGCTTTTCCGTTTCCTTTCTGTCGCCCAGAAGACGAACCTCGCGCTGCGGGAACGGGATCGAGATGCCGTTTTCCTGGAACGCGTCCCAAAGCGCCAGATAGACGTTGCCGCGTATGTTGGTCAGGCCGTCGGTCGGATCCCTGATCCAGAACCGCAGGATATAGTCGATCGAATTGTCGCCGAATCCGACGATGTGGCACACCGGCGGCTTGTGGTTCAGAACCCGGTTCACCGCTTTGGCCGCCTCGATCGAGATCTGGCGCACCAGATGCGGGTCATCGCCGTAAGCGGTGCCGAAATATATGTCCAGCCGCACGAAATCATTGGAATGCGACCAGTTCACCACCTGCCCGGTGATCAGATCCTCGTTCGGGATCAGGTATTCCTTGCCATCCCGCGTCGTGATCGAAACATAGCGTGCGGTCAGCGAATTGATCCAGCCAAAGGTTTCGCCAAGGCTGATCACGTCGCCGGGCTTGATCGACTTGTCCAACAGGATGATCACGCCCGACACCAGGTTCGACACCACCTTTTGCAGACCGAAACCAAGACCGACACCGATGGCACCCGACAGGACCGCAAGTCCGGTAAGATCGAATCCGACCGCCTTCAATCCGATGAAAAACGCCGCCGAATACAGCGCGATCTGCAGAACCTTGACCACCAGCACCCGCATCGACGGAGAGATATCCTCGTTCGAGCGGATGCGAACCGACGCGGTCGATGCAATCATGCGTGCCAGCGTGAACAGGACGCCGGTGACGACCAGCGCCTTCAGCACCGCCAGAACCGACAACCGGAACGTACCGAACTGGATCGCCAGATTGTCCAGCGTCGTCATGGTTTCGTCGAGGAACCCGAGGTAGTAAACCGTCGCATAGGCCGACAGCGCCCAAACGACCATGCGCCGCAGAAACGGATTGCGCACCAGTTGCGCCGCGATGCGGATACAGAACCACGCCGTCGCGATGGTCGCCAGAAGCACAAGCAGATAGCGCCGCGACGGAAAGGCATAGATCTGGGCGAACCCGAATGCCGAGAGCCATAAATAGACGGCAAAGAACAGCAGCATAAGGCGCCGGTGCACGACCAGCAGCCAGCGCAGCTGCCATTTCGGGCGCTTTTCAAGGCCGCGCATCCAGGTTTCGAATTTCGGGCTGAACCAGACCCGTGTCGCCCATGCCAGCAGCAGGCAGACCAGCGCCACCGCGATCTGGACCAGCCGTGACGGCAGGATCAGCGTACCGGCGAAATTCTTGAGCGAGGCCCAGAATATGCTCAGTCCACTCAACAGGCTTTGAATTTCACTTTCCAAGGGCGTCCCTCCAGTTGCAACTGTAGTGTCTGGCGCTCTGTCGGCAAGCGCCGCCACACCTTGCGGCAGCGGCCGGCGCGCTGTATTCCCTGCACATGACTCGGATTTTCGACATGGACGACCGCGCTCGGCTGCGTGAACGCTTTTACGGGGCGACCATGACTGTGCTTGCGCGGCTATAAAGCTGCCGCAATACCGCGCCCAAAATATTTCAACAAAACGGGAGAGGACACATGTCCCCCAAAACGCTCTATGACAAGATCTGGGATGCCCATCTGGTGCACCAGGCCGAAGACGGCACCTGCCTTCTGTATATCGACCGGCATCTGGTCCATGAAGTTACCAGCCCGCAGGCCTTCGAAGGGCTGCGCATGGCGGGCCGTAAGGTTCGTGCACCGGAAAAGACGATCGCAGTACCGGATCACAACGTGCCGACCACGCTTGACCGCGCCAGCGGCGGCATGAACGAGGAAAGCCGCATTCAGGTCGAAGCGCTTGACAAGAACGCCGCGGATTTCGGGATCCACTATTACCCGGTGTCCGACGTGCGCCAGGGCATCGTACATATCGTCGGCCCGGAACAGGGCTGGACCCTGCCGGGCATGACGGTTGTCTGCGGTGACAGCCACACCGCCACCCACGGGGCATTCGGCGCATTGGCGCATGGTATCGGCACATCCGAGGTAGAACACGTTCTGGCCACCCAGACGCTGATTCAGAAGAAATCCAAAAACCTGAAGGTCGAGATCACCGGCAAACTGCGCCCCGGTGTCACCGCCAAGGACATCACGCTGTCGGTCATCGGCGAAACCGGCACCGCCGGCGGCACCGGCTATGTGATCGAATATTGCGGCGAGGCGATCCGCGACCTGTCGATGGAAGGCCGCATGACGGTCTGCAACATGGCGATCGAGGGCGGTGCCCGGGCCGGCCTGATCGCACCTGACGAGAAGACATTTGAATATTGCAACGGCCGCCCGAACGCACCCAAGGGCAAGGATTGGGACGCCGCGATGACGTGGTGGAAAACGCTGTACTCGGATGACGATGCGCATTGGGACAAGGTCGTGACCATCAAGGGCGAGGACATCGCACCGGTCGTGACCTGGGGCACCTCGCCCGAGGACGTGTTGCCGATCACCGCCAATGTGCCGTCGCCCGACGATTTCAGCGGCGGCAAGGTCGATGCGGTCAAACGCTCGCTGGACTACATGGGGCTGACCCCCGGCCAGAAACTGACCGATGTTCAGATCGACACGGTATTCATAGGCTCCTGCACCAACGGTCGTATCGAAGACCTGCGCGCGGCGGCGGCCATCCTGAAGGGCAAGAAGATCAAGGAAGGGCTGCGCGCAATGATCGTGCCCGGCTCGGGCCTGGTCCGGGCCCAGGCAGAGGAAGAAGGTCTTGCCGATATCTTCAAGGAGGCCGGATTCGAATGGCGCCTTGCGGGTTGTTCCATGTGTCTGGCGATGAACCCCGACCAGCTGGCTCCGGGC
>JAJDOB010000167.1 GCA_022340385.1 Rhodobacter sp.
CGCGAACACGGCATGGAAGGGTCCGTAGGCATTGGTATCAATGACTTGCCCCCCGGCCTCTGTCGCCCAGGGGCCATAGCCGCTGACCGCCGCCCACCACTGACCGCGATAGGCGTTATAGTCATGCATCGAATTGATCAGGTACGACACGGCAAACGCAATCACGGCAACCGCGATTACCGTCAGTCGCTCCTGCGGTTCTATTCTGAACAATGACCTGACGATGGCCGTTCCCCCGATCCCCGATTATTTCCAGGTATAAAGCGCAGTCACCGCATAGTTCCACGTGGCGCCGACGATCACGCCGGCCAGCGCCGACAGATACCAGACGGTTTCGAACGATTGAAACAGGTAGACCGCCACGCCCACATTCGCCAGCGCCCCGACCGACGAGGCCGCACAGAATGAAAGCCAGCCGGGCAGCAGCTTCCAGCCGCGCAAGCGGCGGTCGAAATAGGTGAAGATGTTGTTGACGAAAAAGTTGGCGGTCATCGCAACCAGCGTGGCGATCGTCTGCGCCGTCGAGAACCCGACTCCGGTTTTCTTGAACAATATGCCCAGAACCGCCATGTGAACCAGCAGCCCCAGCGCGCCGACCAGCGAGAACATGACGAATTTCACCGGCACGTACCGTCCGACGGTCTTGGCCAGCAACAACTCGATATATTCCAGCAAGACCTTGGTATCCAGCTTGCTTTCGCCCTGTTGGCGGGCCTGGAACCGATAGGGCAACTCGCGGAAACTCAGCGCCGGGCCGGGGGTTGCAAGGATATCCAGCAACAGCTTGTAGCCGACCCCCGACAGCCCCCTTGCGCGGGCGCGCAGGGCGTCCGAGCGCAGCATGAAGAACCCGCTCATCGGGTCATGCAGCGTCACCCCGGTCAGGCGCCGGGCCAATCGCGTCGCCAGTTTCGATCCCTGGTGCCGTGCGTCCGACCAGTCACCGACACTGCCGCCGCTGACGTAGCGCGACGCGACCACCAGATCCAGATCGTCGCGCCGCAGTTCGGCATACATCTGCGGCAGCAGGGTTTCATCATGCTGCAAGTCGCCGTCGATCACCGCCACCACCGGCGCGGTGCTGGCCAGCATTCCCTCGATCACCGCGCCCGACAGCCCACGCCGCCCGACCCGCTGCAGACAACGCACGCGCATGTCGCCGGCACCGATCCGGCGCACCGCTTCGGCGGTGCCGTCGGGACTGTCGTCGTCAACCACGATGATTTCGAAGGCAAGGCCCTGCAACGCCCCGCACAGACGCGCCACCAGCTCTTCGACGTTCCCCGACTCGTTGAATGTCGGAACGACAATGGCCAGTTCCGGCCCGATGGGGATATCGGTGATGGTGATCGGACTGATCCTGTCAGGCAGCATTTCAATGCGCCCGTCAATGACCCGATCCACAGCCCTTTGCAACCAATGCGCGCCGGATACGAAAAAGCCCGCCGATAAGGGCGGGCATCTGACGACAAGCGAACATCCCGATGATCCGGACTGGGTGGGGGCTATGACGCCGGACCACCGGGGTTAACTCGTACTCGCTATGTTTACCTTATCGTACCCGATGAAGGCGGTGGAATGATTGCCGCAAGACGATTTGCCGGTCTTTTCGCGGCGAAAGCTGGACAGGGTTTGCTTGACCTTACTGCGGGTGGCGGATGCCGGGAAAAAGGCACAACAGGGGGCCGCGACAGCAAAAAACCCGCCTGGCAGGGCGGGTTCAAGCGAGAAGAGCGTGCCCGGCACAAGCGAACTGGGTGGGGGCTGTAACGTCGCTGCACCGGACACGACTCTTCGTCGCCATGACATCGTGTCTGGGCGGTGATCACGGCGCAATCCGGGTGCCGCTGCGTCCGGCTGGCGGTCTTTTCGTGGCAATATCGGGGCAACGCTTGATTTCGCGGGAAACTGCCGCCAAGCTGCGCTTCATGACGGTTCAGACGCCCACCCAGTTTCAACAGCCCGGCCCAATCCCCGAACAGGTGTCGTTCGACCGGCGCGAACTGGGTGTGATCCTCGGACTGTATGGCCGGATGGTCGCTGCCGGCGAATGGCGCGACTACGGAATTTCCAGCCTGCGCGAGGTCGCCGTGTTCTCGGTGTTTCGCCGCACGGCCGAGCATCCGCTTTACCGGATCGAAAAACGCCCCCGTCTGCGCCTGCGACAGGGGCTTTATTCTGTCATCGCCATGGACGGCCAGATCCTGAAACGCGGCCACGATCTGAAGAACGTGCTGCGGGTGCTGGAACGCAAGCTGATCCGCGCGGTCGAATAGGGCCGCGATCACCGCCGGAAGCGGCTCGATCCGCCCAGCCACGATGCCGCACGCGCGATCCAATCGCCGGTTCCCAGGTTTCGGATGGCGCGTTACCGCTGCCGCAACCGGTCCACCATCCGGGCCCAGCCGCCTGGGCTCAGCACGATGGTCAGCGCGAATCCGGCCACGAAGCCCGCCAGATCGGCCAGCCAATCCATACGTACCGTCCCGTTGCCGCCGCTCAGCAGCCCGCCGACCAGCCCGAACACCAGCTGTATCCCCATCAGCGCCCCGATCAGCAGAAACGCCCGCCCCTGCGGCCCGCCGGTATCGGCCAGGTTGGTCCACAGAAGAAAGGTGAACGCCCCGATCAGCCCATAGGCCCCCGGAAACCCGCCGACCAGCACCACCGGTGTGTTCAGCGCCAGGCCATAGACCAGCGCGCCGAACAGGGCCGACACCACGAAGATCACCGGAATCGTCCATTGCGCCAGCCGCTCGGCCACCCATTTTCCCAGCGCCAGAACCAGCACCGCCATGAACAGGACCTGGGCGAAACCGTAATGCACGAACGGATAGGTGAACATCCGCATCACCGCGTCGGCGTCCCACGTCCCAAGTTCGATCATCCGGTCAAAGGCCGGGCCGCTGAACCCGTATTGCAGCAGCGCGTCGCGCCGCCAGGAAATCGCCCCCGGCCCGCCGATCAGTCCGCGCGCGCCCAGCTGGAAAATCACCTCGATGACAACTATCACCGCCGCAAGCAGGACCGCGACCGGCGGCAGCGGATTGACGGGCGGTTCTTCGTGGGGATGACGCATTGGGCTTCCTTGACGGCTCTGCGCGCCTGCGTTACGCGAGCCGGGCGCAGAAATCCAGACGGAGCGTCGCCAAATGACCGAGTTCACCCCCCGCATCTTCTCCGGCATCAAGCCCTCGGGCGGTGTGACCCTTGGCAATTACCTTGGCGCGATCAAACGCTGGGTCGACATGCAGGGCCCCGATTTCCAGACGATCTATTGCGCCGTCGACCTGCACGCCATCACCGTCTGGCAGGATCCGGCCGCGCTGCGCAACGGCACCCGTGAAATCGCCGCCGCGCTGATCGCGTCCGGCATCGACCCGGAAAGATCCATCCTGTTCAACCAAAGCCAGGTCTCGGCCCATGCAGAGCTTGCCTGGATCTTCAACTGCGTCGCCCGCGTCGGCTGGATGAACCGGATGACCCAGTTCAAGGAAAAGGCCGGCAAGAACGCCGAAGCGGTCTCGCTCGGGCTCTACGCCTACCCCGCGCTGATGGCCGCAGACATCCTGGCCTACCACGCAACGCACGTCCCCGTCGGCGAGGACCAGAAACAGCATGTCGAGCTGACCCGCGACATCGCCGCCAAGTTCAACAACGACTACAAGGTCGACTTCTTCCCCCTGACCGAACCGGTCATCGAAGGCCCCGCCACCCGGGTGATGAACCTGCGCGACGGCACGAAAAAAATGTCGAAATCCGGCGAGTCCGACATGGAACGCATCAACATGACCGACGACGCCGACACCATCGCGAAAAAGTTCAGGAAAGCCCGCACCGATCCCGCGCCGCTGCCCGACACGCTGGACGAACTGAAGGACCGCCCCGAGGCGCGCAACCTCGTCGACATCTACGCCGGGCTGTCGGATTCGACGCCGCAAGCGGTGCTGTCGGACTATGCCGGGGCCGGCTGGGGCAAATTCAAACCCGCGCTGGCGGATCTCGCGGTCGCCAAACTCTCGCCGATCTCGACCGAGATGTCCCGGCTGATGAGCGACCCGTCAGAGATCGACCGGGTTCTGGCGCGCGGGGCAGAGCGGGCAAAGGCGCTGGCCGAGCCGATTTTGGCGCGGACCTATGGGATTGTCGGGTTGGTGGGGTAGAAGCACTTGCCTGATTCACTAATCTTGCGTTGTCGGCTCTTGATTGACGCTGGGTATTGGAGGATGGCCTAGGTCATGCAAGTCCTCGGGCACAAAAGGTGTACTTGGCTCACTAAGATCAGCAGGGCGAAACTTGTACGAAATGGAGAACGCTAGAATTAGGAAAAAACCAAATGTGAACCCTACTATCGCTAATCCTGACAGAATCCAGTGTATGATATCGGGATCTCTAGTTAACGCCGAATAAATATTAGTTCCAACTATAGACACCGGATATGAAATAAATGCTATTAATATAAGCACAAAAAAAGCCAGCAACAGCCGCTGAGCAATATGCTGGCCGCTCTCCGATTTAATCCCAAAGTACTTAGGCGTAATTGCGGAGCTCCAAAGATTTTTTGCCGTGAAATCTAGCAATACGAGTTCAAAGTGATGGGCGCCAATACGTTCGCCAAGCGTATAGAGAAACTGATCCAGAATTAGTTGCTCTAACATCCCAAGAACAAAGGAGATAAATACAATTGAAATCAATACACACAAGGCAAGTGACCCCAACTCTGGAATCGAAAAAGTTAGCCCCGCAAATGTGGTTGTGCCTGACAAACTGTCAAAAAACGCTAGTAAGGTCGTGTAGATAACCAGTCCAGCGACAGATTTTGATAAATTGGCGTGCGCCTCATTTCG
>JAJDOB010000210.1 GCA_022340385.1 Rhodobacter sp.
CCTTCATTGGGCGGGCCGAACATCATGATCCCTGTACCCAGCTTCATCTGGGCATGCTGGATTTTCCCGTCTTCCGAACGGTATACGGCGTGTTCTTCAAGTCCCAGAACATCGCGGACAAAGACCAGCGCGGCCTCGGGGTCATTGTAGCGGGTGGCGGGAATCAGCATCATTCGCACCTGTTCCTGGGGTACTGCCAGCCTGTCACGATTCGGGCGTCTCGTAACGATCCGCGATCAGCCGGTTCAACGCCAGCACCCCCCAGCCCGACGCGCCCTTGGGGGCCAGCGCGGTTTCTGTCTTGGTGCTGGCAACCCCGGCGATGTCGAGGTGAATCCAGGGGGTTTCCGCTTTCACGAAGCGCGCCAGGAACTGCGCCGCGGTGATCGAGCCCGCCGGTCGGCCGCCGACATTCTTCATATCGGCAATGTTGGATTTCAACTGCTTGTCATACGCTTCGCCCAGCGGCATCCGCCAGGCGCCTTCGCCCTCTGCCCTGGCGGATTTCAGGAACGCATTGCACAGGGCGTCGTCATTGGAAAATACGCCGGCATTTTCATGGCCCAGCCCGATGATGATCGCGCCGGTCAGGGTGGCAAGATCGACCATGCCGGTCGGCTTGAACCGTTCCTGCGCGTACCACAGCACATCACACAGGACCAGGCGTCCCTCGGCATCGGTATTGATGATCTCGACCGTGTCGCCCTTCATGCTGGCGACCACGTCACCGGGACGCGTGGCCTTGCCGTCGGGCATGTTTTCGACCAGTCCGACCAGCCCCACGACATTGGCGCGCGCGCCACGCAGCGCCAGCGTCTTCATCACCCCGGCAACCACACCGGCACCGCCCATGTCCATGGTCATGTCTTCCATGCCCGCCGCCGGTTTCATGCTGATCCCGCCGGTGTCGAACACCACGCCCTTGCCGACCAGTGCGAACGGCGCCTCGTCACCGCCGCCGTTCCATTGCATCACCACCACTTTCGAGGGGCTTTCGCTGCCCTGGCCCACGGCAAGCAGGGTGCGCATGCCCAGCTTTTCCAGTTCGGCCTCTTCCAGAACCTCGACCGCTACGCCGAGTTTATCCAGGGCCAGCAAATGCGACGCGAATTCGCTGGTGGTCAGCACATTGGCCGGCGCGTTCACCAGATCGCGGGTGAAAAACACGCCTTCGGCCAGGGCAGCAACGCTGTCGGCAACGCCGGCGCAGGCATCCGGATCGGCCACCATCAGGGTCACCGTGCCGCCGGTTTCCAGGTCGCCGGTCTTGTGATCGACAAAGTCGTAATCGCGCAGGGTCACGCCCAGCAGAACCTCTTGCACTGCCTTAAGATTGCCCGCCAATATCAGCAAATCAAATGATTTTCTGGCTTTGCCAATCGCGGAACCCGCCTTGCGCCACAATTCCGCATCCAGCTTCCTGGGCAGCAGGACGACCTGCACCGCGTCGGCCTGCATCCCCGTTGGAAAGGCCATGTCGGCGGTGTCACCGGGCTTCATCTTGGCAAAGGCGTCAGAGCTCAGAAACCGCCCCAGCGCGCCACGGGTCAGCTTGTTCACCCGCCGCGCCGGCTGGTTGAGCTTGCCGGATTCGTCGACGAAAACGACAACCCGCCCTTTTGCCTCTGCGATCCTGTCGATGTCCGTGGCGATGATATTGGCGGAAACGGGTGTGCTCATTGCGCAATCTCCTGGCGGCGTTTTGCTTTGCTTACGCATTGAAGCGACGATTGGCCAGTTATCAGTTTGCGGATCCGCCAAACTGCAGTAGTGTCTCAAGAAAATAATAACAGGCACACCGGTAACGATCTTGGCCAGATTCGACAGATACATCTTGTCGCAGCTGATGATGCTGTTTGGTTTCTTTGCGCTGATCCTGGTCATGGTTTATTGGGTGAACCGCGCGGTCGTGCTTTTTGACCAGTTGATCGCCAACGGTCAGTCTGCGGGGGTCTTCGTGGAATTCACCGCACTGACCCTGCCCAACGTCATTCGCCTTGTCCTGCCGATCGCCGCCTTCGCGGCCGCACTATATGTTGCCAACCGGCTGACATCGGAATCCGAATTGCTGGTGGTCCAGGCGGCGGGGTTCAGCCCGTACCGGATGATCCGCCCGGTGGTTGCCTTCGGGCTTATCGTCGCGGTGCTGGTTGGCGTGCTGACGCATTTCCTGGTGCCGCTGTCGGTGTCGCGGCTGAATCTGCGCCAGGCTGAGATCAGCGAAAACATCACCGCGCGGCTGCTGACAGAGGGGCGGTTCCTGCATCCCTCGGAAGGCATCACCTTCTACATCCGCGAAATCACGCCGGCGGGCGAGTTGCGCGACATCTTTCTGATGGACACGCGCAGCAGTGCCGAACACGTCACCTATTCCGCGCGTCAGGCGCTGCTGGTGCGGCACGAAACCGGACCCAAGCTGGTGATGTTCGATGGCATGGCGCAGGCGCTGACACTGGACAGCAACCGGCTGGCAATCACCCGGTTCAAGGATTTCGCCTATGATATCGCCGGGCTGATCGACACCGGCACACCCGGCGCGCGCGGGATCAAGGAACTGTCGACGCGCGAACTGCTGCACCCGACAGAGGCCCTGGAACAGGAGACAGGCAGCACCCGCGCCGCGCTTTTGTATGAAGGCCACGGTCGCACCAGCCAGGCGCTGCTGTCGGTGGTCGCGGCACTTGTCGGATTTGCCACGCTGATGGTCGGCGGCTTCAGCCGCTTTGGTCTTTGGCGGCAGGTGATCGGCGCGATGGTGGCGCTGATCGTGCTGAAATCGGTCGACAACGCGCTGGCGGATGCGGCGCGTTCGGATGCCGCGCTCTGGCCGCTGACCTATGGCGCGTCACTGCTGGGCGTCGCGATGACCTATTGCCTGCTGTGGCTGTCCGACCGCCCCGGCCTGTTCCGGCGCAAGCGCGCGGTGACCGCATGATCCTGCACCGGTATTTCGCGCGCCGCTTTCTGTTCGCCTTTCTGGCGGTGTTCGGGATTTTCCTGTGCATCTTCATCCTGCTGGACATGGTGGAACAGATCCGCCGGTTCGACAGCGACAGCGTCGGGTTTCTGGAGATCGTCAAGCTGACGCTGCTGAACGTGCCGCAGGGGCTGTACAGGATTCTGCCGCTGATCATGATCCTGTCGACGCTGACGCTGTTCCTGACGCTGGCGCGCACCTCTGAACTGGTGGTCACGCGGGCCTCCGGGCGATCGGCGCTGCGCGCGCTGGTGGCACCGATCATGGTCGCGCTGGCCATCGGCGTGCTGGCGGTGACGGTGATGAACCCGATCGTCGCGGCCACGTCCAAACAATATGAAATCGTCGCCAATCGCCACGCGCAGGGCACGTCCAGCGTGCTGTCGATCAGCCGCGAGGGGTTGTGGCTGCGTCAGGGCGGTCCCGAAGGCCAGACCGTGATCCGCGCCCTGCAATCCAATCTGGACGGCACCCAATTGTTCGACGTGACCTTCCTGGGTTTCGGTCCGCTGGGGCAGCCAAGCTACCGGGTCGAGGCGGAAGCCGCCGAACTGACCCCCGGCGCATGGCGCCTGCTGAATGCCAAGGACTGGCGCTTTGACGGTGCCGGCAACCCCGAACGCGACGCGGCGAAACGGCCCGAGATGGAGATCGCGTCGAACCTGACCCTCGACCAGATCAGGGACAGCTTCGGCACCCCGGCCAGCATCCCGATCTGGGAATTGCCCGGCTTCATCGAGCAGCTGGAGCGCGCCGGATTTTCCGCCCGCAGCCACAAGGTCTGGCTGAACATGGAACTGGCGCTGCCGCTGATGATGGCGGCGATGGTGCTGATCGGTGCCGGGTTCACCATGCGCCACACGCGGTTCGGACGCACCGGCACCATGGTCCTGGCAGCACTTGGCGTCGGCTTTGCGATGTATTTCATTCGGAATTTCGCCCAGATCCTTGGCGAAAGCGGCCAGATTCCGGTCGTGCTGGCGGCATGGAGCCCGCCTGTGGCCGCGATCCTGCTGTCGCTTGGCATTCTGTTGAACCTGGAGGATGGCTGATGCAGCGCATCCTTGCCCTTGCCCTGGTGATGACGCTGTGGCCCTTGATGGCGCTGGCGCAATACGCGACGCTGGTGGCCGACACGGTTTCGGTGTCCGACAATGGCGATACCGTCACCGCCACCGGAAATGTCGAGGTACTGTATGCCGGACAGCGCCTGCTGGCCCAGCGGATCGTCTATACCCGCAGTACGGATCAGCTGGATATCACCGGCCCGCTGACGATCCTGGAACAGGGCGGCGGCGTGATGACCGGGCAAAGCGCGCGGCTTGACCGCAATCTGCGCGATGGCATCATCCGGGGCGCGCGGTTCGTTCTGGAAGGTCAGTTGCAGGTCGCGGCGGTCGAACTGAACCGGGTCGATGGCCGCTATAACCAGCTGTACAAAACCGTCGCTTCCTCCTGCAATGTCTGCGTGCATCGTCCGGTGCCGCTGTGGCAGATCCGCGCCCGCCGGATCGTGCATGATCAGCAGGAACGGCAGATGTATTTCGATGACGCGGTGTTCGAAGTGGTCGGCGTTCCGGTCGCCTATTTCCCGCGCCTGCGCCTGCCCGACCCGACGCTGCGGCGCGCGACCGGGTTTCTGATCCCGGAAATCAAGACCTCTTCCAACCTTGGGATCGGCTTCAAGTTTCCGTATTTCATCACGCTGGGCGATCATGCCGATCTGACGATAACGCCTTATATCTCTGGCAAGACGCGCACTTTGCAGGGCCGGTTCCGGCGCGAGTTCAGCTTTGGCTCGCTGGAGGTGAACGGCGCGGTATCCCGGGACAATCTGACGCCTGACGCGCTGCGCACTTACCTGTTTGCCACCGGGCGGTTCCGGCTGCCGCGCGATTTCCGGCTGAATGTCGATCTCGGGGTCGTGTCCGACACGTCCTACCTGCTGACCTATGGCTATTCCGACACCGACCGGCTGGGCAACCGGGTGGAAATCACCCGCACCCGGCGCGACGAACATATCTCTGCCAGTTTCCAGAAACTGCGGTCGCTGCGCGACGCCGAAGTCCCGATAGAGGACACGCTGGCCACCCTGCTGGGCCGGGCGACCTATGAACGCCGGGTGTTTCCCGCCGGGCTGGGCGGCGAGGCGCGGTTTGTGTTCGATCTGGAAGGACATGAACGCATTGCCGAAAGCATCGACGCGACGCTGGCGGCGGCCTGCGTCACCGCCTCGGTCGCCGAATGCACCGCGCGCGATGTGGTCCGCGCCGGGGCGGTGGCCGGATGGCGGCGCGACCATGTGTTTTCCAACGGCATGATCGGCGCCTTCGAGGCGCAGCTGGCCGCCGATTTCTACTGGATCAATCAGGACGCGGGCTTTGCCTCTTCGTTAAGCCATGTCACCCCGACGACCGCGCTGGAACTGCGCTGGCCGATGTCGCGCGTCACCGGCAACGGCGCGACGGACATACTCGAACCGGTGATCCAGCTGGCCTGGACCGATACGATTGGCGCCAATGTTCCCAACGAGGACAGCAAGCTGGTCGATTTCGACGAGGGCAATCTGTTGTCGCTGTCGCGTTTCCCCGGTTCGGACCGCTACGAACGCGGGCTGCGCACCACCGTCGGCCTGAGCTGGACCCGGATGGCCGCCAACGGGTTCGAATATTCCGGCACCGTCGGCAAGGTGTTCCGGCTGGAGGATCTGGGCCAGTTCACCAAGGCCTCGGGACTGGATGGCGGATCATCCGACTGGCTGGTGGCCACCCGGATCAAGCTGAAACGCCTGAGCCTGACCAACCGGTCGCTGTTCGACGACAGTTTCGGGTTCTCGAAATCCGAAACCCAACTGGCCTGGCAGGGCGAAAATTTTTCCGCCGGGGGGCGGTATATCTGGGTGGTAGCCGACGCGGCAGAGGGGCGTTCGGGCGACACATCGGAACTGAACCTCGACGCCGCCTACACATTCGACCGGCACTGGACGGTTTCGGTGAACGGCAGATATGACGGAAACACCAACCGCGCCACCAAGGCCGGTATGGGGCTGATCTATCAGAACGAATGTCTGAATGTGGACTTTTCCGTCTCGCGCCGCTTTACCTCGGCGAATAATGTGGCGGCATCGACGGATTACGGGTTTAAGGTATCCCTGAACGGCTTTGGCCGCGATGGCCGGGCATATGCCCGGTCGTGCAGCCATAACGGCTAGGGTAAGAAACTGCGAAGACTGACAAGCACTGGAATGACAATGTTGCGCATGATGATCGTCCTGGCCCTTGCATTGGGCGCCGCCCCGCTTTGGGCGCAAAACAACCCGTTCGCACCTGTCGCGCGCGTCAATGACAGGGTGATCACGCAATATGAACTGGATCAGCGGATCCGGTTCTTCCAGTTGCTCAATGCCCCGGGAAACCTGGAAGAAGAGGCGCTGGACCGCCTGATTGACGAGCGCCTGCAACTGGATGCCGCCAGCGCCACCGGCGTCACGGTCGAGGACGAACAACTGCGCGCCGGGATGGAAGAATTCGCGTCCCGCGCCAATCTGAATGCCGAACAGTTCATCGCGGCGCTGCAAAAGTCCGGCGTTTCGGAAGAGACATTTTCAGATTTCGTGCGCGCCGGGGTGGCCTGGCGCGGTGTCATCCGCGCCCGTTTCGGCCCGCGCGCCCAGGTCAGCGATGCAGAGGTCGACCGCGCCCTGGCGCTTGGGTCGGCCACCGGCGGGGTGCGGGTGCTGCTGTCAGAGATTTTCCTGCCCGCCAACACACCGGCCCGCCTGGCCGAGGCACAGCGCCGCGCGGCGGAACTGAGCAAGATCACCACCCTGCCCGCCTTTGCCGCCGCAGCGCGCAAATATTCCGCGGCCCCGTCGCGCGGTCGCAGCGGGCGGCAGGACTGGATCCCGGTCGGCAACCTGCCGCCGCAGATCCGCGCGCAGATCCTGACGCTGGCGCCCGGCCAGGTCACCGACCCGATCCCGGTTCCGAACGCCATCGCCCTGTTCCAGCTGCGCGACCTGGAAGAAACCGACGCCCCCGAACAAGAGGCCGTATCGGTGGAATTCGCGCGCTACTTCATCCCTGGCGGGCGCACCGCGGGCGCGCTGTCAACGGCCGAAAAGATCAAGGCGCGGGTCGACACCTGCGACGATCTTTACGGCATCGCCAAGGGCCAGCCCGAGAACCAGCTTTTGCGCGACGTGCTGCCGGTGGCCGAAGTGTCGGGTGACGTCGCCATGGAACTGGCGAAACTGGACGAGGGCGAGGTATCGACCGCGCTGACAACCGGCGACGGCGAGGCGCTGGTGTTCCTGATGCTGTGTGGGCGCACCCTGGCGCTGAGCGAGGATGCCGACCGCGAAGCCGTGCGCCAGAACCTGCTGAACCAGCGGCTTGCCTCCTATGCCTCGGGCTATCTGGCGGAACTGCGCTCGGATGCGGTCATTCTGACCCAATGACATCGCCCCCGATTGCGCTGACGGTCGGGGAGCCCGCCGGGATCGGCCCGGAAATCGCCTGCAAGGCCTGGGCCGCGCTGAAAGGCGAACTGCCGTTTTTCCTGATCGCAGACCCTGCGCATCTGCCAGCCGGCGCGCGCCATGTCGTCATTTCCGACCCGGCAGAGGCCGGCGCCGCCATGCCGCGGGGCCTGCCGGTGCTGGCCCATGATTTCCCCGGCCCCGCCCGCCCGGGCGCGCCCGATCCGGCGCAGGCACAGGGCGTCATCGACGTGATCGCCCGCGCCGTCGCGCTGGTGCAATCCGGCGCCGCCGGCGCGGTCTGCACCAACCCGATCCACAAGAAGGCGCTGAAGGACGGCGCCGGGTTCGCCTATCCCGGCCATACAGAGTTTCTCGCCGCGCTGGGGGGCGTGGATCGCGTGGTGATGATGCTGGCCTCGGCCGAATTGCGCGTGGTGCCGGCAACCATCCACATCCCCTTGTCCGAAGTCCCCGGCGCGCTGACGCCGGACCTTCTGGAACAGACGATCCGCATCACCCATGCCGGTTTGCAACGCGATTTCGGACTGGCAAACCCGCGCATCGCAATCGCCGGGCTGAACCCGCATGCGGGCGAAGGCGGCGCGATGGGGCACGAGGATGCCGCGATCATCGCCCCGGTCATCGCCCGCCTTGCCGGCGAAGGCATGGCGCTGAGCGGGCCGCATTCCGCCGACACGCTGTTTCACGCCGCCGCGCGCGCGCGATACGATGCGGCCATCGCCATGTATCACGATCAGGCCCTGATCCCGATCAAGACGCTGGATTTCGACCGTGGCGTCAACGTCACGCTGGGCCTGCCGTTCATCCGCACCTCGCCCGACCACGGCACCGCATTCGACATCGCCGGGCAAGGCCACGCCAATCCCGCCAGCCTGATCGAGGCTTTGCGCATGGCGCGCAGAATGGCGCTGGCCCGCGCCTCGGCCGGCGGGCGACAAACGTGATCGACACCCTGCCCCCATTGCGAGAGGTGATCGCCAGCCACGACCTGCGCGCCCGCAAATCCATGGGCCAGAATTTCCTGCTGGATCTGAACCTGACCGCCAAGATCGCCCGGTCCGCCGGCGATCTGACCGCCTGCGACGTGCTCGAGGTCGGCCCCGGCCCCGGCGGTCTGACCCGCGGGTTGCTGGCCAGTGGCGCGCGCAAGGTTCTGGCGGTGGAAAAAGACGCCCGCTGCCTGCCCGCGCTGGACGAGATCGCCAATGCCTATCCCGGCCGGTTGCAGGTGATGAACGGCGACGCGCTGGAGATCGACGCGCTGGCATATCTGACCCCGCCGATCCGGGTGGTGGCGAACCTGCCCTACAATGTCGGCACCGAACTGCTGGTACGCTGGCTGACGCCGCCGGCCTGGCCGCCGGTCTGGGACAGCCTGACGCTGATGTTCCAGAAGGAAGTGGCGCAGCGCATCGTCGCCCTGCCGGGCAGCAAGGCCTATGGCCGGCTGGCGATCCTTGCGCAATGGCGATGTGATGCGCGTATCGTCATGGAACTGCCGCCAGAAGCGTTCACGCCTGCGCCCAAGGTGCATTCGGCGGTTGTGCATCTTGCGGCGCTGCCGACGCCGCGCTACCCGGCCGACGCGAAAACCCTAAGCCGCGTTGTCGCCGCCGCATTCAACCAGCGCCGCAAGATGCTGCGCGCGTCGCTCAGATCGCAGTCGCCCGATATCGAGGCGATCCTGACAGGGGTCGGCATCGCACCCACGGCGCGCGCCGAAGAGATACCGCTGGAGCAATTCTGCGCGCTGGCCCGTGCCTTGCAGCCGAGCCCGATGACCTGAAGTCCACGCCGCCATTGCGGCAGCGGTCGCGCCACCGCATCCAGCCGAAGGGTTAGTTGAAAAAGAGTGCTATTCCGCCGCTTCCGCCGGGCCGGAACCGTCATCGGTGGGCGGCGGGCTGGGTTTGCGTGGGCGACGTGTGCGCGGCTTCGGCGCCGGTTTGCTTTCCGGGGTTTCGACCAGTCCGGAATCCGTTTCGCTTTCGATGTCAATCACGTCGGACGATTCTGCCGCCCTTGGTTGCGGTTTCGGCTTTGGCGCATCATCGGGCGCGGGTTGCGCGTCGGTTCTGGGCTGCTGGGCGGCGTCGCGCGGTTGATGCTGCGCATCCGTGCGCGGCTGGTCGCCACCGCCGCCACCGCTGCGGTCATCGCGGTTCTGGTTCTGATTCTGGTTATGGTTCTGCTGCCGCTCGCGGTGCTGGGCTTCCTGCTGCTCGCGGCGGGCCTCCTGCTCTCGCATGGCTTCGGCCAGCATCCGGGTGTAATGCTCGGAATGCTGTTGAAAGTTCTCGGTCGCGACACGGTCGCCGGACAATTGCGAATCGCGCGCCAGCTGATTGTACTTGTCGATAATCTGCTGTGGCGTGCCGCGTACCTTGCCCTCGGGGCCCGAACTGTCGAAAACCCGATTGACGACGTTTCCGACGCTACCGGTCGAACGGTTGCGGTTCTGCTTCGACCGCGAACGTTGCTTAGACGATCTCATGTTAATTTGCTATCCAGCCTATGTTGGGCTTTACCTGACCTATATGCCGCGCTGTTTGTGCGTGGGGTTCTTTAAACCAAGGTCCTACGTTTTATGGCTTATCGGCGCGGGGGACATACGTTGTCCCGCCAACCGCTCTGTTTCCGAGTAAACATCTCTGGGCGCGTATGACAAGGCAAAATTGCAATAAACCCGCCAAAGCCTGCCGAAACCTCGCCGAAATTGCAGCTTTGTCACCCATTATTCCGGCGAAATCGCACTGACGACCCGATCCCTCCCATCCATGTCGGAATGAATCTGGACGTCTTCAAGACCCGCATCCGCCAAGATCCGTGTCACCTGTGCGCCCTGTGTCGGGCCGATTTCCAGCAGTATCCGCCCGCCGGGCACCAGATGCGCGCGCGCGCCTTTGGCAATCGCGTGGTAGGCCGTCAATCCATCGGCACCATCGGTCAGCGCCATACGGGGCTCATACTCGCGCACTTCCGGCTGCAATGCGGCCATTTCAGCGGCGGCGATATAGGGCGGGTTGGACACGATCAGGTCATAGCGCCCGCCAATGTCATCGAACCATTCAGACAGCGGCAGGATCAGACGGTCTGCCACGCCGATAGCGGCAGCGTTCTGCCCGGCAACCAGCACCGCCTTGTCCGAGATATCGGTGCCCACACCGCGCGCTTCGGGCCGCGCAGCCAGCAGCGAGATCAGGATGCAGCCTGATCCGGTTCCCAGATCAAGGACCCGCTTGAAGGGGCCCTGCAGTGCCAGTTCGACCAGCAATTCGGTTTCGGGACGCGGGTCCAGCACATCGGGCGTGACGATGAAATCATGGCTCCAGAACGCGCGTTTTCCAACGATATGCGAAACCGGACGCCGGGCCAGCCTTTCTGTCAGAGCGCTCTCGAAAAGCGCCAGCGTCATGGCGTTGGGCCGGTCCCGGGATTGCGGCTCTTGCGCCCTGCCACCACATTGATAGGCATGATCATACAGCTTGCGCGCATCCCGCGCGCCGCCTTCAATTCCCGCGGCATTCAGGGCCTTCGCGGCGCGGGCCAGAATATCATTTTCGTTCACACACCCATCTCTGCCAGCATCGTCGCCTGATCGTCAGAGATCAGCGCGTCGATGATTTCATCAAGGTCGCCCTGCATCACCTGGTCCAGCTTGTACAGCGTCAGGTTGATGCGATGATCGCTCATCCGGCCTTGCGGGAAATTATAGGTGCGGATGCGTTCGCTGCGATCGCCCGATCCGACCTGGCTTTTGCGATCCGCCGAGCGTTCGCCGTCAATCCGGTTGCGTTCCGCATCGTAAAGCCGCGCGCGCAGTACGTTCATCGCGATCTCGCGGTTGCGGTGCTGCGATTTTTCCGACGAGGTCACGACGATGCCCGACGGAATATGCGTGATCCGCACCGCGCTGTCGGTGGTGTTGACATGCTGGCCACCCGCACCGCTGGCGCGCATCGTGTCGATGCGGATGTCGTTCGCGTCGATGTGGATGTCGACATCCTGCGCCTCGGGCAGCACCGCCACCGTCGCCGCCGAGGTGTGGATGCGCCCGCCGCTTTCTGTGGTCGGCACCCGCTGGACGCGGTGCACACCGCTTTCGTATTTCAGGCGGGCAAACACGCCATTGCCCTGCACATTGGCGACCACTTCCTTGACGCCGCCCAGTTCGGTCAGGCTTTCCTCGATGATCTCGAACCGCCAGCCGCGCGTCTCGGCATAGCGCTGGTACATCCGCAAAAGGTCGCCGGCGAACAGCGCCGCCTCTTCGCCCCCGGTGCCGGGGCGGATTTCCAGAATCGCCGATCCTGCATCCGCCGCATCGCGCGGCAGCAATGCCACGCGCAGGGTGCCTTCGACCTCTGGCAGGCGCGCCTTCAGCAGCGGCAGTTCATCGGCGGCAAGCTCGGCCATTTCCGGATCGTGCAGCATCGCCTCTGTGGCCGCGATATCATCCAGCAACTGGCGATATTCGGCGATCTCGGCCACCACCGGCCGCAGGTCGCTGTATTCCTTGCCAAGCGCGGCGATATCGCCGCGCCCGTCCGCCATCGACGCCTCGAGGAATTCGAATCGTTCGGTGATCTGCGCGAGTTTTTCCAAGGGAACCATGCCCGTCCTGTTGCCCAATGGCGACGCAATGGTCAAGGGTGGTGAATCGGCAAAAAATGTGCCTATATTGATCCCATGAAATGGCTGATTGCATCCATCTTGCTGATGCCTGTCTGGGCGTTCGCACAGGACACAAGCCCTGCGCCCCCGAAAAGCTTTGCCGAACTTTACCCGCCCCTGCCCGGAGTCGAATATTTCTGCACCAACGCGGTCGGTGAACGGGTCGAGGTCGGCGGCGTGATCTGCGTGACCGCAAGCTGCACCACCTGGATGGCGCGCTGCGAGATGGCCGCAACCAACCGCATGGCCTTGTGGCGCAAGATGCAGGACGGATGCCCCGGCGCCGCGCTTGGCGACCTCGGGGGAATCGGTTCGCCGGAGTCACTCCTGAGCCGGCTGCAATCGCTCAAACCAACGATCTAGCCGCGCGCCGTTCACCCCCAAATCGGACCACCCAAAGCGCAG
>JAJDOB010000218.1 GCA_022340385.1 Rhodobacter sp.
TTCGACTGATGGCTGATTTTTCACTTTCCACGTCGATGAGCGTGATGCGGCGCACGGCGCCCTTCGTGATTGCCCGCGTCGTGATCTATTTCGGCATCGCGGTGGCCTATGTGCTGGTCACCGGGGTCGGGGCCGGGATCGGCTGGGGTATCGGCGCGATCGGGTCGGACGATTTCCAGGCGAATTCGACCTTCTGGGGTGGGCTGATCGGATTTGGCGGCACGGCGACGGTGCTGTATTTCCTGCGCGAATACATCCTTTACATGGTCAAGGCGGCGCATATCGCGGTGATGGTCGAATATCTGGAAGGCCGCGACCTGCCGGACGGGCGCGGCCAGATCGAACACGGCCAGGCGGTGGTGCGCGAACGGTTCGGACAGGCCAATGTGCTGTTCGCGCTGGACCAGATCATCAAGGGCGTGCTGCGCGCGGTGACCGGGATCGTCGGCGGGCTGGCCTCGATCCTGCCGATTCCGGGGATGGACGGGCTGATGAAGCTGATCCGGGCCTTCCTGCGGGTTGCGGTCGGGCTGCTGGACGAGGTGATCCTGGCGCATCTGATCCGCACACGGGCCGAAAACCCCTGGGCGGGCGGGCGCGACGCGCTGGTGCTGTACGCGCAGAATGCAAAACCGATGCTGGGCAACGCGTTCTGGGTGGCGCTTTGGGTCTATGCGCTGAGCTTTGTCGTGTTCCTGGTGATGCTGGCCCCGGCGGCGGCGGTGGTCTGGCTGATCCCGGGGGCGTGGTCGGCGGGCGGGCTGATCTTTGCAGTGCTGTTCGCCTGGGCGGTGAAGGTCGCGCTGATCGAACCCTTCGCGATCGCCTGCCTGATGCAGGCGTTCGTCAAGGTCACCGACGGACAGGTGCCGAACCCGGACTGGGCCGACAAGCTGGACAACCTGTCGACCAAGTTCCGCTCGCTGGGAGAGCGCGCGGTATCCGCGGTGACGCCGGGGCGCTAGGCGGTTGCGGCGGCGAGTGCGGTGTCCATCAGCGCCTTGATTCTGGACGCGCCGGTCTCTGCCACGAGGCGGCCGAGTTCGGCATCACCCTTCAGCACGACCAGCGTCGAACGGCGCGGGATTTCCAGCGATCTGGTAAGGTCGGCATTTCGATAGGTGTCCCAGTCGACGTCGATGAAACTGATCGCCTGCTCGTAGGCCGGCGTCTCGGCCTTCAGCGCCTCGATCACGCGGGCTTGTGCCGCACAGGTCGAACACCAGGTCGCGGTAAAGTCGAGGAACACGGTCTTGCCCGCGGCAAGTTCCTGCGCGACGAGCCCGGGGGTGTATTGCATCGAGGCCAGCACCGGCGCGGCGGCAAGCGCGGCGCCCGTGGCAGAGGCGGTGGCAAGGAATGTGCGGCGTTTCATGGGTTTGGTCCTTTCATTTACAGAATAACCGAGAAATCAATCAGCCAGGCCGGCAGGTTCTGGATTGCCCAGAATTCAATGTAGTGATGCCAGCGCAGCAGCAGCCCGGCCCCGACGACGACAAAGACGATACCAAGAATCGGGCGCGCCCTGGCGGCGATGCCACGCATCCAGGCCTGCCGCCGCTGGATGACCGAACGCGCGCCATAGCCCAGCGCCAGGATCACGGTCGACACGCCCAGCGCGAAGGCCAGCATGATCGCGGCGGCGCGCGGCAGGCTTTCGCCCTGGCTGGCCAGCGAAATGGCGCCGCCAAGGGTGGGGCCGATGCAGGGGCTCCATACCGCGCCCAGCAGCATGCCGCCGACGAACTGGCCGGTCAGGCCGGACCGGTCGAGATCGTCGATACCGGCGTCGGCGCGCGCCGACATCCCGGCGGTGACGGTGGCAAAACGTTCCGAAAAGCGGGGCACCAGAAGGACAAGCCCGAACAGGATCATCAGCACCGCACCGGCGTCGGCGATGGTTTCGGGTGTCAGGCCAAGACTGCGCCCTAGCACGGTGACGCCGAAGCCGAGGATCACGAATGACAGGCTCATCCCGGCCGCGACGGCCAGGGGGCCGTAACGGCTGGCCTGCACGGCACTTGCCAGCACGATGGGCAGGATCGGCAGGACGCAGGGGTTGATCAGCGTCAGCAGTCCGGCCCCGTATCCGAATACCAGGTCCATGGCCTGCGGTTTAGACGCAAACGGGGCGGCAAGTCACGCGCAAGCCGTGTGTCAGGCGGTCAAATTCCCGTCAGAGGCGGGCCGGGGCGCGGCCTGTTTGGACAGTTGCACCGCCAGGATGCCCAGCATGATAATGCCGACCCCCGCCAGATCCAGCGGGCGCAGCGCCTCGCCCAGCAGCAAGGCCGCGACCGAGACGCCGAAGAACGGGGTCAGGAAATGGAAGGTGGCGGCCCGCACCGCGCCGATGCGGTTGACCAGCAGAAACCACAGCCATGTGGCGGCCAGGCCCGGAACGATGGTAGTATAGGCAAACGCGCCCACCAGTTGCCACGTCCAGTTGACTGCCCAGGTTTCGGTCAGGCCGGCGACAATCCCCAGCGACACGCTGCCGATCAGCATCTGCAACCCGACGATCATCAGCACGTTGCCACCCGAGGACGCGCCGCGCACCGCCATCGTGGCGATGGTCAGCGAGACCACCCCGATGACGCAAAGGATCAGCCCGAACATGTCGACGCCCGCAGAGATCCGCGACCCCATGATCAGGGCAACTCCGATCACGCCGGCGATCAGCCCGGCCGCGCCAAGCGGGCGCACCTTGTCGCCAAAGGCCAGCCAGCCGCCGAGAGCCACCAAAAGCGGCATGGTCGAGGCGATGATCGCGGCAAGACTGGCCTCTATGGTCTGCATCGCGACAAAGTTCAGGCCAAGGTAAAGCGCGTTCTGGCACAGGCCGAATACCAGCGTCCCGATCCATTGCGCGCGGGTCAGCCGCCAGCCCTGCCCCAGCCAGAGGGCGAAAAGGATGCCGATGCTGCCCGAGATCAGGAACCGGATCGCCAGCGCCGTCAGGGGCGGTGCATCGGCCACGATCATCCGGGCAGAGGCAAAGGCCGAGGCCCACATGAAGGCAAAAGCCACCCCCATCGCGATTGCGCGAATGTCCATGTCCCGCCTTTCCTGCAGCCAGTCGGACCGTCGGTTCGGGATAGCGGATCGTGCCGCGATGTCGAGAGAGAACTGGCCGCGGAGCGATGACTTTGATCCTGGTCAGCCGTTCGATTGATCGCCATGTATTGATACATGTCATGGTCGCCACCCCGGCCAGGGTTCACAATATGACAAAGGCACAGCGATCCGCCGCGCCGCCTGCCACAACGGAGTAGACAGATGAAGAACCAGACCCTGCTTTTCGTGATGGATGAAACCACACCGGACGCCGAAGTTCAGACGGTCATTCAGGACGCGCCTGCGCAGAACGCCCGGGTGATCTGTCTTGTCCTTGCGACCGCACCGGCATACCCGATGGGCACCTACAGCGCGATGTCCTATGGCGGGATGGATGTTCCCGAACAATGGATCGCCCAGATGAGCGAGTCCAGGCAGCGGCTGACAGATCGGTCGGACGCGGTGATGACGCTGCTGAAGAACGAGGGCGTTTCAGGTGGCGTCCAGCCGGTGCAAACCGTGTTGGCCGACATTCCCGCCATCGTGGGGCGTCGCGCCCAGGTCAGCGACCTTGCCTTTCTGGCGCCCAACCTGCGCACCGACAACGCCGACCTGTTCCGGTCTGCGGCGCACGGGATTCTGTTTCACTCGCCTGTTGCGCTGATGCTGAACGGCGCACCGCTTTCGCCGCCAGAGCGGGTCTTCGTAGCCTGGAACACCGACCTGCCGGCGGCGCGCGCCGTCCACGAGGCGCTGCCGATGCTGAAGGCCGCAAAAGAAGTCGTCATCGGCTGTATCGACCCGGACGCGACCGCAACGCGGGACGGCGAAGACCCCGGATCTGACCTTGCCGAATGGCTGAGCCATCTTGGCTGCACGGTGGTTGTGAACCAGTACCCCAGCGGCGGCAAGGATATCGGCGAGGGGATTCAGCGCCATGCGACGGAACTTGGCGCCGATCTTGTGGTGATGGGTGCCTTTGGCCGGTCGCGGTTGCGCGAGTTTGTTTTTGGCGGGACCACCCGGACCATGCTGGATCAGGTCGCGATGCCGGTGTTCATGGCCCGTTGACACATGGCGCGGCAGGCCCGACGCAGGTCCGACAAATTTTCGCGGAACTTGACAGAGGTCATACTTTTCCGGCCCGTGCCAACTAGGCTTAGCGCAGTCGGATGCAGGAGAGAGATATGAAATCTGTCAGAATGGCTGTTGTCGCGCTCTGCTGTCTGTCCACGGGCGCCTTTGGTCAGGATATCGCGGCCGGGCAGGACACGTTCCTGCATTATTGCGCCACCTGTCACGGGGCAGAGGCGCTGGGCAACGGTCCGATGTCGCCGGTGCTGCTGGTGCAACCCAAGAACCTGACCCTGCTTGCGGCAGAGAATGACGGGGTCTTTCCGGTTGGCCGGGTGATCTGGCGGATCGACGGGCGCGACCCGCTGGCCTCGCACGGCAGCTCGATGCCGGTCTACGGCGATTTCTTCGAGGGCCGGGGCACAGCGATACGCGGCGAAGACGGTGTCCTGATCATGTCCAGCAAACCGATCGTCGATCTGATCGCATGGCTGCAAAGCATCCAGAAAGAAGCAGGAAACTAGGATGTTGTCCCGATAACCGGGCCTGGTGTCGCCGCCCTGCCCGGTTGTTCAGACGTCTTGTCCAAAGACTGCTGCCGGGCACGTCGGATCTAGTGCTGCGGCATGCCCTTTTGCGGCCCGAGCCGTTTTTGCGCCGCGACGCGGAACGGCGCGTTCGGGGCGCCGTATCCGGCATACCCGCCGGTTCTCTGGACGATCTCAAAGAACATGCCATCGCCATAGGTGCGTGAATATAGCTGGAAAAACACGCCCTTCGCGTCGGCATCGTAAAGGATATGGCGCGCCTTCATACGCGCCAGCATATCGGCGTCGAGTTCGAACCGTGACGACAGGTCGTCATAGTAATTGTCCGATATCGGCAGGCTTTCGAACCCGCTTTGCTGCAACCTGTCTGCGGTGGCGAAAATGTCGTCGCATTGAAACGCCACGTGCTGAACCGCGCTGCCAAAACTGCGAGCAAGGTACTGGCCAGCAAAGGTGCGGTGGCTATCCGCCCCGTTCAAGGTGATCCGCAGGCGGCCATCGCGACCCTCGACCGCCTGGCTGTGAACCAGTCCATCCGGGTCTACGACATCCACCATCGGCGTTTTTGTCGCGTCGAAAATCGACGTGTAGAACAGCGACCAGGACAGCATCTCTTCATAGTTCATGGTTTGCGCCAGATGGTCGATCCGCAACAGGCCGGCATCGGCCGAATGGCCGTCGCCGTCCACCGGCCTGAATTCTATATCCCACACCCGGCCCAGATCGCTTTGGTCGTCGATGAAATGCATGACGCCGCCACCGACACCGCGGATCGCGGGGATATCCAGCTCTCCCGGACCGACCTGCTGCGAGAATGTGGTGGCCCCCAAGGCGCGGGCACGGGCGACGGTCGAATTGGCGTCTGCCACCTTGATGCCGATGTCGCAGATCGACGTGCCGTGCATGATGTAGGCCGAATGCGCAAAGCCTTCGCGCTCTGTGTTGATCACCACGTTGATGTCGCCCTGCCGCCAGAGGCTTGCGTGTTTCGATATGTGCTGCCCGGCCTTGCGAAAGCCCATGCTGCCCAACAGTTCGGCCAGATTCTGTTCCTCGGTCTCGTTGGCGGCAAACTCGATGAATTCGAAGCCGTGCGCGGTGACAGGGGCGGGAATGTCGGGAAGTTTCCACGGCACGGCAGCTTCGCTTCGGCGCACCTGATCCAGCAGGTTGACCAGCGACCGGTGCCCGTCGGAGGCGACGTGGCGCGTGCTGCCACCGCGAAACTGGTCGTTGAAAACCTCCAGCGAAATCGGCCCGTCGTATCCGGTGGCGGCCACGGCGGACATGAAGGCGGGTACGTCAAGATCGCCCTCGCCGGGCATGTTGCGAAAATGGCGGGACCAGTAAAACAGGTCCATTTCGATCATCGGTGCATCGGCAAGCTGGACGAAAAAGATGCGGTCGCCGGGGATCGAACGGATCGTCCTGGGGTCCAGCTTGCGCCCCAGCGTGTGAAAGCTGTCAAGGATCAGGCCGATATTGGGGTGGTCGGCGCGGCGGACAACCTCCCATGCGTCGCGGTGATCGTTGACATGTTTGCCCCAGGCCAGCGCCTCGTAGCCGACGCGAATGCCCTTCCGGGCGGCCCTTTCGCCCAGTTCGCGAAAATCATCCGCCATCCGGTCAATTCCGCCCAACGCCTCTGGGTGCACGGAAGAGCACATCAGGACAAGGTCGGTGCCCAGTTCGTTCATCAGGTCGAACTTGCGCTCGGCCCGGTCAAAGGCGCGGGCGCGATGCGGTTCCGGCAACCCTTCGAGATCGCGAAACGGCTGGAACAGCGAAATCTCCAGCCCGTTGTCGCGGACCATCTGCCCGACCTCGCGCGGCGAGCCATCGAATGACAGGAAATCCTGCTCGAAAATCTCGACCCCCTGGAACCCGACCTCGGCAATGGCCCGCAGTTTTTCCGGCAGGCTTCCCGGTACGGTGACGGTCGCGATGCATAGTTTCATGTGCTCTGGGCTTTCGGTTCGCGGAAATCTGCCGGCCGCCTGCACGACAGGCCGGCAGCACGCCATGACCCACAATGCCAAATGGGCGGCAGTTTACAAGCCCAGCCGGCGCTGGCCGCAGGTTATGGCGCGCCGGGCCGATGGGCGATGAATTCGACCCCGATCACGATATCGGCTGTGCCGACCTGTCCGAACCTAATTTTCGGAATTTCGGAAAGGGTGCGCCTTTCGCGCTGAAATCACCGGAATCGACCGCGTTTTGGTTGCAATGTGCACGCATCTGGTCAAAGACAATTCTGCTGCGTCCACCAGACAATTGAATTTGCGCATCCTCAGAAGGAGCACGCCTTGTCCATCAACACAAAAATCGTCGATGACCTTGTCGCCAATGACGTCGCTTTCGTCACCACCGTACCCTGCAAACAGCTGGCCGGTGTGATCGACGAGATCGAACAGCGGGATGAGATCTACCATATTCCCGCCAACAAGGAAGACGAAGGCATGGGCCTGTGCGCCGGGGCCTTCATGGGCGGCAAGCGCCCGGCCATCATCATGCAGAACACCGCCATCGGGGTTACCGTCAACACACTGGTGACGCTGACACAGTTTTACCGGATGCCATTGCCGATGCTGATTTCGTTCCGCGGCGAGCTGAAGGAACCGGTCGCGTGTCAGGTGGAAATGGCGGTGCATACCAAGGCGCTGCTGAACCAGCTGCACATTCCGACCTATCATTTTCACAAGCAGTCGGACGCCGATGAGCTGGACGCGATCCTGAAATACACCTTCATGTGCAACAAACCGGTCGCCATTCTGACCGATGCCACCTTCTGGGGAGGATACTGACATGATCCGTTCCGAAATTCTGCGCGACATCGCGCCGGTGATTTCCGACCATCTGGTTGTCTGCAACATTGGCCTGCCCAGCCAGGAACTGCACATGATCGACGACCAGCCCAGCAATTTCTACATGCTGGGCACTATGGGCCTGTCATCCTCGATCGGGCTGGGCCTGGCGCTGGCGCAGGGCAAGAAAGTGATCTCGATCGACGGCGACGGTTCGGTCCTGACCAATTTCGGCACCCTGCCGACCATCGCCAACAACGTGGCCGACAACTACATCCTGCTGATCATCGACAACGGCAGCTATGGTTCGACCGGCGACCAGCCGACCTATGCGGGCCGCAAGACCTCGCTGGCGGCGGTGGCAACGGCCTGCGGATGCGAGAACGTCGTCGAATGCCGCGCCGAGGACACCAGGGCGGCGCTGGAAACCGCGCTGGCCGGGGACCGGATGACAATCATCGTCGCCAAATGCGAAAGCGGCAACATCAAGGTTCCCGTCATCACCATGGACCCGGTTGTGATCCGCGACCGGTTCATGAAGACGGTGCAGGCCTGATTCATCCGGCGCATGGCGGGGTGTGAACCCGAAGCAGGCCTTTGCAAGTGCCTGTTTCTAAGGCGTGTGCCTGATAAACAGTGAATGGCTGGGGCTTTGCGGCTTCAGCCGGCCCTGCGCATCGAATTCGGCGTCAGAGTTGAAATGCAGGGCGGGCCGCCGATCGAACGCCGCCATCACATCCGGCTGCGCCTTCAGGACCGACGTCAGGTGATCGCGCAGCCGTTCGGCCCTGGCGCCCTTGTGATAGCCATGAACCCCGTGAACGATTTCGGGAACAAGGACGGTGAACCCCAGATACCGCAGCGCATAGGCCGCAGGCCATAGCAGCATCTGCACATCGCCCTCTTTGCCGTTGAACGCGCTTTCCGCCTCGTTCGATCCGGTGGTCACACAGAACAGCGCCTTCCTGCCCAGGAATCTGCCGGTGTCGAAACGTTCCTCGACGCTGTGCGTGGCGCCATGCGCAAACACCCGGTCGAACCAGCCTTTCAGGATCGCGGGCGGCCCGAACCACCAAAGCGGAAAGTGGAACACCACGCGGTCCGCGCGCCGCAGCTTGTCGATTTCGCCGGCGACATCCTTTGGAATTCTGCCCGTTTCGGCCGCCTTTTCCTGTTCCTTCAGCGGGTCGAACACGCCATCCGAAAGGCTGCGCCGATAATGCCGCGCCGCCTCGACAGGGTCGAATTCCATCGCCGTCAGATCGGACCACAGGACCGTGTGGCCAAGCGCGGCCGAGGCCTTGCCGGTGGCCTTTGCCCACGCGCCGTTGAATGACCGGCGATCAGGATGCGCGAGAACCACAAGGGTTGTGTTCAAGTTCAAATGGCCCCCTGACCATCGGCGCGGCAATCATGCGCGTTCAGGCCACATTATCTGACCCGGGCACCGGTATCGTCAAACAGATACAGATGCGCCTCGTCAAACCCAAGCCTGACCGCATCGCCGACCTCGTGCGCGTGCTGCCCGAACAGCCGCACCGTGATCGGCTCGCCGCTGTCCAGCCTGGCCAGCACGTTGGTGTCGCCGCCCAGATGTTCGACATGGGTAATGGTCGCCGCCATCTGGCCGTCAGCGGCAATGCGGATATTCTCTGGCCGGATGCCTGCGGTGGCCGCAGTCTTGCCCAGCACCCCGGCCGGTACGAAATTCATCGACGGCGCACCCAGGAAACCGGCGACGAACTGGTTGACCGGATCGTTGTACAACTCCATCGGCGAGCCGACCTGTTCGATCCGTCCGGCGCGCAGCACCACGATGCGGTCGGCCAGGGTCATCGCCTCTATCTGGTCATGGGTGACATAGACGATGGTTGTGTCCAGCTTGCGGTGCAGGTCGGCGATTTCGATGCGCGTGTTCATGCGCAGCGCCGCATCGAGGTTCGACAGCGGTTCGTCAAACAGGAACAGCTTTGGCTGGCGCACCACGGCGCGGCCGATCGCGACCCGCTGACGCTGCCCGCCCGAAAGCTCGGCCGGCCGGCGGTCGAGGTAGGGCGCAAGATCCAGCATCCGCGTCGCCTCTGCCACGCGGTCCTCGATCAGGGCCTTGTCCTCGCCGGCCTGTTTCAGGCCCAGCGCCATGTTCCCCTTTACCGTCAGATGCGGATAAAGCGCGTAAGACTGGAACACCATCGCGATGCCGCGTTTGGCCGGGGGCACATCCGTCACCACCTGGCCGCCGATCTCGACGCTGCCGCTGGTGGCGTCTTCCAGCCCGGCAATCACCCGCAGCAACGTGGATTTGCCGCAACCGGACGGTCCGACGAAGACCACGAATTCGCCCTCTTCGACGGTCAGGTCAATGTCATGCAGTACCTTGACCTTACCAAAGGTCTTGCAAACACCGGTCAGTTTCAGGGCCGTCATGGCTTGTTTCCTTCGCTCAGGTCGACGACGCATCCGGTGCGGATGCTTTCATCCGCCGCAAGGCAGATGGCAAGGCTTTGCACCGCGTCGTTCATATGTCGGTTCAGGTCGATGTCTTCGGCGATGGCACGCAGCACGAACGCCTGCTCGGCGTCGCACAGATCCTGATGCCCGGGTTCATCCGGGAAATCGATCAGCCGGTCGGTGCCGCCCGCCGGGTGGATTTTCAGCGCGCCAACCTTTGTGTGGCCTTCCACCGCGTCGCTGCCCGGATCGTCGGCGCTGACAATGCTGACCGCACCCCGGGGCGAGACGATGTCTTTCACGAAATAGGCGGTCTCGCTCATCATCGGGCCCCAGCCGGCCTCGTACCAGCCGACCGATCCGTCGTCGAACACCACCTGAAACTGGCCGTAGTTGTACATGTCCTCGGCAATCTCGTCAGACAGCCGCAGCCCCATGCCGTGCACCCTTTGCGGCGCGGCATCGGTGATCTGGCACATCACGTCGACGTAGTGCACACCGCAATCGACGATCGGGCTGGTGGTCTGCATCAGCGCCTTGTGGGTTTCCCAGGTCGCGCCGTCCGACTGCTGGTTCAGGTTCAGCCGGAACACATAGGGCCCGCCCATGGCGCGCGCCTCGGCAATCAGCCGCATCCAGCTTGGATGATGGCGCAGGATGTATCCGACCACCAGTTTCCGGCCCAGTTCGCGGGCGCAGGCCACCACGCGGCGCGCATCCGCAACCCGCGTCGCCAGCGGCTTTTCCACAAAGACATCGGCCCCGGCCTGCATCGCGGCGATGGCATAGTCGGCATGACTGTCGGAATAGGTGGCGACGCAGACAAGATCGGGCCGCTGCGCCAGCGCCTCGTCGAAGCTGGAAAAGAACGGATAGTCCCGCAGTTCCGGCGGCAGCTCGACGGCCGAGCGGTTCACCAGCCCGACGATCTGCGCATCCGGATGGTGATGATGCGCCAACGCATGGCTCATCCCCATATTGCCCAGCCCGGCGATCACCACCCGCGTCATTTCACTGCCCCCGACGTGATGCCGCGGATCAGTTGCCGCGAGAAGATGACGTACAGGATCAGCACCGGCAGGATCGCCATCGACAGCGCCGACAGTACCGCGTTCCAGTCGGTCACGAACTGGCCGATGAACACCTGACTGCCCAGCGTCAGGGTCTTGGTTGCCTCTGCCGGGGCCAGGATCAGCGGGAACCACAGATCGTTCCAGATCGGGATCATGTTGAACACCGCCACCGTCGCCATCGCCGGACGCACCAGCGGCAGCACGAGGACGAAGAAGATCTTGTATTCGCTCAGCCCGTCGATGCGTCCGGCATTCTTCAGGTCGTCCGACACCCCGCGCATGAATTCGCTGAGGATGAAGACCGCCAGCGGCAGCCCCTGGGCGGTGTAGACCAGGATCAACGCGAACAGCGTGTTGACCAGACCGGTGCTGACCATCAGTTCCAGTATGGCCACCGTCCCGATCCGGATCGGGATCATGATGCCCAGCGCCAGGTACAGCCCCATCAGCGTGTTGCCCTTGAACCGGTATTCTGCCAGCGCAAAGGCCGCCATCGCCCCGAACAGCAGGATCAGCGTCAGCGACACCACGGTGACGATCATCGAATTCTGGAAATAGCCAAAGAAGTCGCCCTGTTTCAGAACGGTCTGATAGCCGATCATGCTGAAACTGTCCGCATCCGGCAGCGCCAGCGGTTCTCGAAAGATCGCCTTTCTTGTCTTGAAACTGTTGATCAGGATCACGAACACAGGGAACAGCGCGATCAGCGTGTACGCGATCAGGATCCCATGCGCGGCGATCAGGTTAACGGGGTTGCGGCGTGCCTTGTTCATCAGAACTGATACCTCCGCATGCGGGTCTGGATACCGAACAGGTAGATGCAGACCCCGATCAGGATGATCGCGAACATGGCGGTGGCAATCGCCGATCCCATATGCGGGTCGCCCAGTTGCAACTGGAAGCCAAAGAATGTGCGGTACATGAATGTCCCCAGGATATCGGTGCTGTAATCCGGCCCCGCCAGCGCGCCCTGCGCCGCATAGATCAGGTCGAACGCGTTGAAATTGCCGACGAATGTCAGGATGCTGATGATCCCGATACTGGGCAGGATCAGCGGCAGCTTGATCTTCCAGAACGCCGCCCAGCCGGTCAGCCCGTCGCATTCTCCGGCCTCGATTATCTCTTCGGGGATGGTCAGCAGCGCCGCGTAGATCAGCATCATCGGTATGCCGACGAACTGCCAGACAGAGACCAGCGCCAGCGTGGTCAGCGCGTATTCTTCCTTGCCCAGCCAGGGCGCATAAAGAAACTTCAGGCCCACCGCATCCAGCATCCCCGGCGCAATGCCCCAGATCGGGCTGAGGATCAGCTTCCAGGCGAAACCGACAATCACGAAGGACAGGATCGTGGGAATGAAGATCGCGCTGCGGTACAGCGCCGAGAAGCGCAGTTTCGGATGGCTCAGGATAGCCGCCAGCAGGACGCCAATCGGGTTCTGGACCAGCATGTGAATGATGAAGAACCAGAAATTATTGCCCAGCGCGTTCCAGAAACTGTCGGACCAGCGCGGGTCGCCAAACAGCGTGCGGAAATTCTGCAGGCCGACGAATTCGCGCATCTGCCCGACCTCGGTGTACAGCGCCAGCCGCAGCGTGTTGAACAGCGGAAAGATCATGATCGCCGTGTAGACCAGCACCGCCGGAGTCAGAAACACCACGATATGCCACCGAATTTGACGTCGTTCAGCCATCGCCACCATCCTGTTTCGAATTGCGTTGTGCGCCAATGCCCATGTCACGGCCCGGACGTCCGGGCGCGGCCTGGCAGTTTCTTCCGGCTCTGGATATGCCCGCGCGGGGCAACCGGGCTGTGCAGAATGCGGGCCGCCCGGATTTCACGGGCGGCCCGCAAGGTTTTCTACATGTGCGGTGCGTACCAGCTGGCCAGACCGTCCTCGAGCCGCTTGGCGGCGTCGGCGGGCGACTCTGCCCCCTTGATCACCTGCGCGCTTGCGTTCCAGGTCTCGTTTTCAAGGTTCGGCGTACCGCGCGACAGGATTTGATAGGTCGAGCGGATCGTCGAGTTGCATTCACCGCGCCAGGACACGAATTCCTGCGCCAGCGGATCCTCCATCGCGATATCGAATTTCGACAGCGAGAAGAACCCCGGCAGCGCGTTCGCATAGATGGTGGCGAATTCTTCGGTGCCCATCCAGTCGAGGAAGGTTCTGGCGGCCTCGGCATTGGGCGAGGCGGCGTTCAGGCCCATCGCGATATCGGTGTGGTCGGAGATATAACATTCGTCCCCGGCATTGGGCACCGGCGGCTTGAATGCGCCCATCTCGAAGTCGGCCTGCGCGTTGAAGCCGGTGATTTCCCAGCTGCCCGCCGGATAGATCGCCGCGCGCGCAAGGGTAAAGATGTTCTGGCTGTCGGGATAGGTCTGCGCCTCGAACCCGTCGCCCAGATAGTCCTTCCATTTCGCCAATTGTTCAAACGGTGCGACCCAGGGCGCATCGGTCAGCTTCTGTTCGCCGGCGATCAGTGCCAGACGGCCCTCTTCGCCCTTCCAGTAGTTCGGGCCGATGTTGTTGTAGCCCATGGTGGCGGCTTCCCACTGGTCGTTGGTGCCCATCGCCATCGGGATATAGTTGCCATCCGCCTTGATCTTTTCGAGCACGTCGAAGAATTCCGCCTCGGTCGTGGGCACCTCGACGCCGACTTCGGCAAAGGCGTCCTTGTTGTAGATGAACCCGTGGATCACCGACGCCATCGGCACGCAGAAGGTCGCGCTGCCATCGTCGGTGGTCCAGGCGGATTTCGCCACGTCAGAGAAATTGGCCATGTTCGGCAGGTCGTTCAGCGATGCGAGCTGACCCGCGTCATACAGCGCCAGGGAGGCGTCGAACGGGCGGCAGGTGATCAGGTCGCCGGCGCTGCCCGCGTCGAGTTTCGAATTGAGAACCGCGTTGTATTCCGCCGGTGCCGACGGAGAGAACGTCACCGTGATACCGGGATGCGACGCCTCGAACGCCGGTATGATCTTGTCCTGCCACAGGGTCAGGTCGTCATTGCGCCAGCTTTCGATCGTCAGTTCCTGCGCGAACGCTGCGGTGCCCAGCACCGTGGTCGCAAGCAATGCGCCGGTTAGCTTGAAATAGGTCATCTTGTCCTCTCCATTGTGGTTTGTTGTGTGTTGTCGGTTTGGTCTTTGTCCTGAAGCCCCGGCAATGCCGCCCGCAGGCGGCCCTGGTGCCGGTCAAGCTGTGCGACCGGGTCATCGACACCCGCAAGGCCAAGCGCTGCGGCCTTGACGTTCCAGTCGCGCGCTTCGAGTTCAGCCCGGGCCGCGTCTGCCGGTGCACCGGAAATATCCTGAACCATCGCCACGGCGCGGGCGCGCAGCTTGTCGTTGTCGGCCCTGACATTGACCATCATCCCGTCGTGGACATGGCCCAGCCGGATGCCCATCAGCGTCGACATCATGTTCAGCGCCGCCTTTTGCGCGGTGCCCGCCCCCATGCGGGTCGACCCGGCGATCATCTCTGGCGGTGTCGGCAGGCAGATCGCCACGTCTGCAAAATCGAAAAGCGGGGCGTTCCGGTTGTTGGCGATGCCGATCACCCTGCCCCCGGCCGCCCTGGACAGGCGGGCGAACTGTACCGCGTAGGGCGTGCTGCCGCTGGCGGTGATCGCGATCACCACATCGCCCGGCCGCACTTGAGCGGCGTCAGTGTCGGCCTGGTTCAGGTTATCCTCGGTATCGCCCGGCATGCTGGCATTCTGCGGCAGGCCGCCCGCCATGCACAACAGCACGCGGGCCGGATCAATGCCGAAGGTTCCGGCCAGTTCCATCCCGTCGGCGTTGCCCATCAACGCCGAGGATCCCGCCCCAGCATAGATCAGCCGCCCGCCGCCGCGAATCGCCGCTTCCATCAGCGCCGCGCCTTCGGCAATATCGGGGATCGCCGTCGATACGGTTTCCAGCGCTTCGCGTTGCGCGGTCAGAAGCAAGCGCAATGCCGCCTGATCCGGCAGGGCATCAAGCCCCCTGGCGTGATCGTGTCTGGCTTCGGTCTTTGGCTGCGGCACGCGAATCTCCCTGGTTGCCTATACGATACCTATATAATACCTTTTGTCTACCATTTCTTTTTGTCCGCCATAATTTTGCCTCAATAGGGCGAATTTCTTGGGCTTTGGCATCAGATATGTCTTTTAAACTCGCTAAAGGTATTATAAAGGTATCTTATGGTGTCAGATCACACATCCTTTCTGGTTGGCGTCGATGGCGGCGGATCGAACTGTCGCGTGTCGATTGCGCGCGCCGATGGGTCGGTGATCGGCACGGCCAAGGGCGCTGCCGCCAACCCGTCGACCGCAATGGATTCCGCCGTACAAACATTGCTGAGCACGCTGGACGCCGCGCGCGTCCAGGCGCGCATCAGCACGGCAGACCTGGCGCAGGCCGATGCCCATTTCGGTCTGGCCGGGGTGATCAATCCGAGCATCGCCCGCAGCATCGCCGACGCCATGCCGATCGACCGTATCCGCGTGACCGACGACCGGACAACCAACATGGCCGGCGCGCTTGGCGATGCGGATGGCTTTGTCGCGGCGATCGGCACCGGATCGTTCCTTGGTGCACAGGCTGGCGGGACGCAGAAATTCATCGGTGGCTGGGGGTTCTGGCTGGGGGACGAGGCATCGGGTGCGTGGATCGGGCGGCGGTTGCTGACGACCGTGCTGCACTGGCAGGACGGTCTGCGCGACGCCAGCGACCTGCTGACCGGGGCACTGGCCGGATTCTCGGGCGACACGGGCGAGATCGTCCTGTTCGCAAGAACCGCCACGCCACAGGAATTCGCGACCCTTGCGCCGCGCGTCATTGCGGCGGCGCAGGCCGGTGACAGCGCCGGGCTGGACATCGTCAGGACCGGCGCGGCGTATATGCAGACGGCGCTGGTCAGCCTTGGCCACTGCCCCGGCGATCCGCTGTGCCTGATTGGCGGGCTCGGCCCGGAATACGCGCGGTTTCTGGATGCCGATTTCGCGCAGGACATCCGCGCGCCGCGCGGCTCTGCGCTGGATGGCGCGCTGTTGCTGGCCCGCCGTCCGGCACCGGACATCACACCATGAACATCGCCGAATTCCTCGATCCCGCCAAGTGGCTGTCGCCCACCAAGGGGCCGCGCTATCTGCAACTGCGCCGCCGGATCGAGGATGGCATCGCCACGGGCTTTCTTGCGCCGCTGTCCCCGCTGCCGCCAGAGCGCGAGCTTGCAACCCTGACCGGGCTCAGCCGGGTAACCGTTCGCAAAGCCACCCAGGCGATGGTCGAGGACGGGCAGATCACCCAGCGACAGGGATCGGGATCTTTCATCGCGCCGCCGTCGGCACGGGTCGAACAATCGCTGTCCCGGCTGACGTCATTCACCGAGGACATGGCGCGGCGCGGCTTTCAATCCTGTTCCAAATGGCTTGAGCGCGGCGTGTTTCTGCCCGCCCCGGAAGAGGTGGTCGCGCTTGCCCTGGGCCCGAACGACAGCGTGTCGCGGATCGCGCGGCTGCGCATGGCCTCGGATCGGCCGATGGCGATCGAGCGTGCGTCGCTGCCGGTCGATCTGCTGCCCAACCCGACCGAGGTAACGACCTCGCTTTACGAGGTGCTGGAGCGTGACGGCCGCCGGCCGGTGCGCGCGATCCAGAAACTGTCGGCCATCAACCTGGGACAGGACGACGCCGATCTGCTGGGTGTCGAGACCGGCGCCGCCGGGCTGCGAATCGAGCGCACTTCATACCTGGCGGGGGGTCGTGTCGTCGAATTCACCCGCTCGATCTATCGCGGCGACAGCTATGATTTCGTGGCCGAGCTTCGGCTTGGCACAAGCTAGGGACATAAGATGAACGACACTTCCAGCCAGATGCGGCGCGAGATACTGCAGATACCGCAAGCGGTCGACCGGCTGCTGACGGATGGCACACCGGCGATCAGGGCCGCCGCCGACGCCCTGCGTGCACTTGACCCGCCGATGCTGGCGACGGTCGCGCGCGGATCTTCCGACCATGTCGCGACCTATCTGAAATACGTATCAGAATTGCTGATGGGCGTTCCGGTCGCAAGTATCGGGCCATCTGTCGCCTCGATATACAAGGCGCCGCTGAAACTTCAGGGCAGCGCCTGCATCTCGGTCAGCCAGTCGGGCCAAAGCCCCGACATCGTCGATCTGGCAAAATCCGCCGGGCGCGGCGGCGCACTGACCGTGGCGATCACCAACAACCCTGATTCGCCGCTGGCGCTGGCCAGCCGGCATTGCCTGGACATCCACGCCGGTCCCGAACTGTCAGTGGCCGCGACCAAGACTTTCGTCACCTCGCTGGTCGCCGGGATGCTGATGCTGGCCGAATGGCGCGGCGAAGACGGACTGGTCAAGGCGATACACAACCTGCCCGAGGCGCTGGAACAGGCCACCCGCATCGACTGGCCAGAGGTGCGCGCCGCCACAACGAACTGGGATTCGCTATATACTGTCGGGCGCGGCCCGGCCTTTGCGATCTCGAACGAGGCGGCGCTGAAATTCAAGGAAGTCTGCCTGATCCACGCGGAATCCTATTCCTCGGCAGAACTGCTGCATGGGCCGGTGTCCATCGTCGGCCAGGGATTTCCGGTGCTGGGCTTCGCCGCCAACGACGCCGCAGAGGACGCGCTGGTGCAGGTCGCGGATCAGGTCGCGGCCAAGGGCGCGGCGGTGTTCGTGACCTCTACCAAGGCCAGAACCGCAACCAAACTGGACCATGTCGGCACCGACCACCCGCTGACCGATTCCATCGCGCTGATCGTGTCGTTCTACGCGATGGTCGAAAAGACCGCGACAGAGCGGGGCATCGACCCCGACACCCCGCGCCATCTGAAAAAAGTGACAGAGACGGTCTGAGAATGGTTCAGCGCGCCTATATCGCCGACGCCGTGTTTGACGGACAGACCCTGCACAAGGGGCATGCCCTGGTTGTCGACGGCACGCGGGTTCACGGGATACTGCCCGTTGCCGACCTTCGGGACAACTGCGAGTTATCGCGGCTTGGCCAGGGTACGCTCGCCCCCGGTTTCGTCGATCTTCAGGTCAATGGCGGCGCTGGCGTGATGCTGAATGATGACCCCTCGGTGCAAACGCTGCGCATGATCGCGACGGCGCATCGCGGGCTGGGCACCGCCGCACTGCTGCCGACGCTGATCACCGACACCGCGGACAAGACCCGCGCCGCCATCGACGCAACCGCGCTGGCGATTGCCGAAGGCGTACCCGGAATTGCCGGGTTGCACCTTGAAGGACCGCATCTGTCGGTTGCGCGCAAGGGTGCGCATGACCCCGCGCTGATCCGACCGATGACGCCGGGCGATCTGGCCACCCTGCTGGACGCCGCGCAGCGCCTTCCCAGCCTGATGGTCACCATCGCGCCCGAAACCGTGACGCCCGAACAGATCGGCTCCCTGACGCAGGCAGGGGTGGTCGTGTCGCTGGGGCACAGCGACGCCGATTTCGCCACCTGCGCCCGCGCCGTTGCTGCCGGCGCGACCTGCGTCACGCATCTGTTCAACGCGATGAGCCAGCTTGGCAACCGTGAACCCGGCGTCGTCGGCGCCGCGCTTGACCTGCCCGATCTGCACGCCGGGCTGATCGCCGACGGCATCCATGTCGACATCGCCAGCATCGGCATCGCGCTGCGCGCCAAGCGCGGGCCGGGGCGGGTCTTTCTGGTGACGGATGCGATGGCACCGGCCGGATCGGATATTCAGGGCTTCATGCTGAACGGCCGCCGGATCGAACGTCGTGACGGGCGGCTGACGCTGGCCGATGGCACGCTGGCCGGCGCCGATCTGGACATGGCGCGCGCGATCCGGGTGCTGGTGAACGATGTCGGCGTGCCGCTGGCTGACGCGCTGCGGATGGCCACCACCGGCCCGGCCAGCGTGATCCGTCGCGACGATCTGGGGCGGCTGGCACCCGGGCATCCGGCGCATTTCGTCCATCTTCGCGATGACCTGACGCCTGGCGGGATCTGGAACGCCGGAGAAACGGTCAAGGCGTAAAGCCCGCAGGAATTCCGATAGAGACCCGACGCGGGCTTTAGCCTCGGTATTCCGCCGCGACTTTCGTCAGGTGATGGTCGGTGTCGCCCAGTTGATGGTCGATCATCACCAGCCGCTTGGCGTAATGCGAGGCCGGGTATTCCCATGTCATCGCGATGCCGCCGTGCATCTGAATCAGTTCTTCCGCAACCTGCTGCGCCACACGTCCGATCAGTGACTTCGCCATGCTGACGGTGCGCGATTGCCCGTCAGATCCCATCCGGCTGGCCGCCAGAACAGTGATCGACCGCGCCTGTTCGATTTCGGTCATCAGGTCGACCATCCGGTGCTGCAAGACCTGAAATTCGCCGATTGCCCGGCCAAATTGCTTTCGTGTCTTCAGATAGTCGAGCAAAAGTTCGGCGCTGGCGTCCATCGCCCCCACGGCCTCTGCGCACAAGGCCAGCGCGCCGTGATCCAGCGCGTCGCGAATGATGCTTTCGCCGTTTTCGACGATCCGTTCCGCGGGCGTGTTGTCGCAATAAAGCTCTGCCGCGCCGCCGCCGTCGATCATGCCGTAGCGGGTGATTTCTGCGTCGCTGGAGTCGACCAAGAAGACGCCCAGCGCCTCGCCCGCCCGCGCGGCAACCAGCAGACGCGCGGCCGATCCGCCGCCGTACACGACCGATTTCCGCCCGTTCAGAACCCAGCCGCTGTCATTTCGCCGGGCGAATGTGGCTATGCTTTCAATGCCCTGCGCGCCGCCTGCCTCGTCCACGGCCAAGGCATAGCGGGTGTCGCCGGACAACAGGGAGTCCAGCCCGGCACCGGCTGCACCAAGGATCCACGCCGCCATCAGGGCCCCCAGCAAGGGCTCTGGGCACAGGGCGCGGCCAAGCGCCTCGAAGACAGTTGCAATGTCGAATCCGGCCCCGCCGATTCCGCCCCATTCCTCTGGCGCCAGCGCATGCAGAACGCCAAGTTCCGCCATCTCGGCCCATCTGCCCGGATCATGGTAGGGTTCCGAATAGGCGACCGCATTGCGGTGCTCGAAACCATAGCGATCCGCCAGAAACCGGGTCAGGGTATCGCGCAACATCCGCCGGTCGTCGCTGGGTTGAAAATCCATTGCTACAGCCCCAGCTTCGTCTTGGTCAGAATGTTGCGCTGAATCTCGTTCGACCCGCCGAAGATCGAAAGCTTGCGGTTGTTGAAGTATTTCATGGCATTGCGGGCATGGTCCGGCGGCACCAGCGCGGCGTTTCCGTCAAGCGCCTCTGCCGGGAACGGCGCGGCGGCCGGGCCCAGCGCACGGCGGGCCAGATCGCCCAGCGCCTGCCGGATCACGGTGCCCTTGATCTTCAGCATCGACGCCTCGGCCCCCGGCGCGCCCTGTTTCTGCGCATCCACCAGCATCCGCAGATTGGTGATCTTCATCGCTTCCAGATCAATCTCTATCCGCGCCAGACGGGCAGCGAACAACGGGTCGTCAACCAGCCGCGAGCCATCCGCCCGGACCTGCCGGGCCAGCGCCTTCACCTGTTCGAACGCCTGCACCGAAAACCCGATGCCGGCGATGTTCGTGCGTTCGTGACTCAGCAGATACTTGGCAATCGTCCAGCCCTGGTTTTCCTGCCCGACCAGGCGGGAGACGGGAACGCGCACATCGGTGAAGAACACCTCGTTCACCTCGTATCCGCCCTCGATCAGCCTGATCGGCCGCATCTCTATCCCGGGCGTGTCGAGGTCGACCAGAATGAAACTGATGCCGGCCTGCGGCTTGCCTTCGGTGGCAGTGCGCACCAGGCAGAAGATGCGATTTGCGTGCTGGCCAAGCGTGGTCCAGGTCTTCTGGCCATTGATGACATAGGTGTCGCCGTCGCGCACCGCGCGGGTGCGCAGACTGGCCAGATCAGAGCCGGCCCCGGGTTCGGAATAGCCCTGGCACCACCAGTCGCGCCCATCCAGGATGCGCGGCAGGTATTCACGCTGCTGCGCGGGGGTGGCGAATTTTATCAGCACCGGGCCCAGCATCTGCAATCCGAACGGCACTACGCGCGGCGCATCGGCAAGGCAGCATTCCTCTTCGAAAATATGCCGCTGGACCGGACCCCAGCCGGTGCCGCCGAATTCGACCGGCCAGGACACGGCAAGCCAGCCTTGCGCGTTCAGGATGGCGTGCCAGCGCTCCATCTCGGCCTTGCCCAGTTCGGCGCCGCTGCGCACCCTGTCGGACAGATCCGCCGGCAGGTTGTCGCGCAGGAACCGGCGCACCTCGTCGCGAAACGCAATCTCTGCCGTGGTGAAATTCAGATCCAATTCAGCCGCCCTTGTTCATGTCGGCAAAGCTGCGCCCGGTTTCCGCCATCTGGCGCAGCAGGGGCGGAACCTGCCAATACTGCGCGTCTTCGGCGGCGAAACATTCGATCCGGTCGATCAGCGCCTGCGCGCCGATGGTATCCGCATACATCATCGGGCCGCCGCGGTGGCGGGGAAATCCATAGCCAAACAGGAACACCGCGTCGATGTCGACCGGGCGCAGCGCGATCCCGTCGGCCAGCACGCGCGCCGCTTCCGACACCATCGCGGTCATGTAGCGGTCGACGATTTCCGTGTCGGTAAAGTCGCGCGGCCGGATCCCGGCGCGGGCGCGCTCTTCGGCGATGATCGCATCAACCTTGGGGTTCGGCACCGGCGCGCCATCGCCATAGATGTAATACCCCTGCCCCGCCTTGCGCCCGAACCAACCATTTTCGCAGATCCGGTCGGCCACGGCCACATAGCGTTCGTCCGGGTCGCGCGTCGCCGCCTTGCGTTTGCGCGCGGCCCAGGCAATGTCCATCCCGGCAAGATCCGACACCGCGAATGGCCCCATGGCAAAGCCGAAGTCGATCATCGCGCGGTCCACCTGTCGGGGCGAGGCGCCGTCCATCACCAGGTAATCCGCCACCTTGCGGTAATGCGACAGAATACGGTTGCCGATGAACCCGTCGCACACGCCCGCGCGCACCGCGACCTTGCCCAGCCGCTTGGCCAGGGCAAATCCCGTCGCCACCACATCGGGCGCGGTCCGGTCGGCAACCACGACCTCGATCAGGCGCATCACATGGGCGGGCGAAAAGAAATGCAGCCCGACGATTTCGGCCGGGCGCTGTGCCGCGGCGGCGATCTCGTTGATGTCGAGGTAGGATGTATTGCTGGCCAGAATCGCGCCGGGTTTGCAGATACCGTCAAGCCTGGTGAAAATCTCGTGCTTGACCGCCATGTCCTCGAACACCGCCTCGATCACCAGATCGGCGTCGGACAGCGCCGACTGGTCGGTGGTCGTGGTCAGCATTTGCGACAGGATCACCGCGCGTTTGTCCTCGCTCAGTTTGCCGCGTTTGACGGCCCCTGCAAGATTTCCGCCGATCGTCGCGCGCGCGCGTTCCAGCGCGTCATCGTCACGCTCTGTCAGGGTCACGGGCAATCCGGCCAGCAACACCGCGCTGGCAATTCCGGACCCCATCGTGCCGCCGCCGATGACGCCGACCGACCCTATGTCGCGTGCCTGCGCGCCCTGTTCGGGGAACTTTGACACCGCCCGTTCCGCAAAGAATGCGTGAATCAGCCCGGCGCGCTGCGGGCTGTCGATGCAATCGAAGAACAGCTTGCGTTCCAGTTCCATCCCTTGGTCGAAGGGTCCGGTGCTGGCGGCGATGGCCTCGACACATTTATGCGGCGAGAACAGATGCGGCTGGGTTTCGGCCAGTTTGTCGGCATAACGGCCCAGCGCGGCCGGATCCGGTGTCACCGGCAGGTCGACGGTGCGCCGCGTCGCCAGGGTTCCGTCGATTGCCTCGCGGGCGCTGGCCAGCGCCACATCGCGCGGTTCGCCGTCTGCGATCCGGTCGATCAGCCCCATCTTCAGCGCTTCGTCCGCGCCGATGCGCCGCCCCGTCGTGGCCAGATCCAGCGTTGCCGCGATCCCGATCAGGCGCGGTCCGCGCTGGGTGCCGCCCGATCCCGGCAGAACCCCCAGCGTCACCTCGGGGAACCCGGTCAGCAGCCCGGGCAACGCCACGCGCGCATGCGCCGAGATCGCCACTTCCAGCCCGCCGCCAAGGGTGGCGCCGTGCATCACCGCCACGACCGGCCGGGTGCAGTTTTCCAGCGCCAGACAGACTTCGGGCAGGATCGGGCTTTTGATCGGCTTGCCGAATTCGCTGATATCCGCCCCGGCGATGAAGGCCCGGGTGGCGCCATAGATCGCGATGGCCCGGACGGTTTCGTCGGCCTCCAGCGACGCCACCGCCGCGCAGATGCCGCGCCGCAGATCGTGGCTTGCGGCGTTCACCGGTGCGTTGTTCAGCACGATCAGGCCAATACCGTCTTCGGTTTCGTAGCTTACTGTGTCAGAGGTTTGCGTGCTCATTCCCGGTCTTTCCTGCCTGCATCGCGCGCTGCCAGACGTTCGGCAAAATGCGACACCAGTTTGTGTTTCAACACCTTGCCGGTCGGCGCAATCGGAAAGGCGTCGACGATAAAGATGTCCTGCGGCTGTTTATAGGCCACAAGGCGCGGTCGCAGCCAGTCGGCAAGTGCTGTCTCTGTCAGCCCGTTGCGCGCCATGACGAAGGCCAGGATTTCCTCGTTTCCCGCCGCTTTCCGAGGGACCACAGCCGCCTGCAGCACGTCATCGTGCCGGGTCAGCATCGCCTCTATTTCGGGCGGATAGACGTTGAACCCCGATCTGATGATCAGTTCTTTCAGGCGGCCCAGAACGTGCAGTGCGCCGTCAGGGTCGATCCGCCCCAGATCGCCACTGCGAAACACGCCCGCACGCGGCAGGGCGGCCGCCGTGGCCTCGGGGTTGCGGTAATAGCCCTTCATCACGCCGGGGCTTTCGATGACGATCTCGCCGATGCCATCGGCGTCGGGGGCGTCAATGCTCAGGTTCACGTCCCACAATGCGGTGCCGCAGGACACATCGCCGCGCGGCGCGTCGGGCCGGGTCGCAGCGATGGTGGGCGAGCATTCGGTGATGCCGTAGCCGTTGTTCAGCGCCAGCCCGAACACGGATTCGACGCGGGCCTTCAGATCGGGGTCAAGCGGCGCACCACCTGCCGAGATATAGCGCAGGCGCGGTGCGTTCAGCGTTGCCCCGGTGGAGTCCAGATGGGTCAGAATGCGTTCGTACATCTGCGGGACGGCGGGCATCGCGCTTACACCCTCGGCAAAGGCGCGCAGCGCAACCTCGGGCGTGAATCGCGGCTCGAACCGCGCGCAGGCGCCGATATGGAAGGTGGCGAACAGGGTCGAGGAAAAGCCGAAGATGTGGCTGCCCGGCAGGATCGCAAGCACCAGATCATCCCGGGTCAGATCACGCAGCCGCGCCGAAACCTGACCGTTCCAGCACAGGTTGCGATGGGTCAGCATCACGGCCTTGGGCGCGCTCGTGGTGCCGGTGGTGTAAAGCAGCGCCGCGACCCGCTGGCCGGGGTCGTCCTCGACCGGTTCCGGCCGGACATCGGCGCAGGCTGTCGCGCGCAGATCGCCACAGCCCAAAGCCAGACTCGCATCGGCCCCGAAATCATCCGCATGTGCCTGCGCCACCGTCGACACGGAAGCGGTGAACAGCATGCAGCGTGCGCCGCAGTGATCGCGGATCGCGCGCAGTTCCTCGCCGGTGTGGCGCGCGTTGACCGGCACGATCCAGGCCGCCAGCCGGCTGGCCGCCATCACCGCTACGGCATAGGACGCGCAGTTTTCGCAGACCAGCATCACCCGGTCGCCGGGCCGCACGCCATGCGCCGCAAGTTGATCGGAAAGGATACCGGTCAGGTTGCGCAACGCGCCATAGCTGTATCGTTGCCCGTCCGCGTCGATCACGGCCCAGGCGGCATCGGGGGCGGTTTCGATCAGCTGGTGAACCCAGGTTGCCATCCATTCCCCTCTAGCGCCAATCGGCGCGTCCAACCATTGCTAGGCAACCGGCCGCACCAGACCTTCCTGGGCGGTGCTTGCCACCAGCCGGCCATCGCGCGCGTAAATCGAGCCGCGGCTGAACCCGCGCGCGCCGCCCGACCACGGACTGTCCATTGCATAAAGGTGCCAGTCGTTGAAATCGAGCGCCCCGTGGAACCAGATCGCGTGGTCCAGGCTGGCGGTCATCACCTGCCCGGTCAGCCAGCTTTGCCCATGCGGACGCAGCGCAGAGCCCAGCAGATACATGTCGGACGCATAGGTCAGCAGGCATTGGTGCATTTCGGGCGCGGCGTCCACGGCGCGCGACAGGCGAAACCAAAGGGCGTTGACGTCGGATGTCGGGCTGGGGTCGAGCAGGTCATAATCGCCGATCTCGCGCACTTCGATGGCCGAGGGGCGCAGGAAATCGGCGCGCCGGTCGGCGGAAACGCGTTCGGCCATTCTGATGCGGGTTGCCTCGCGCCCGGTCAATTCCTCGGGCGCAGGCACATCGGGCATGGCATGCTGATGCGTCGGGCTGGCTTCGGGCACATGAAATGACGCGGCAAGGTTGAAAATCTGGCGACCCTTCTGAATCGCCGTCACCCGCCGGGTAGTGAAAGACGCCCCGTCACGCGCCTGGTCGACCTCGTAGATTACCGGCATCGACGGATCGCCGGGGCGGATGAAATAGCTGTGCAGACTGTGACAGGCGCGCGCCTCGACCGTGCGATAGGCCGCCGCCAACGCCTGCGCCACGACTTGCCCGCCAAATATCCGGCGGCTGGTCTCGCCGCCATGCCCAAGCCCGCGGTACAGGTTCACCTCGAGCTGTTCGAGTTCCAGCAGGTTCAATAGCGGGGTCAGCGCGTCGGCCATCTGCGTTCCTTTTCGTCTTGTCCCTGCTTGGCCAAGCAACGACGCGCCGTCAAGCCGTCACCCCTCTTGTAACGTCCGCGCCTTGGTGGCACCCTTCGGGATGGTCAATACAATTCCGACAATCCTGACATGGCCGCAGGCCGCCGCGCGTCTTGTCGCGGTCGCAGCGGGCCGCGCGCCTGCCGATACGGTGATCCGTCGCGGCAAATGGGTGAACGTGCACAGCCGCGAGGTTCTGGAAAACCACGACATCGCCATCGCCGACGGGCGGTTCGCCTATTGCGGCCCTGACGCGGGCCATTGCATCGGCGATGACACCGAGGTGATCGAAGCCGACGGCATGTACCTGGTTCCGGGCCTGTGCGACGCCCATATGCACATCGAATCCGGCATGCTGACCCCTGCCGAATTCGCCCGCGCCGTGATCCCGCATGGCACCACGACCATGTTCACCGATCCGCATGAGATCGCCAACGTGCTGGGTCTGCGCGGCGTGCGGCTGATGCATGACGAGGCGCTGCTTCAGCCGATCAACATCTTCACCCAGATGCCATCCTGCGCGCCCTCTGCCCCGGGACTGGAAACCACCGGTTTCGAGATCTCGCCCGAGGATGTCGCGGAAGCGATGCAATGGCCCGGTATCATTGGCCTTGGGGAAATGATGAATTTCCCCGGCGTGGTTCATGGGGATGCCAAGATGCTGGCCGAAATCGCCGCGACGCAGAACGCCGGCAAGACCGTTGGCGGGCATTATGCCTCGCCCGATCTTGGGCCTGCGTTCCACGCCTATGCCGCCGGCGGCCCGGCGGATGACCACGAAGGCACCGGCGAGGCGGATGCGATTGCCCGGGTGCGGCAGGGCATGCGCGCGATGATGCGGCTCGGCTCTGCCTGGTATGATGTCGAAAGCCAGATCACCGCCGTCACCGAAAAGGGTCTGGACCCGCGCAGTTTCATCCTGTGCACCGATGACAGCCATTCCGGAACGCTGGTCAACGATGGCCACATGAACCGCGTGGTGCGCCACGCGATCGAATGCGGATGCGACCCGCTGGTGGCGTTGCAGATGGCGACGATCAACACCGCCACGCATTTCGGGCTGGAACGGGAACTCGGCTCTGTTTCACCCGGACGGCGTGCCGATGTGATCCTGACCTCCGATCTTGAGACCCTGCCGATCCACCGGGTCATCGCGCGTGGCGTTACCGTCGCCGAAGATGGCGCGTGCCGTGTCGATTGTCCGCATCTGGACTGGCCCGATGACGCGCGCCGGACGGTGAAACTGGGCAAGACGCTGACGGCGGGTGATTTCGTGATCACCGCCCCCAAGGGCGCCAACACGGTCACTGCCAAGGTGATCGGCGTTGTCGAGAATCAGGCCCCAACCAAGGCATTGACCGCCGATCTGCAGGTCAGCGACGGCGCGGTGCAGGGCGACGAAACCGGGGACGTCTGCCAGATCGCGCTTGTCGAGCGGCATCGCGGCACCGGCGGCGTCACCAATGGCTTTGTCTCGGGTTTCGGCTATGCCGGCAATATGGCGATCGCCTCGACCGTGGCGCATGACAGCCACCACATGATCGTCGTCGGCACCAGCCGCGAAGACATGGCGCTGGCCGCCAACCGGCTGGGCGAGGTCGGCGGTGGCATTACGGTCTGGCGCAACGGTGCCGAACTGGCGCTGGTCGAATTGCCGATTGCCGGGCTGATGTCGGATGACAACGCCACGAAAGTTGCTGCCAAGGCACAGAACATGGTCGAGGCGATGGCCGCCTGTGGCTGCACGCTGAACAACGCCTATATGCAGCACTCGCTGCTGGCGCTGGTCGTGATCCCGGAATTGCGGATTTCCGATCTTGGCCTCGTCGATGTCAGCAAGTTTGAAATCACCAACCTTTTTGAAAGCCACGCATGAACGCCACCAATCCCAGCATGCCCATCGAATCGCCTGAAATTTCCGGCCCGGTGCGGTTTCGAAATGCCGCCAAGGCGGTGGACCGGCTGACGCAAATCTATGAACAGGGCACCGCTTTTTTGCGCGCCCGGTTCCAGGAACATGTCGGTGGGCAAATGCCGGCCGCCCGATACCGTGCCTATTACCCGGAAATCCGCATCACCACGTCCAGCTTTGCCCAGATCGACAGCCGGCTCAGCTTTGGCCATGTCGCGCATCCGGGCACATTCGCCACAACCATCACCCGCCCCGACCTGTTCCGCAACTACCTGATCCAGCAGATCGAACTGTTGATCGAGAATCA
>JAJDOB010000021.1 GCA_022340385.1 Rhodobacter sp.
TTGAGCGACCGGCCCGACTGCTGATGCCATTCGCTGAACGCCGCCTGCGTTCTCGCCAGGGCCGCCTTCGAGGTCGGCGCCTTGTCGACCACGCCCTCGGCGATCAGCCGCGCCACCACGTCCCGGCTCAGAATGAACCCATCGACCCCGATCGAGCGCAGCGCATATTGCCCGGTCGTGCCACCCAGCCTTGAGCCGCGCTTCTTCAACATCTCCAGCAGGCCGACATAGTCCTCGCCCGGCCATTCCGCGATAGCTTGTCCGGCGCTGCCATGTTCCGCCGCAAGTTCCTGCAGAAAAACGGCATTGTCGCGCACAGACAGGATCTTGCCGCCATACCGCACTATCCGGGTGTCCTGGATCAGTTCATCGAACCAGGCGTCATCCATCATCGCGCATTTGCCGACATCAAAACCCCTGAAGGCCGCTTCGAAGCCGCCCCATTTCGCCTCGATCACTTTCCAGTTGAAGCCCGCGTTGAATATGTAGCGTGTGAATGTCGCCAGCCAGCGGTCATCCTGGATCGCCGTAAGCCGGGCCTTTGGCAAAGGCGGCTCAAGCATCGCATTCAATGCCTCTGTACCCCCTTTCCGCCGGGCGGAAATGTCAAAGATCTCATCAAACCGGCGCATCTGAACCTCCGTTGTTCCAACATCCTCGGGGCGCTTGCCAAAGTTTACGATTCATTGACAGTCTTGCCAAATCTAACGCCCAGGCCCCGCGAAATCACTTGGTTTCAATATCATACCGGATTTCTGGTTTCCCGGAAAACCGGTTCCGCGTTGATGCTTCAAGACCTGGCACCACCAATCCGCACTGGGCCGGGAAACCGACGACAACCAGAACCGGCGGTCCCGTGCTACAGCAAGCTGCCGCCGCCGGAATCCACCGGGTCGACCTTTGGGGCCGCCGGTTGAATCTTGACTTTGGCCGGGCCCGCAGGCCTGAAACCGGGCATCGGAACGGTGGGTTGCGCCACCTGAAACGCCGGGGCCGGCGCTTTGGGGGCCGCGCTCTCTCCGCGCAGTTCTCTCAGCAAGGTGTGGTGATCGGCCGAACGCCTGACACGTTCCAGATTGGTCTTGCGCAGATGCGCCTGAACGTCCGTCCACAGCTTTCTGTCCATCGACAGCCCGCTGCCGATTTCGCCCTTGGCATAGCCGTTCTCATAGACCCGCTTGCCCAGCAGCACCGTGTTGTAGGTCGCCGCATCGAACAGCGTGGTAAACGGCAGATCGTAATGCGACACGATGTTATAGCGCCAAAGCTCCAGATTTTCGGCAAGCCCGTCGGGCACCTCCAGTTCGGTGCGCGTGTCGATCCAGTACTGGCTGTCGGTCCGGTTGCCCAGTTTGTAGTGCAGGCAGATGAAATCGCGCACCTCGTTGTAAAGCTTGTCGACAAGGTCGTTGTACCGGTCGCGCAACGGATCCGGAAAATCGCTGTCGGGAAAATACGACAGCAGCCAGCGCACGCCCATGTCGATCATGTAGATCGCGGTGGATTCGAGCGGCTCGATAAACCCGCCCGAAAGCCCGATGCTGATGCAGTTCTTCACCCAGGCGTTGCGATTGCGCCCGACTCGCATCGGGATAATGCGCGGCTCGGCGTCCTTGCCCAGCGGGCCCAGGTGTTCGAGAAACTCCTTTCGTGCCTCTTCGTCGGTGCGATGCGCGCTGGAATAGACATATCCCGTCCCGATCCGGTTATAAAGCGGCACCCGCCAGGACCAGCCGGCCCCAAGCGCGGTCGAGCGCGTCACCGGCTCGATCCGGGTCGGATCGGGGTGCGCCACCTGCACCGCCATTGCGCGGTCGTTGGCCAGATATTTCGAATAGCTGATGAACGGCTCGCCCAGCGCCTGATTGATGATCAGGCCGCGAAACCCGGTGCAGTCGATGATCAGTTCGACCGGATGGCGCCCGGTCTTGTCCAGTTGCAGGGCCGCGATATTGCCGCGTTCGTCCTGTTCAACCGAGGTGACGTTCTCGCGCAGAAGTCTGACGCCGTTCCCGGTGCAATGTTCGGTCAACAGCCCGGAGAACTTGCCCGCATCCAGATGGTAGGCAAACTGAACCGAGGCGTCGAACTCGGTCTTGCCGTTCAGGCGCGGACCCTTTCGCGCCCTGATCAGATCGACGGTGGGCGCGTAGCTTTGTACGAAATCAAGGCTGCCGGCACCGTATTTCAGATAGTAATTCGCCAGTTCGATGCCGCGCAGGTTGGGCGCCTTGGTGAAAGGGTTGATGTATGAAATCGGCTTGCCGTTGCGATCGACGTTCCAGCCGTCGAAACTGACCCCCAATTTGAAGGACGCGTTGCAGCGCTTGAAGAATTCACGTTCCGACAGACCGGCGTTCTGCAGGGTGCGCACGATGGCGGGGACGGTCGCCTCTCCGACACCGACCGTCGGGATGTCGGGCGATTCGATGACGGTGATGTCCAGCGGTTTGCCGCCGCTCTTGCCCTTGCGGCCAAAGGCTTGCAGCAGCGCCGCGGTAAGCCAGCCGGCAGTGCCGCCGCCGACGATTGTGACGCTTTTCAACGGTTGTCCCAACGGGCACCTCCGGTTTCTTGCAGTTTGCGAGATCCTGTTCTCGGTCAGGTGCAGCCTAGCGTCCGGCGGGCCGGGCTGTCACCCGTCAATTCGTTGCGCGTTTCCGCCGCGCGGGCTTGCATTGCGCCGTTCCGGAATGTTCTGCTGCACCGGGCAGGAAAGGTCAGGCGATGCTGCAGATCTTGACGAATCGGATTTACGGGCGGCTGTTTGCCGCGCAGGTTGTCGCGATCCTTGGCACCGGGCTGCTGACCATTGCGCTGGGTCTGACCGCCTACGATCTGGCCGGAGAGCGGGCCGGTCAGGTACTGGGCCTGGCGCTGACGATCAAGATGCTGGCCTATGTCGGGTTGTCGCCGCTGGCCACGGCGCTGGTGGCGCGGCTGGATCGCCGCCGCGTGCTGATCGCCGCCGATCTGATCCGTGCGGCCGCGGCACTGTGCCTGCCGTTCATCGGCGCGGTGTGGCAGATCTATGCGCTGATCTTCGTGCTGCAGGCGGCATCAGCGACCTTTACGCCGACGTTTCAGGCGGTGATCCCGGACGTGCTGCCCGACGAGGGCGAATACACCCGCGCATTGTCGCTGTCGCGGCTGGCCTATGATCTGGAAAACCTGGTAAGCCCGGTTCTGGCCGGTCTGCTGCTTAACCTGGTTGCGCCGTCGGGTCTGTTCGCGGGAACCTGCATCGGGTTCCTGCTGTCCACCGCGCTGGTGCTGTCCGTGCGCCTGCCACAGCCGGAAATCCGCGCAGAGCGGCCTTTTTCCGAACGTCTGATTGGCGGCAGCCGGATTTACCTGGCGACACCGCGCCTGCGCGGATTGCTGGCGCTGAACCTGACCGTTTCTGCAGTGGGTGCGGTCGTGATTGTGCTGAGCGTCGTGGTGGCGCGCAGCATCTATGATGGCAGCGATCCGGATCTTGCAGTGATCCTGGGCGCCTACGGGGCCGGTTCGATGATTGTTGCACTGGCATTGCCGCGCCTGCTGGATCAGTTGCGCGACCGCGTCGTGATGCTCGCCTCTGGCGCGGTTGCGGCGGCAACCATGTTGCTGGCGGGAACAGGGATCGTTCTGACAGGCTGGCCGAGCTGGGGGGTCGTGCTTGTCCTGTGGGCGCTGCTGGGGGCGGCAATCGCCGGCGTGATGACGCCATCGGGGCGGCTTTTGCGCCGCTCTGCCCATTCAGAGGATCGCCCGGCGGTGTTTGCCGCGCAATTCGCGCTGAGCCATGCCTGCTGGCTGCTGTCCTACCCGATGGCCGGCTATCTGGGCAGCGCCATCGGGGTCGGATCCACGATGGTGGTGATGGGGCTGCTTGGCGGCGCGGCGGTGATCCTGGCGCGCGCCGTCTGGCCACGGCACTCGGCGCAGGAACTGGAACACAGCCATTCGGATCTGCCCGCAGAGCACCCGCATCTGCAAAACGCTGAACGGCGCGGCGGTGTCTGGGTACATCGCCACGCCGTCGTCATAGATGACGAACACCGGGTCTGGCCAACCTCGGGCTAATGTGACCGCAGGAACCGCTGATAGTCATTCAGCGAGCCAAAATGCGCGTAACCGAAATTGGTATCCCCATAGATCGTTTTGTCGGCCAGCACAGCGTAAGAGAAGCGTCCTTCACGGTTGATCGCCACCGGATTCGGAAGCGGAACCGGCAATGCCGAGAACGCACCGGGCAACCTGCGCGGATCAATCTGCTCAATTCCCCGGCCGGGAAGCGGCAATGGCAACGGTAGCACCGCTACCGGATCGTCGGGATTGATCCGCGGAATTTCGATTGGCGTTGCAGAACTATTCCCAACCCCCGGCATCCGCATCACCAGCGGCGCATCCGGGTCAACGTATGGAATCTCGATTGGCGTCGCACCGACCGATGGCGGTAAACGCACCAAATCTGCAAATGCCGGGTTAAGATTGCCAAGCGCCAACAATGCGGCACCAGCCCAGGCAAAAGAACCGTATCTCATGACCTGCTCCTCCTTTTTCAAGCAGCAGGTATTATGATCCGCCAAGGCAATTCAGTCCTTGATCTGGCGCAACGGCGGCGGGTTTAACCCCGGATCTCTTGCAACATGACATGCACATTGTCGGGGTTGGCATCGGGGGTGATGCCATGGCCAAGATTGAAAATATGCGGCCCGCCAGAGAACGCTTCAACGATGCGCCGGGTCTCGTCGATCAGTGCCTGGCCGCCAGTCACCATGTGGCCGGGGGCCAGATTGCCCTGCACACAGCCGTCGATCTGCACATGATCCGCCGCCCAGGCGGCGCTGACCGAATTGTCGAGCGCGACGCAATCGGCGCCGGTGGCCTTTGCGAATCCGGCATAGCCTTTGGCGGCCTCGCGCGGGAAGGCGATCACCGGCACATCGGGATGCGCCGCTTTCAGCGCGGTGATGATGCGTTTGATCGGGGCCGTGGAATAGCGGGCAAAAGCCTGTTCCGGCAAGGAACCCGCCCAGCTGTCGAACAGCTTGACCACTTCGGCCCCGGCCTCGATCTGCGCCTTCAGATAGTGAATGGTCGCGTCCGTGATCAGGTCTATCAGCGCATCAAAGCTGTGCGGGTCGCCAATGCGCAGTGCGTGCGCAGGTGCCTGATCCGGGGTGCCCTGCCCGGCGATCATGTAGGTCGCCACGGTCCAGGGCGCGCCGGCAAAACCGATCAGCGGCGTGTCGGCGGGCAGGTCGCGCCGCAGGATGCGCACGGTTTCATAGATCGGCGACAGACGGTCATGTATGGCGTCGGCGGGCTTCAGCCGCGCCAGATCGTCCGGACCGCTGATCGTCGAAAGCCGCGGCCCCTCGCCGGTGACAAACCAGAGATCAGCCCCCAGCGCCTGCGGCACCAGCAGGATATCGGCAAACAGGATCGCCGCGTCGAAACCATAGCGGCGGATCGGCTGCAGCGTGACCTCGGCGGCCAGGTCCGGCGTATAGCACAGCGACAGGAAATCGCCGGCCCGGGCGCGTGTCGCCTTGTATTCCGGCAGATAGCGCCCGGCCTGGCGCATCATCCAGACCGGCGGCACGGCCTGCTTTTCGCCGGCCAGCGCGCGCATCAGTTTTCTGGTGTCTGCCATCATGTTTCCTCCGTGCGGGCCTCCGTGGTCCCGCGACGGGTTGTCTAAGTCAAGCCGGATTGCTGTGGAATGCCGTGCGATTGCATTGTCAGGACGCCGTGACGCGGCTAGAGGGGGCATATGGCACCGAAACTCCCTTCTGAAACCGCGCCGCTGAAGATCGGCACCCGTGGCTCGCCGCTGGCACTGGCACAGGCGCATGAAACCCGGACCCGGCTGGCGACCGCGTTCGATCTGCCGGATGCGGCGTTCCGGATCGTGGTGATCAAGACCACCGGCGACGACCGCCAGATGATCGAGGCCGACCGCCCGCTGAAAGAGATCGGCAACAAGGGGCTGTTCACCAGGGAAATCGAAGAGGCGCTGCTGTCAGGCGGCATCGACATCGCGGTGCATTCGATGAAGGACATGCCGGTGGCACAGCCCGGCGGGCTGGTGCTGGACTGTTACCTGCCGCGCGAGGATGTGCGCGACGCTTTCGTTTCACCGTCGCTGTCGCGGCTCGATGATCTGCCCGTGGGCGCGGTGGTCGGCACATCCAGCCTGCGCCGCCGCGCGCAACTGCTGAACCGGCGGCCCGATCTGAACGTGGTAGAGTTTCGCGGCAATGTGCAGACCCGGCTGCGCAAGCTGGCCGATGGGGTGGCAGAGGCGACCTTTCTGGCGATGGCAGGGCTGAACCGGCTGGCCGCCGATGTGCCCGCCACGCCGATTGACGCAGACCGGATGCTGCCTGCGATCGCGCAGGGCGCCATCGGGATCGAACGGCGCGCCGACGACAGCCAAATGGCCGCGATGCTGGACGCGCTGCACGACGCCGCCACCGGCCAGCAACTGGCGGCGGAACGCGCGTTTCTGGCAGCACTTGACGGGTCCTGCGAAACCCCGATTGCCGGGCTGGCCGAACTGCGGGGCGGCACACTGCGCCTGCGCGGCGAGATTCTGCGCACTGACGGATCAGATGCGCTGGCAGACGAGGCCAGCGGCCCGGTCGCCGACGGGCCGGAACTGGGCCGGGCGCTGGCGGGAAGTCTGCTGGCGCGGGCCGGGCCGGGGTTCTTCGACTGGCGCTGACGCGCGCCTTCGAAATGTCTTTCGCGCCCGCCGGACTTGCGCGATTGTGACAGGAAATGACGCATTCCGGCAGGAGCAGAACGTACCGGTTGCCCCAGGATCGCAGTCAGGAAACCCGGAGACCGACATGTCGAACGACCCGCTTTTGCAGCCCTATCAGCTGAAACATCTGACGCTGAAGAACCGGATCATGTCGACCTCGCACGAACCGAATTATTCCGTCGATGGCCTGCCCAAGGAACAATACCGCCTGTATCACCACGAAAAGGCAAAGGGCGGCTGCGCCCTGACGATGACGGCGGGGTCGGCGGTGGTGTCTGCCGACAGCCCCGAAGCGTTCGGCAACCTGCATGCCTATCGCGACGAGATCGTGCCCTGGCTGGCCGAACTGGCCGATGCCTGCCATGGCGAAGGCTGCGCGGTCATGATCCAGCTGACGCATCTGGGCTGGCGCACCAACTGGAACAAGGCCGACTGGCTGCCGGTGGTTGCCCCCTCGCCCGTGCGCGAACCGGCGCATCGCGCCTTCCCGAAAGAGATGGAACACTGGGACATCGACCGTATCGTCGCCGATTACGCGGCGGCGGCCCAACGGATGCAGGCCGCCGGGCTGGATGGGATAGAGTTTGAATCCTACGGCCACCTGATGGATGCTTTCTGGTCCCCCTATCAGAACCGGCGCGAAGACGAATATGGCGGCTCGCTCGACAACCGGCTGCGGTTCATGTGGCAGGTTATTGATGCAGTGCGGGATGCGGTGGGCGACAAGTTCATCGTCGGAACCCGGATGGTCGCGGATGAACAGTTTGACAAGGGCCTCAGCCGCGCGGAAGGCGTCGAAATCGCCCGGCGGGTTGCGGCCAGCGGCAAGTTCGACTTCATCAACCTGATCCGGGGCCGGGTCGCCAGCGATGCAGAACTGTCCGGCGTGATCCCGGTTCAGGGCATGGCGAGCGCGCCGCATCTGGATTTCGCCGGAGAGGTCCGTGCGGAAACCAAATTCCCGATGTTCCATGCGGCAAAGATTTCAGACGTGGCGACGGCGCGCCATGCGGTCGCCTCGGGCAAGCTCGATATGGTCGGCATGACCCGGGCGCAGATTGCCGACCCGCATATCGTGAAGAAAACCATGGCCGGGCACGAGGATCGGATCAGGCCATGCGTCGGGGCGACCTATTGCCTCGATCGCATCTACGAAGGCGGCGCGGCGCTTTGTGTGCATAACGCGGCGACAGGCCGCGAGGCCAGGATCCCGCATGAGATTCCACCAAGCGACAGCCCGAAGCGCGCGGTGATCGTCGGCGCGGGCCCCGCCGGGCTGGAGGCGGCGCGGGTGGCGGCAGAGCGTGGCCATGACGTGGTCTTGTACGAGGCATCCGACCGCGCCGGCGGGCAGATCAATCTGCTGACAGGAAACCCCCGGCGGCGCGAACTGATCGGGATTGTCGACTGGCGGCTGGCAGAGCTTGACCGGCTGGGCGTCGAAATCCGCTATAACCATTATGCCGAAGCCGCCGACGTACTGGGCCAGCGCCCCGATATGGTGATTGTCGCCACCGGAGGGCTGCCCCAGCCGCCCGAAATGGCGGGCGACGCATTGACAGTGTCCAGCTGGGATATCCTGTCGGGTGCGGTGAAACCCGCCGGACGCGTGCTGGTCTATGACGACAACGGCGGCCATCCGGGGATGAGTGCCGCCGAGGTGATTGCGCGCAGCGGCGCGCAGGTCGAACTGATCACGCCAGAGCGGTTCTTTGCGCCCGAAATAGGCGGTCTGAACCATGTGCCCTATATGACCGCGTTTCAGGAAACCGGAACCAGAATCACCATCAACACCCGCGTCACCGGGGTGCGGCGCGAGGGCAATGAACTGGTGGTCGCGCTGGGCTCTGACTACAGCCGCACCTTTACCGACACGCGCCGTGTCGATCAGGTGGTGGTCGAGCATGGCACGGCGGCGCTGGACGAGTTGTATCACGATTTGAAATCGCACAGCCGCAATCTTGGGGAAGTTTCCTATGACGCCTTGCTGGGCACCGGGGCGATATTTCCGGATCGCAAGCCTGATGCCGGGTTTCGGCTATACCGGATCGGCGATGCCATCGCCTCTCGCAATATCCATGCCGGGATTTACGACGCGCTGCGCTATGGGCTGCGCTGGTAGGCGCGCCGGCGAAATCGGCGCGCCCAGGGTTTTCTGACCCGGGGAAGGGTCAGGTCTTGTCCGCAGCCACCGGACGGATCCGGCGGAACAGCGACCGGCTCGGCTTGCTTGGGCGTGCCAGCGAGGTGTCGCGCGGCTGCGGCGTCACCAGGTGCTGGGTGCGGGCGGCAATCATGAAAGTCTGGGCGTATGGGTTGATCATTGGCTCGATCCTTTTGCCTATGGGTTTCTGCCAGTGAATATTGATGTTCCGGCCTGAACATGCGAGTCAGGAAAAATCCAAACCCGTAATCCAGGCTTACATATGTCAATTCGGTCACTGCCCCCGCTTGCCCAGCTTCGCGCCTTTGCCGCGCTGGCCGAATCCGGTTCGATATCAGGCGCCGGCGATCTGCTGAATGTCAGCCACGCCGCGATAAGCCAGCAGGTTCGCGCGTTTGAAAACCATGTCGGCGTGCAATTGGTGGTCAAGGACGGGCGGGGCGTGGCGTTGACGGAAGACGGCGCGCGTCTCGGACGGACCCTGAACGATGGCTTTGGCGCGATGACACGCGAAATCGACGCACTGACCGGCGCGGATGCGGCGCGGCCCTTGCAGATCACGACAACACCGATGTTCGCCGGCAGTTGGCTGCTGCCGCGGATCGGCGATTTTCGCCAGCGCCATCCGACCATCGACCTGATGATAAACCCCAGCCCCGGGCTGACCGACCCGGCCGCCGGCGGGTTGGATCTGGCGATCCGCTTCGGTCGCGGAATCTGGGCCGGGCTGGAATCGGAACTGCTGTTGCCGACCGATTTCCTGATCATGGGAGCGGCCAGCCTGGTCGGCGATTGCACCATCGGCGCGCCGCAGGATTTGCTGAAATATCCGTGGCTGCAGGAACTTGGAACCAACGAGGTCGCCAACTGGCTGCGCACCAACGGTGTGACCGAAAAGCGGATGAACGGGCTGACCCACCTGCCGGGCAACCTGCTGCTGGAAGCCTTGCGTCAGGGGCAGGGCATCGCCGGCACCAGCCGGGCCTTCGTCGAACAGGACATCGCCCACGGCACGCTGAAAGTGCTGTTCGAGGACCCCAATCCGGGATCAGGATATTTTATCGTGACGCGCCCCGGACCGCCGCGCGCATCGACCAAGGCCTTCATCCACTGGCTGCGACGTCAGGCCGCCGCAGATACAGAGCGGACCTGATCGGGAAAGAAACGATTCGCATCTGTCCCGGGCCGGACAGTGTCACATGAATCTCATGGACGTCGCGGACGGTGTCAGACCCATTTCGCCAGCGGCGGCAGGCTCATCAGCACCGCGTCCGCGTCATGGCCGGTCGCCAGTCCGAATTTCGTGCCGCGATCATACACCAGGTTGTATTCGGCGTATAACCCGCGATGGACCAGTTGCGTGTCGCGGTCGGCCTCGGTCCAGCCCGTATCGCGCCGCTTTTGCGTCACCCCCAGGAAAGCCGGCAGGAACGCCCGGCCCACATCCTGGGTAAAGGCGAAATCCGCGTCCCAGTCGCCGCTGTTATGATCGTCGTAGAAGATGCCGCCGACACCGCGCGCGCGACCCCGGTGCGGAACGAAGAAATATTCGTCCGCCCATGCCTTGAACCGCGGGTAGTATTCGGGCTGATGCCGGTCGCAATGCGCCTTCAGCACCGCGTGGAAATCCGCCGTATCCTCGGCATATTCGATGCAGGGGTTCAGGTCTTCGCCACCGCCGAACCACCACGCATTCGGAGTCCAGAACATGCGCGTGTTCATATGTACTGCCGGGCAATGCGGGTTCTGCATATGTGCAACCAGGCTGATGCCGCTGGCCCAGAACCGCGGGTCATCCGCCATGCCGGGCACGCCGCGCGCCGCCATTGCCTGTTGCGCGGCCTCGCCCAGCTTGCCGTAGACGGTCGAGACATTGACACCGACCTTTTCGAACACCCGGCCGTTGCGCATCACGCTCATCAGGCCGCCGCCCGCATCGCTGCCGTCTTCGCTGCCGCGCGTGGTGGGAGTCACCTCGAACCGACCGGCGGCGGCGCTGGCGAATGGGCCGCTGGTCTGGCTGTCCTCAAGGGCTTCGAACGCGGCGACGATTTCGTCGCGCAGCGCACGAAACCAGTCAGCGGCTTGCGATTTTCGGGTTTCGAATAGATCGGTCATCGGGGCTCCGGCTGTCTGTCCACCATCTTGATGACCAACCCTGCGGGCCCGGTCAACTAGGCTGGGCTGAGGCAAAAAGTCTGTGCCATCCGGTCGCAGCCAGGCCGGGAAACCGCTCTGCCTCAGTGGACCGGCGCATTGACCGTATCGACCAGGCTGCGCCCGCCATCGACGGTGATGATCTGCCCGGTCATGAACCCCGATCCGTCCGAGGCCAGAAACTGCGCGGCCTCGGCCACCTCGCCGGCACTGGCGATCCGCGCCAGCGGCGTATGGCTGATGATGTCCTCACGGCAACCATCGTCCGCCTTCAGCGAATCCTTCAGGCTGGCGCTCATCACGCTGCCGAAGGCCACCGCGTTCACACGGATCCGGTGCGGCGCCAGCGCCACGGCCATCGAACGGGTCATCTGATCCAGCGCCGCCGAACTGACCGAATATCCCAGCAATTCCGGATGTGTCCGGCGCGCCGCGATCGAGCTGAGATTGATGATGGAACCGGCAAGCCCCTCGGTGCGACTCGCATCCGCAGTCTGCTTGATCATCCGTTTGGCAACCAGTTGGGTCAGGCGCAGGCTGGTGATCAGGTTCTGTTGCAACAGCGTTTCGACCGCATCGTCATCCGGGTTCAGCGGGTCAGAGGCCAACATCTGACGGCTGGCGTTGACCAGGATATCGACGCCGTCGAACGCCTCGATCGTTGCGGACAGCAGGTTGGCGATGGTCAGTTTCTCGCGCAGATCACCCGCGAACAGGCGCACGTTTGAATCGTCTTCGTTGACCCGGTCGCCCAGTTCCTTTTGCAGGCGCGCCTCGTCCATGTCGGCAAAGACGACATTTGCACCACGGCCGTCGAAATGCCGGGCGATGGCCAGACCAACGCCGTTGGCGGCGCCGGTGACAATGGCGGTCTTACCCGCGATAGAGAATGACATGGGCGGATGCTCCTGATTCCCTCGTCGGAATCCTAGTTGATTTCAGTGCCGACCGCGACGGGGCTTTGCGGCGGCCAGTATTTTGAACCGTTTGTCGCCGGCCACTTCCTGTACGTCCAGAAAATGCAACGCGGCTTCGGCCTCGTAGGGCAAATGCCGGTTCGCCACCAGCCACAGTTTTCCCGAAGGCTTCAGCATCCGTGCGGCGGCCGCGATGAAGGCCCGGCCAATCGCGGGTTCCGCGGCGCGGCTGGTATGAAACGGCGGATTGCTGACCACTGCGTCAAGCGGCACGTCGGGCGCAAATTGCAACGCGTCGGCCCAGTGGAACTGCGCCCGCGCATCGGTGACATTGACACGCGCGCACGCAAGTGCAGCGTGCTCGGCCTCGATCAGGTGCAACTGGCTTACGCCCTCGCGGGTCAGGATCTCGCGCGCCAGAAAGCCCCACCCCGCCCCAAGATCCGCGATGCGCCCCGACAGCCGCGCAGGCAATGCCGCCGCCAGCACGGCAGATCCCGGGTCGATCCCGTCGGCGGAAAACACGCCCGGCACGGTCCTGAAACCGCCGGCAATCGCATGCCCCGCCGGATCGGGCTGCCAGTCGCTGAAATCGCCGCCCCGGAAGGCGAACAGCTTGCCATGCGCCTTGGAAATTACCTCGCCCACATCGGCGCGTTTGCGGATATCGCGCAGAATGCTTTCGATGCCGTCGGTCTTCTGGCCATCGACGATCACCACGCCACCGAAACCGGCCGCCTGCGCGATCAGCGCCCGCGCCTCGATCTTGGACCGGGTCAGAAAGACCAGCGCGCCGGAATACGCGCCGTCAGGCGCGACACCGGTGTCATATCCCGACGCCACGAACGCATCGTGGTCGGGGCGGAACCCCTGAATCACATGCACGCGGTCGCCGGGCAGGTCCGACAGGTCAGCATCGCCATGCGGGCGAAAGACGGCGATGCGCCCTTCGGGCGGCAGCGTCACGGCGCCGCTGCCCAGCGCGATGTTCAATCTTGTATCTGACATCGGGGATCGGGCGCCGGCGCCCTATTCCTTTTCCATCGTGCATTGCAGCGGATGCTGATGGCGGCGGGCGAAATCCATCACCTGACCGACCTTGGTTTCGGCAATCTCGAAGGCAAAGACACCAACCACCGCCACGCCTTTCTTGTGCACGGTCAGCATGATTTCAAATGCCTGCGCGTGATTCAGGCCAAAGAACCGCTCCAGCACATGCACCACGAATTCCATCGGCGTGAAATCATCGTTCAGCAACAGCACCTTATACAGCGGCGGACGTTTGGTTTTGACACGCGTCTGGGTCGCGACTCCGGTGTCGCCATCGGTCTGGTCGGGCTTGTCCGACATGATGATGGGGAAAGTCGTCACAACCGGAAACTCCATCAATTTACATTCTATGCCTGGGAGCGACTATATAAGCGCTTGGTTCCGTGTGAAAAGGGGCCAACCGGGTCTGTGGCAGGATCACAGCCCGATTCCGCTGCGAAAAGAGGGGCCGATGGTCGCAAAACTGACAACAATCGGGTTCGATGCGGATGATACGCTCTGGCAGAACGAAGCTTTCTTCCGCCTGACACAAGAGCGATTCTGCGATCTGCTGCGCGACTACGCAAAGCCCGATCACCTGATGCATCGCCTGTTGCAGGCCGAGCGGCGCAATATCGGGCATTATGGATTCGGCATCAAAGGCTTCGTCCTGTCGATGATCGAAACCGCGATCGAAGTGACCGAAGACCGCGTTCCCGCCTCGGTCATCCGCGAACTGATCGCCGCCGGGCAGGATATGCTGCGCCACCCTATCGAGCTTTTGCCGCATGCGCGCGACGCCGTCAGGGCGGTTGCAGAGCAATATCACGTGTTGCTTATCACCAAGGGCGATCTTCTGGATCAGGAACGCAAACTGGCGCAATCCGGGCTCGGCGACCTGTTCGACGGGGTCGAGATCGTCTCTGCCAAGACCGCAGCCGTGTACCGGCAGATATTCGAACGCCACGCGCACGGGCCGGATCACGCGCTCATGGTCGGAAATTCGATGAAATCCGACGTGATTCCGATGATCGAGGCCGGTGGCTGGGGTGTCTATGTCCCCCACGGGCTGGTGTGGGAACTGGAACACGAAGCCGCCCCCAGCGACAGCCCGCGCTACCGCGAAATTGCCGATCTGTCTGCCCTGCCGGCGCTGGTTGCCGACCTTGGCTGACCCCGGTTGACCGCTGGCGCGCCGGCGTCGCCACATTCTTGCCACAATGAAATATGTTGGGGAAGGATCCGGTCCTATCCCAACATCTGGGATTCCGGATGAACAACTTTCTGAAAGCCATTGAAAATAAGCTGTTTTCTGATTCGGATTGCTGTGCTAGCTTGGTCGCAATCAAGACATCCGGGCAAATAGATCCGGGGCGACGAGGCAGAGTAGGAATCAAGCGTGCAGACGCGATTGGGACAATTGGCCCTCGTTGGGCTATTTGCGGCCGGCATGATGGTGTTTTCCATGCTGTCCGCGGCGGCGGCGCCCTATGCCGCCCTTGTGATGGATGCACGCACCGGCGAGGTCCTGCATGCCCGCAACGCCGACACAAGGCTGCACCCCGCATCGCTGACCAAGATGATGACGCTTTATGTGGTCTTCGACGCCATCAAGCATGGCGAGATCGACCTGGACACCGACGTCAAGATCTCGACCAAGGCCGCATCAGAACCGCCGTCAAAACTGGGGCTGAAACCGGGACAGACGATCAAGCTGCGCTTCCTGATCCGCGCCGCCGCTGTCAAATCGGCCAATGACGCCGCCACCGCTCTGGGAGAGGCGATATCGGGCAGCGAGGCGGCCTTTGCCCGCCGCATGAACCGCACCGCCAAAGCGCTGGGCATGACCCGCACGACCTTCAAGAACGCCAACGGGCTGACCGAGGCCGGGCATCTTTCGACCGCGCGCGACATGACCCTGCTGGGGCGGCACCTGTTTTACGATCACCCGGAATACTACAATCTGTTTTCGCGCCGCTCGACCTTTGCGGGGATACGCGATGTCGCCAACACAAACCGCAAGTTTCTGGCTGCCTACGAGGGCGCCGACGGGATAAAGACCGGTTACACCCGCGCTGCCGGATTCAACCTGGTGGCCTCTGCCGAACGCGGTCAGGAACGGATCATCGCCACGATGTTCGGCGGCCGCTCGACCGCGCAACGCAACGCCAGGGTGGCCGAATTGCTGGACATGGGCTTTCGCCGGGCGCCGTCGACCGCGCCGGTCAACAAACCGGCCAAGCCCGTCTACTCGGCGGATCCGGAGCCTGCACAGGTTCCGAACGCCAACGGGATGCTGGCCGGAAAGACGATCCGCGTGATCCGCGCCGTCAAGGTCAGCCCGCGCCCGGTGCCACGGCCCGGCGCCACCCCGCAAGCCCCGCCCGAAGAAATGCTGGTGGCAATGGCAGAGACGATCGCCGAAGCGGTCACCGCGGCACAGGTCGAACCCGCCGCCCTGCCCGCGCCGGAAACTCTGACGGCCAGCGTGCTGCCGGCGGTCAAGCCCGTGCCCAAACCCGAACTGCCCGAAGTGGCAATGCCGGCGGCAGCACCAGCCCCCGCGACCAAACCGGTTCGCGTGGCAATCGCCGCGCCGAAACCGCGCCCGGCCGATTTCGTGAATGTCGCTTTGGATACGACGCCCGCGGAACCGGTTATCGTCACAAGGCTGTCGACCTCTGGCGGGCATCACTGGGGCATCAACGTCGGGCGCTTCACCACCCGAAATCAGGCAGAGCGGGTGCTGCTGAAAACCGCGCTGGCAGAGCTTGGCACGCTCGATGACGCATTGCGCAAGGTCGCCAGCAGCAGCCGCGGGCATGACGCGAATTTCGTCGGCATGACCAAGGAAGGCGCGGAACGTGCCTGCCGCCGCCTGCAGGCGCGCAACCTGGAATGCAACACGATCGGGCCGGGCTGACCACACGCCCGCGCGATCAGGGCGCAATCCGAAACCGGAAGGCTTAAGGCGCAGCGCCAACCGACCCGCGCTGACAAAGCATCGCCTCAGCCCACGGCACCTGCCGCCTGAAGATCAAACGCCGCCGCCATCAGTTCGCGCGTGTATTCCGTCGTCGGGTTCTCGAACACGTCCCGCGCGTCGCCGGCCTCGACGATATCGCCCTGTTTCATCACGATAACCTTGTGGCTCAGGGCGCGCACCACCTTCAGATCGTGGCTGATGAACAGATAGGCCAGCCCGTATTTGTGCTGCAGATCGCGCAGCAATTCAACGATCTGGACCTGCACGGTCATGTCCAGCGCACTGGTCGGTTCGTCCAGCACCAACAGTTTCGGGCGCAGGATCATCGCCCGTGCAATCGCGATCCGCTGCCGCTGGCCGCCGGAAAACTCGTGCGGGTAGCGGTGCATCGCCGCCGGATCAAGCCCGACTTCGGCCATGATCTCGGCCACCAGTTCGTGCCGGGGACGGTCGTCGGCAATCTTGTGGACGCTCAGCCCTTCGGCGATGATCTCTTCGACGGTCATGCGCGGGCTAAGCGAGCCGTAGGGATCCTGAAACACGATCTGCATGTCGCGGCGCAGCCGGCGCATATCGCGCCCCTTGTAGGCGTGAATCGGGTCATCCATGAAATGGATCTCGCCATTCGAGGATATCAGCCGCATGATCGCCAGCGCCAGCGTGGTCTTGCCCGATCCGCTTTCGCCGACAATGCCCAGCGTCTCGCCCGCGCGCACCTCCAGGCTTGCAGAGTTCACCGCCTTGATATGCCCCACGACCCGCCGCAACAGCCCGCGGTAGATCGGAAACCAGATGCGCAGATCCTTGGTGCGCACAACCACCCCGGCATCCTTTGGCACCGGTCCCGGCCGGCCGGTCGCCTCTGCCCCCAGCAGTTTTCGGGTATAGATATGCCGCGGATCGTCGAAAATCTCGGCCGTATTGCCCTGTTCCACGATCTCGCCATTCTGCATCACACAGACCCGGTCGGCGATCCGGCGCACGATGCCCAGATCATGGGTGATGAACAGCAGCGACATGTCCTCGGTCTGTTTCAGCTCGTACAGCAGGTCGAGGATCTGCGCCTGAATAGTCACGTCCAGCGCCGTGGTCGGTTCGTCCGCGATCAGCAGTTCCGGCCCGTTGGCCAGCGCCATGGCAATCATCACCCGCTGGCGCTGCCCGCCCGACAACTGGTGCGGATAGGCCTTCAGGCGCGTTTCCGGTTCGTGAATGCCGACCTTGGTCAGCAGGTCCACGATCCGCCTGCGCGCGGCGTCCCCGGTCAGTCCCTGGTGCAGGGCCAGACTTTCCATGATCTGCTTTTCCAGCGTATGCAGCGGGTTCAGCGAGGTCATCGGCTCCTGAAAGATGAAACTGATGTCATTGCCGCGCACCCGGCGCAGTTCCGGTTCCGATGCGCCGACCATCTGCGCGCCGTCATATGTGATCGAACCGGTAATCGTCGCGCTTTCGGGCAACAGCGAAACGGTCGACAGCGCGGTCACCGATTTGCCGGATCCGGATTCGCCGACCAGCGCCACGGTCTCGCCGCGCCCGACCTGGAACGAAACGTTGCGGACCGCCTCGATCACCTTGCCGTCCTGGCGAAAGCTGACCGACAGGTTCCTGACGTCCAATGTTGCGCTCATCCGGTCGCTCCGCTTGCCGGCGTCATTGGAATGTCTTTCTGGGGTCGAACGCGTCGCGGATGCCCTCGAAGATGAAAATCAGCAGCGACAGCATGATCGCGAAGGCAAAGAAAGCGGTGAAGGCCAGCCACGGCGCCTGCAGGTTCTGCTTGGCCTGCAACGTCAGTTCACCCAGGCTCGGGGCCGAGGACGGCAGCCCGTATCCCAGGAAATCCAGGCCCGCCAGCGACGAAATCGTCCCGGTTATGATGAAGGGCAGCAGCGTCAGCGTCGCCACCATCGCGTTCGGCAGCATGTGGCGGAACATGATCGTCCAGTTCGACACGCCCAGCGCCTTGGCCGCCCGGATATATTCGAAATTCCGCGCCCGCAGGAATTCGGCCCGCACCACGCCAACCAGCGCCGTCCACCCGAACAGCGACAGCAGGAACACCAGCATCCAGAAACTGCGCCCGAAAATCGCGAACATGATAATGATCACGTAAAGCGACGGGGTGGAGCCCCAAATCTCGATCACGCGTTGAAAGATCAGGTCGATCCAGCCGCCGAAATAGCCCTGTACCGCCCCCGCGAAAATGCCGATGGCAGAGGTGATGGCGGTGACGATGAAGGTAAAGAAGATCGACAGGCGAAAGCCGTAGATCACCCGCGCCAGCACGTCGCGTGACGTGTCATCGGTGCCCAGAAGGTTCTGCGCGCTTGGCGGCCCCGGGGCCACCCCGCCGGTATCGACGATGGAATCGTAGCGGTAGCGCACCGGCGGCCACAGGATCCAGCCTTTCTCGATCGCATTGCCGGCAACCTCGCCATCCTGCGCGTCCTCGATGATCTCTTCGGGGGCGTCGAAACAGTCTTCCAGCCCGCCGCTGACGATCAGGCATTGCACCTCGATATCGCTGTAGGGGGCTTCGGCCTTGAAATCGCCGCCGAACTCCTGCTCGGAATAGAATTTGAAGATCGGCGTGTAATAGCTGCCGCGATAGTGCACCAGTATCGGTTTGTCGTTGGCCAGGAACTCGGCAAAAAGCGACAGCCCGAACAGCACCGAAAAGATCACAAGCGACCAGTAGGCGCGCCGGTTGCTGGTGAAATTGCGCAAACGGCGCTTGTTCAGCGGCGACAGTTCAAAACGGCGGCGCCTTGGCAGTTCGGCGGGCAAAGTCACGGCGGGTCGGCGCATCTATGTCTCCCGCGAGGAAAAGTCGATGCGCGGATCGACGAAGACATACATCAGGTCGCTGATGATCCCGACGACCAGGCCGATCAGACCGAAAAAGAACAGCGTGCCGAAAATCACCGCATAGTCGCGCGCCACCGCCGCCTCGAATCCCAGCCGTCCCAGACCGTCCAGCGAAAAGATCGTCTCGATGATCAGCGAGCCGCCGAAGAAGATGCTGATGAACAGCGCCGGAAATCCGGAAATCACGATCAGCATCGCGTTGCGAAAGACATGGCCGTACAGAATCCGGCGTTCCGACAGGCCCTTGGCCTTGGCGGTGACCACGTACTGCATCTTGATCTGATCCAGAAAGCTGTTCTTGGTCAGAAAGGTCAGCCCGGCGAATCCGCTGATCGAATAGGCAATCACCGGAAGGGCTATGTGCCACAGATAGTCCAGCGCCTGACCGATCAGCGTCATGTCCTCGAACCCGTCGGATGTCAGCCCGCGCAGCGGGAATATCCGCCAATAAGACCCGCCCGCGAACAGGACCAGCAGCAGGATCGCGAACAGGAAGCCGGGGATTGCATAGGCCACGATGATCGCGGTCGAGGTCCAGGTGTCGAATGGCGTGCCGTCCTTGACCGCCTTGCGCACCCCCAGCGGGATCGACACCAGATAGATCAGCAACACCGACCACAGCCCCAGCGTCAGCGACACCGGCAGTTTTTCCAGCACCAGTTCCAGCACCCCGACAGACCGGAAATAGCTTTCGCCAAAGTCAAATCGCATGTAGTCCCACAACATCCGCAAAAAGCGTTCCATCGCCGGAATCCGCTCTGCGCTGCATTCCTTGACCTTGACGTCGGGTTTGCCGGTATAGCCGGGCTCGCACACGATCCGGGCAAAGTTGAACTGAACCTGCAGGTCTTCGATCAGATCGGGCGGCAGGCCGCGCCCGCCGATATACCCGGTTTCCGCCTCGAACGAGGTGTCGGATTCGGCGCCGCCCCCGGAAAAGGATTCAAACACGTCGCCGTTGCCTTCCAGCTGGGCGATGATCTGTTCGATCGGCCCGCCCGGCACGAACTGGGTCAGCGTGAAGTTGACGATCATGATCCCGAGCAGCGTCGGAAGGATCAGCAACAGCCGTCGTAGGATATAGGCGCCCACCTAGATCGGTCCCGCGATCAAAGCGCGCCAGCGGCCTTCAGCGCCGCCGCTTTTTCGGCGTTCCACCACCAGAAATCCAGGAACCCCAGCGAATAGCGCGGCAGCGGATCGGGGTGTTCATACATGTCGAAATACGCGACCCAGTGGTTGGCGTTGTACCATTGCGGAATGCGGATTCGTTCCCAGCGCAGCACCCGGTCCAGCGCCTTGGCGGCGGTTATCATGTCATCCTTGGTTTCGGCATTGACCACCGCGTCGATCAGCACGTCGAAGGTCTCGTTTCCGACACCCGACAGGTTGAAGACCGAGGCATTCTTGCTTTCGGAACCGAAATACTGGCGCAGCCCCGACCCCGGCTCATAGCCCATCGCGATATGCCCGGTGATGATATCGAAATCATAATCGCGCTCGCGCTGGGTTTCCTGCGCGTTGTCCACCCGGTTCAGGCTGGCGTCGACCCCGATCGAGCGCAGATTGGCGACATAAGGGTTGATGATCCGATCGAACAGCGGGCTGGAATTCAGGAATTCGACGACCAGCGTCTTGCCGTCCTTGCGCAGCATGCCGTCGTCGCCGGCCTCGTAACCGACGTCCTGCAACAGGCGCAGCGCCTTGCGCGCCTTGCGGCGGTCGCGGGCATCGTCGGGGCTGGACGGGGTCAGCGAATAGGCTTCCTGTTCGAACACCTCGGGGCGCAGCTTGTCGCGCAGCGGCTCCAGTATCGCCAGCTCTCCGGGGGTCGGCATCCCGGTGGCCTGCAGATCGGTGTTCTGCCAAAAGCTCGGCCCCTGCGAATATTGCCCGAAAAACAGCGTCTTGTTGGTCCATTCGAAATTGAACATCAGCGTCAGCGCCTCGCGCACACGCACGTCCTGAAACTTCTCGCGCCGCAGGTTGATGATGAAGGACTGGCCCGAGGTGATGGTATCGTCGGGCAGTTCCTTCTTGATGACATAGCCCGCGCTCAGCCCCGGAAAGTCATAGTCGTTCGCCCAGACCTTGGAACTGTTTTCCTGGCGGAACGTATAGTTTCCGGCCTTGAAGCCCTCGAATGCCGCGATGCCGTCGCCGTAATATTCGATCCGGATCGCATCGAAATTGTTGCGCCCCCGGGTCAGCGGCAGGTTTTCGCCCCAGTAGTCGGGGTTGCGGGTATAGACCACGCGGTTGCCGACGTCGATTTCGCCCAGCGTGTACGGCCCCGATCCGACCAGCGGTTCCAGCCGGTTGTCTTCGAACGGAATCCCCGCCGCGATGTGGCTTGCCTCGCTGAAAACCGGCAACCCCCCGGCGGAATCGATCCGGCCGCGCAGCGGCGCATCTTCATTGAACGTGAATTTGATGCGCTTGTCGTCCAGAACCTCGGCCCCGGCGATGGTCTTGATGATCGAGGCGCGAAAGCTTGGCAGCCCCTCGTCGCGCAGAATCTCGAAGCTGAACAGCGCATCCTGCGCGGTCAGGGGCGTGCCGTCGGAAAACCTCGCCTCGTCGCGAATCTTGAAGATCACCCATTCCTTGGATTCGGGGTATTCCATGTATTCGCACAGCAAACAGTAGCTTTCGCCAACCACATGCGCCGGGCTTTCCAGCATCGATTCGAAAAACACGCTGGCCATGACCGCCGACCGGCCCTTGCGGGTATAGGGGTGCATCGAATCGAAATTGCCCGACGACCAGCTGATCGAAATCTCGCCACCCTTTGGTGCGTCCGGGTTCACATAGGGCAGATACGGAAAGTCAGCGGGCAGCGTCAGTTCACCGAACGTCGAAATCCCGTGCGACCGGATCACCTCTGCCCTGGCCATCACCGCCATCAGCGCCAGTGCCAGAATCGAGAACGGCACCACCATCATCATCTTGAACAGCTGACGCGACGGTGCGGTCCTGGCAAGGGCCAGCGCTTTGGGTTGGCGATCTGTCATGGATTCTCCTCCGCTCTGTCGGCGCTTTTACCCTACTCTGGGCCTCGTTGACTAAAATTAAACTAAAAATCCGTTTGTCGAGCGTTCAAGGCGATATTGTGAAACTTCACGGCAGTTTGATTCCTGAAAAACACAAGGCCGCCCGGTTCAGGGGCGGCCTTTGCAGTGGTTTTCGCGATATTTGTCAGTTGTCCAGCGAATCGAGCCAGGCAATCAAATTGGCGCGATCTTCAATGTCGGCCATGCCCTTGTAGGTCATCTTGGTGCCTGGCGCATATGCCTTTGGATTGGTCAGGAATTCCTGCAACGCCTCTGGTGTCCAGGTCTGCGCCACCTTCACCAGGTTGCCGGAATACTTGAACCCGTCGGCCGATCCGACCGGACGCCCGACCACGCCGTAAAGGCTGGGCCCGGTGCCGTTCGCCCCGGCTTCGATCTTGTGGCAGGACTTGCAGGCCTTGAACAATTTCTCACCCGCGGCCACATCGGCGGACGCCAGAACCACGCCGAAATCAACCGCCGGCGCGTCGGTTTCGGTTCCGCCATGCGCGTCGCCGGCACCGGTGTCGATGGTATAGGCCTGATGATGTTCATCGCCATGGCCCGCCTCACCGACATGGTAAATCGATTCCGCCGCCCAGTTGCCCAGCAGAAAGATCAGGAACATGCCGCAAAAGCCGCCCACGATCTTGGTCATTGTCATTGTGTCGAACATGTCGCGTTTCGCCCCGTGCAGATTCCGCTGCTATCTATGCGCTTCCGCCGTTCCGGTTCAAGGTATATGAGGCGCGACGAAACGCCCTTGGGGCCGGAATTTTGAGGAATAGGCGAAAATGACCAACCGGATCGCCTTTCAGGGAGAGCTTGGAGCCTACAGCCACGAGGCCTGCCGCAACGCGCGCCCCGATATGGAGGCCCTGCCCTGCCGCACCTTCGAGGATGTGATCGAGGCGGTCACGTCCGGCGCCGCCGATATTGCCATGCTGCCGGTGGAAAACTCGACCTACGGGCGGGTGGCCGACATTCACCGGCTGCTGCCCGAATCCGGACTGCACATTGTCGACGAGGCGTTTCTTCGGGTGCATATCAACCTTCTGGCGGTTCCCGGCGCAAAGCTTGCCGACGTCAAGGAGGCTTTCAGCCACATCGTGCTGCTGCCCCAATGCGCCGGCTTCCTGCGCGAACATGGCATCAAGGGCCGCGTCAGCTCTGACAATGCCCGCGCCGCGCGCGAAGTTGCAGAGGCGGCCGACAAGTCGCACGCCGCGCTGGCCTCGGAACTGGCAGGAGAGGTCTACGGGCTGACCGTTCTGGCCCGCCACATCGAGGATCACGCGCACAACACCACCCGCTTTCTCATCATGTCCCGCGAGGCCGACACTTCGCGTCGCGATGGCACGATGATGACCACCTTCGTGTTTCGCGTGCGGAACATCCCGGCGGCGCTGTACAAGGCGATGGGCGGATTCGCGACCAATGGCGTCAACATGACCAAGCTGGAAAGCTACATGGTCGACGGCTCGTTCACCGCGACACAGTTCTATGCCGACATCGAGGGTCACCCCGACGATCCGGGCGTTGCCCAGGCGATGGAAGAGCTCGACTATTTCACGTCCTACATGAAAATCCTCGGCACCTATCCGGCGGACCGGCCCAGATAGGCTTGCGGATCGTCAGAACCAGGGGAAAATCCGGACCGCGCCCATCGGGCCAAGCGGCAGGCACAGCAACAGCACCGGCCAGCGCATAAAGCCTTTCAGCGGCGGAAACCGCAGGTTCTGCACCCGGGCCTGCACCCCAAGCCCGATGATGACCGAAAGAAACCCCAGCGTGAACCAGCGCGGATGGTCCCGGCCCAGGACATTCAGCAGCAACGGCGCCATTGCCGCCAGGAAGAACCAGCCCGCCGATACCTTGTTCGCCCGGTGAAACCAGACCACGATCGAGACCAGCGCCGACCAGAACACGACAAGCAGCCCGATGTGCAGCAGCGAAATCCCCCGATTGTATTCGATCAGGCCGCGTTTCCAGACCCGGGCGCCCTCGCCAAGGTCGATATCCGCGGCCAGTTCCGAATTCCCGAAAACCGCCACTGCGATGATCGCGGCAAGCACCGGCGTCAGGAACAACAGGACAGCGCGATTGAAACGCGATTCACCGTTCTGCGCGGAAACATGCGCCACCAGCGCGAACACCAGTGGCAGCGCGAAAACCGCAAAGGCTTCGTGATGCAACACGCCTACCGCCGCCACCAGCCCGGCCCAGAACAGGCGGCGATTCAGCGCCAGATAGATCGCAAGGAACAGCAGGCAGAAGTTCGAAAGATCATAGCGCCCGTGATCGCGGATCATCTGCATGATACCGGCGCTGCCGATGACAAACGCCACCCGCAACCCGTGCGACAGATCGGCCGTCCTGGTCTCGTGATGCGGCAACAACCAGTCGATCGCGAAAACGCAGATGGCAAAGCACAATGCGAAAA
>JAJDOB010000005.1 GCA_022340385.1 Rhodobacter sp.
GGTTGCCGTGATTGCGTTTGCCGTGTCGTACCTGATCAATTCGATGCATGATTATAACGCCTATCGCGGTCAGTGGTGGGCGGCGGTCAGCGGCTATGGCCCCTGGGCGACAGAGGCCGAGGGGCAAGTCATTGATACCAATGCCTACGGACCCTTCCATGCCGTGTTCGCGCCGCTTTGGGCGATCTATTGGTTGCTGCCAAAATTCATCTTCACCGGCCTGTCGATCGGTATCTTCGCCATTCTGGTCAACGCGTCGCGCAGTGCCGGAATTGCCTTGACCCGGGCGCGGCTCTGGCTGTTGGCGGTGCTGTTTCCACTGTCGCCACTGACCATCATCACGGTCTATTTTTTCGGCATCAACGATATCGTTCCGGCCTTCTGCATGGTGGTGGCCTGTGCGGTTTTCGCGGGCGGCCAGCGCGGCTGGGCCGGGTTCTGGATCGCGCTGGGGGCGCTGATGAAATTCTACCCGCTGCTGTTTGCCGGGTTCCTGGCCGGTCGCGGCGATGGCCGGCTGGATCTGAGGGTGCCGCTGGTCGGGCTGGTGGTGTTTCTGGCCGGCATGGCGGCGGCCTATCTTGTCTGGGGGCCGGCGGTTCTTTCGCCGTTTCAGTTCGGGTCTGATCGCGGGCCAAAGATGTTGTCGATCCTGCGCTATCTCGATTCGGTTGAAACGCTGCACCAGTCGGCAATCCTGCAGCATCTGGTCGCGCGCAATGCGCTTTACGTGATCGGGGCCGCCGTCCTGGTGGCGCTGCATGGCTGGCTGGCGCGGCTGGAATGGGAGCTGACCCTGCTGGTCGGGATTTTCGCGGTGTTTTTCGTCTATAAGGTCGGGCATCCGCAGTTCTATCTGTCCTGGTTCGCGGTACAGGCCTGGATCATTGCCGGTCGCAGCGACGGGCCTGCGTTTCGCGTCGCCTGGGCGTTCCTGCCGGCTGCGATTTTCGTTTCGGCGTTTCAGTGTCTTTACCTGTCCACTGACCTTTTGACGGACAGCTATTTGCAGGATGACTGGTTCTTTGTGCGCGATTATGTATCGCCGTTTTTCCTGGCGACGGTTCTGTGGTGCGTTTACCGGTCACGCCGCGATCTGTTTCGCCGCTGGCACTGGCCGGCGGGGATCAGGGTCTAGGCAAAGCTGCCCTGACAGAACCAGCCCGACGACATCGTGCCGCCATGGGCGTAGTAAAGCCACAGCCGCTGGCCATGTTCGGTGGTGACCTGCCAGTAATCGCGCACGCCGCTGCGCCAGTTGGGATCATCCAGCCACCATTCCGGCGCGATCCGTTCGGGGCCGCTGACGGCGGCGGTGACGTGGCTGCGCTGTCGCCAGCGAAACCGTGCCGGGGGCGCGGGCGCGTCGTCGGCCATCACCGGTTCGGGCGGCCACATCATCAGCGGGCGCGGGGTCGGGGCCCTGGGCCAGTCGCCGGCGGGCTCTGACCAGGCGGCGGCGACGCGATGCGAGGTTTTTTCGGGGATGTTGCTGTCGGCGGGATGGGCGCGGGTGATCGCTTCGAGCCCGATGCGCGCACCAAGCCGGCCGATCAGGTCATCGAGCCGCGTGTTCGAGGTCAGCCGCGCCTGCACATCGGCGGCGGCCTCGATATGGCCGCGATGCTGGCGGGCGTGCACCGGTTCGGTCACATGCGCGTGCAGGCGGATGCAATCAATCCCGAACCCGGCGTCGATTTCGGGCAGTTTCATGATCAGCAGCGGTTTGATCCGGTCGGGCGCGGCAGAGGGACGGGCCAGGCCGATTTCGATGGTCTGCATGGTGGCGTCGGCGCGAAACAGTTGCAGCCGCAGCCGCCGCACCCCGCGCCCCTTGGCGACCAGCCGCTTTTCCAGTTCCGGCAGCAACCGGTCAAGCGCGGCCATGATATCGCCCTCCAGTCCGATCGGATCGGGCAGGGTCAGGCGCACGGCGAAATGCATCACCGGGCGCGCCGGCGACACCGGTTCGGGGTCCGAGCCCAGCGCCTGATCCAGACGCCGCACCAGATCGCGGCCAAAGCGGCGGGCCAGGGCGGCGCGCGGCATGCCGGTCAGATCGCCGACGCGGCGCAGGCCAAGGCGGGCCAGCGCGGTGGCGGTGTCGGCGGGGATGCGCAGCGCCGCAACCGGCAGCGGTGCCAGTGCCGAATGGGTCTTGCCGGGCGCGGAGATGCGGTTGGGTGCGTCGGTGCCGGTGCCGATCCCGGGGGGGCGGCCGCCGCGTTCCCAGTTGCGGCGTTTGACGGCACGCGCGCGGGTGGCGTAGGCCTCCTGGTCGATGGCGTCGCCGGTGCGGGTCATCGGCGCGGGCTGGCCGGCATAACGCGCCAGCGCCCAGGCGGTGCCCACGGTATCGGCAATGCCGCAGTGGACCGACAGGCCCAGATCGGTGCAGTCGTCCTCGACCTGCAGCAGCAGCGCCGCTTCGCCGCCGAACAGATGCGCGCATCCGGTCAGGTCGATGACCAGGCTGTTGGGCGGCTCTTCGGCGACCCAGGGCGAGAATTTTCCGGCCCAGCGGCGCAGCACGGTCAGAAAATGCGCCTCTGCCAGCGGGTTGGCCAGCCGCGTGACCAGCTGCGGGCACATCGCCTGGGCATCGCGCAACGGCTGGCCGGGGATCAGCCCCTCTGCCTCTGCCCGCAGCGACAGCGAGGCCAGCACCTGCATGTTGTTCTGATCCCTGACCACCGCGAAGGGCGCATCCAGATAGCCGCGATCCATCCGCAGCAGGCGTTCGGCGCCAAGCCGGGGAAACCAGAGCGAAAGGATGCGGCGGTGCGGCATGATAGCGGAATGTTCTTTCTTTGTTCCAAATTAGGGCGAACCGGATGCAGAGTCGAGTCTGACCGGCGGGCGCCGGAACCGGGGACACTTCGTCTAAAATTCTACGCAGAAACTGCCCGCGTGCGGGGGGGCGGTCAGGACATTGTTAAGCTTGGTCTGCAAAGCTTCGTTCGGCAAATTCATTCCTGGCAAAGGGGCAAGATCATGCACGCAGTAATTCAGGGCCAGTCCCACGGACACGCACATGCGCATGGCCATATGCACGGGCCAAGCCGGGGCGAACGGCTGGTGGCGCGCCATGACCAGAATGATGATGGCAAACTCGGCATCGACGAACTGGCGGACACACGGCTGGGCCGCAGGATGAGCGTTGCCCGTTTCGCGCGGATCGACACCGATGGCGACGCCATGCTGAGTGCGGCCGAACTGGACAACGTCAAACGCGGGCGCGGCGGCGCGGCGATGAAAGAGGCGGCGATGCGCGCGCGCTATGCCGACTATCTGGTGCAGCAGGTCGAAAACACCAAGGCCGAGACGGATATCGCCACGCGCGTC
>JAJDOB010000051.1 GCA_022340385.1 Rhodobacter sp.
GCTGCGTTGACATGGGCGGTTTTGACAAATTCGTCAGACGGGGCGTGAATTTCGTCGGAATGTTCGATCATGATATCTCTTTCTGTCGCTTGGGGTCGCCCACGCGAAGCCGCCTGTAAGGGCGGAAGAGCGGCGTGGGCAAAGTTCGTCAGATGGCCAGGTATTCGGCGCGCAGTTCCTCATTTTCCAGCACTTCCTGCGCGGTGCCGTCAAATACCACCGTGCCGGTGTCCAGGATCACGGCGCGGTCCGCCAGTTTCAGGGCGCGTACTGCGTTCTGTTCGACGATCACCGTGGTGATGCCCTGTTCCTTGATGATGTTGAGCGTCTTTTCGATCTCGTCAACGATCACCGGGGCAAGACCCTCGTAGGGCTCGTCCAGCAGCAGTACCTTGATGTCGCGTGACAGCGCGCGGGCGATGGCCAGCATTTGCTGTTCGCCGCCCGACAGCGTCACGCCTTCCTGTTTGCGGCGCTCGCCCAGGCGTGGGAACAGCTCGTATATCCGGTCCAGCGACCAGCCGATGGGCTCGACGATCTGCGCCAGCTGGATGTTTTCCTCGACCGTCAGGCCGGGAATGATGCGGCGGTCCTCGGGCACCAGCTGGATGCCCGCAATCGCCGCCTCATGCGCCTTCATCAGGTGAATGTGCTGGTGGTCGAGCCAGACTTCGCCATGCGTGATCTGCGGATCGTCCAGCCGGGCGATGGCGCGCAGGGTAGAGGTCTTGCCCGCCCCGTTCCGGCCAAGAAGTGCCAGGATTTCGCCCTCGTGCACGTTAAAGCTGACGCCCTGCACGATATAGCTTTCGCCGTAATAGGCGTGGATGTCCCAGACCGAGAAATAGGCCGGTGCGGTCCCGGTGTGATGGGCGTGGTCGCGCTGCCCGGTTGTTTTCTGAGCGGTGCTGTCTTCCAGAACGGTCATGTCAGTTTGCCTCTCCAAGGTAAGCTTCTCGGACCTTGGGATGGCCCTTGATGTTTTCCGGCGTGTCCTCGACCAGCGGCGTACCCTGGGCCAGAACGGTGATCCGCTGGGCCAGCGAGAATACCACGTGCATATCGTGCTCGATGATTGCCATGGTGATGTTACGCTTGTCGTGGATTTCCTTGAGCAGGTCGATGGTATTGTTGGTGTCGGCCCGCGCCATGCCGGCGGTGGGCTCGTCCAGCAGCAGCAGGCGGGGTTCCTGCACCAGGCACATCGCCATTTCCAGCCGGCGCTTGTCGCCGCGCGACAGGGAACCGGCATGCTCGTTCAACTTGCTCAGCATGTTGACGTCTTCCAGCATCTGCTCTGCCTGTTCGCGGATGCCCTTCTCGGAAGCGACCATTTCAATGGCATGCATCCGGAATGCGCCATCGCGTTTGGCGAAGCAGGGGATCATGACGTTTTCCAGAACCGTGAGATCGGCAAAGATCTCTGGCGTCTGGAACACGCGGCTGATGCCCATCTGGTTGATTTCGAAAGGCTGGCGGCCCAGCACCGACTGCCCGTCGAACATCACCGATCCGGTGTCCGGGATCAGTTTGCCCACAAGGCAATTCAACAGGGTGGACTTGCCCGCGCCATTCGGCCCGATGATCGCATGCACCGTGTTTTCCTGAACGCTGAGGTTCACGTTACCCAGCGCCTGTAGCCCGCCGAACCGTTTGTTGACGCCTTTGACTTCGAGGATTGCCATGATGTGTTCCTCCCTATTCTGCAGGCTGTTTGGCAGAGGCGCCGTCGGCGCCTCCCTTTTTGCGCCGGAATAGCCGTCCGACACGCTGACCGCCTTCGACAAGGCCGCCGGGCAGGAAGATCACAACCAGCATGAACAGCACACCCAGGGTCAGTTGCCAGCCCTTGCCGACAAAGAAATGCAGCACCCATACGATCCCGTCTTCCAGCCCGTCAGGAAGCCAGGATAACCACTGGTGCAGCAGGCTGTCGTTGATCTTGGACAAGATGTTCTTGAAATACTCGATAAAGCCCGATCCCAGGATTGGCCCGACCAGGGTGCCGACACCGCCCAGGATTGCCATGATCACGATCTCGCCAGAGGCCGTCCAGTGCATCCGTTCCGCACCGGCCAGCGGGTCCATCGACGACAGCAGCCCGCCTGCCAGACCGGCGTACATGCCGGAAATCACGAAGGCTGCCAGCGCATAGGGTCTGGCGTTCAGCCCGGTGTAGTTCATCCGCTGCTTGTTCGACTTGATCGCGCGCAGCATCAGCCCGAAGGGCGACCGGAAAATGCGGATCGAGAGGTAGAACGCGACCAGCATGATGATGCCGGACAGGTAGTACCCGGTATTGAAGGTGAACAGCCAGCCGCTGATCTCCCACTGATAACTGTCGCGCATGGCCAGCCCGAACAGGTGCGGGATTTCGCGGCTTCCCTCGCTCATCAGGTATTGCGGGTCGTTGCCGTATACCTGCAGCCCGGTTTCGCCATTGGTCAGGTTGAAGTTCGAATTCGGATTGCCAAGCACCGAATAGGCCAGGTTGAAGCACATCTGCGCCATCGCAAGCGTCAAGATCGAAAAGTAGATCCCTGTACGGCGCAGCGCGATGAAGCCGATCAACAGGCTGAAGACGCCCGACACCAGGACCGACAGCAGGATCGCGGGTACGATGTTGTAGCCCAGCAGCTTGAACATCCACACGGCCGAGTAGCTGCCGATGCCCAGGAACGCGGCGTGACCGAAAGACAGGTATCCGGTCAGCCCGAACAGGATATTGAAACCGATGACCAGAATACCGAAGATCACGAACCGCTGCATCAGATCGGGGTAGCCCGCGTTGAACATCTGCCCCAGCGAAGAGCCTTCGGGAAAGGGGTTCAGCAGGAACGGTGCGATACCCACCAGAAGGGCGACAATCATGAACAGCAGCGCGTCTTTTTTGTTGAGACCAAGCATGACTTATTCCTCCATCACGCCTTTGCGGCCCATCAAGCCGCGTGGCCGTGTGAGCAGAATGATAATTGCAACCAGGTAGATGATGATCTGGTCGATACCGGGGATGAACTGTTTGATTTCGTTCATCGAGGCGAAAGCTTCGAGGATGCCCAGCATGAAGCCTGCAAGCACGGCGCCGGGAAGCGATCCCATGCCGCCGACGACGACCACGACGAAGCTGAGCACAAGGAAATCCATTCCCATATGGTAATTGGGCGAATTGATCGGCGTGTACATCACGCCCGCGACACCGGCGACACAGGCGGCGATGGCGAACATGATGGTGAACCGCTTGTCGATGTTGATGCCCAGCAGGCCGACGGTTTCACGGTCTGCCATGCCGGCGCGCACGACCATGCCGAAGGTGGTGAATTGCAGGAAGGCAAAGACCGCGGCGATGACCAGCAGCGCGAAGATGAAATAGACCAGGCGCCAGATCGGATAGGTGATGGCGTTCTCGGCAAAACCGATCAGGACGCCGAAATCGAACGAACCGGTAAAGAGCGCCGGGGCAGGCGTCGGGATCGGGTTGGCACCGAAATACGCCTTGATGATTTCCTGCAGCACGATGGCCAGGCCGAATGTCACCAGGATCTGGTCGGCGTGCGGACGTTTGTAGAAATGCTTGATCAGGCCGCGTTCCATGATGAAGCCGACGGCGATCATGACGGGGATCGAGAACAAGATCGCAAGCGGCACCGACCAGTCGATGATCGAGGCGCCGATTTCCGGGCCGAACCAGGCCTCGATATAATGCGTGTCGACTTTGAGCGGGTTGCCGAGAAAGTCCTTCTTGGTCTCGTCCAGCACCGAATAGCTGAGGGACAGGATGCGCTGCACCGTCACCGCGCAGAACGCGCCCAGCATGAATAGCGCGCCGTGGGCAAAGTTCACCACGCCCAAGGTGCCGAAGATCAGCGTCAGGCCCAGCGCAATCAGCGCATAGGCAGAGCCTTTGTCGAGGCCGTTAAGTATTTGCAGGATAATTGCGTCCATGATCCCCACCTTGGAAGGTCTTGATGTGGCATTCCCGGGACGAGCCCGGGAATGCGTCTTTGTTGGGTGCTACGATTTTTCGTCGAAAAATCGCGGGCCGGACCTCAGGCGCCGGGGTTGCAGGCACCCAGGTCGCCACCGGCGAACATCGGGTGATCCGGCTCGTACCAGACCTGCTTGACCGGCGTGACTTCGACGATTTCCAGTGCGTCGTACTCGTTGTCCGGGTTCGACTTGCCCTTCATGACAAGCACATCCTTGAAGCACTGGTGATCCGAGGCGCGGTACATTGTCTGACCGTTGCCAAGACCATCGAATACAAAGCCGTGGTTGGCGGCGGAATCAATGCCTGGCAGCGAGCTGCTGTCGCCTTCAAGAGCTTCGACAACGGCGCAGGGGTTGAACGACCCGGCGCGGTTGACGGCGTCCGCATACAGCATGGTCTGCGCATAGCAGGTCTGTGCGGCGTTCGACGGCGGGAAGCCGTATTTGGTGCCGAACGACTTGACGAATGCCAATGTGCCCGGATCCTGCAGCTTCCAGCTCCAGTTGGTCGAACCGAACACGCCTTCGATGTTCTTGCCCGCACCCTTGGCCATCAGTTCCGAATACAGCGGAACGACGATCTCGAAGTTCTTGCCGTTGACCTGCTTGTCACGCAAGCCGAACTGAACAGCGTTGGTCAGCGAGTTCACCATGTTGCCGCCGTAGTGGTTCAGAACCAGCACGTCCGCACCAGAGTTCAGGACCGGCGCGATATAGGACGAGAAGTCGGTCGCAGCCAGCGGCGTGCGGACTTTCTCGACAGTCTGCCAGCCCATGGCCTCGGTCGAGGCGACGATCGACTCTTCCTGGGTCCAGCCCCAAGTGTAGTCGGCGGTCAGGTGATAGGCGCGGCGATCTGCGCCGTAGGTTTTTTCCAGCACCGGAGCCAGTGCGGCACCGGACATGTAGGCGTTAAAGAAGTGACGGAAACCGTTCGCCTTCTTGTCTTTGCCCGTGGTGTCGTTCGAGTGTGTCAGACCGGCCATGAAGATAACGCCGGCTTCCTGGCAGAGACCCTGCACTGCGACCGCCACGCCAGAGGACGAACCGCCGCTGATCATGATCGCGCCGTCTTTTTCGATCATCGACTTGGCCGATGCACGCGCTGCGTCGGATTTGGTCTGGGTGTCGCCGGTGACGTAATTGACCTTGCGGCCAAGTATGCCGGTGCCGTCCAGAGATTTGGAGGTGAAGGTCGACATCATGCCGCCGTCGCCTTCGCCGTTCAGGTGCTCGACCGCCAGCAGATAGGCGCGCAGTTCGTCGTTGCCTTCGTCGGCATAGGGGCCGGTTTGCGGCACGTTGAAGCCCAGCGTGACAGAGCTGTCGCCGGGTGCGTTGGTGAAACCGCTATGGCTTGCGGCCCAGGCAGCACCCGAAAAGATCGTGGGCATTGCCAGCGCAGCGCCGGTTCCGGCACCGGTCTTCAGAAGACCGCGGCGCGTAAGGTTGGTTTTGGACATGTAATCCTCCCGTTTCATAACTTTTTTGCGGCAAGTGCATTAACTGACCCGCCACACCCCTGTTACAGGATGTCTCGGTTTATGCGCCCGGTTCGAAAACTTCGCAACAACTGCCTTTTATGAAAGAATAATTTTGTAAATAAATAATCATTATGGTAGAAATAGTTGTAAATAAGTTATCTTTCCGCGACGGAAACCGTTGCGATTCAACAGGGTGGGACCATGCCGCCAAGGGGCTTGACAGGCAGCCGGATTCGCGACCGCAGGCTTTTGGCGGGCGTCAAGCAATCCGCGTTAGCGCGAACAGTGGGGATCTCTGCCGCCTACCTGAATCTGATCGAACACAACCGCCGCAGAATCGGTGGAAAATTGCTTGGCGACATTGCCGAAGCGCTTCATGTCGAGCCCGCGATACTGGCCGACGGGGCCGAGGCCGAACTGGTGACCCGGATCAACGAGGCCGCTGCGTCGCAACCCGGGACCGCAGCGGAAACCGACCGCGCCGAGGAGTTCGCCGGCCGGTTCCCCGGCTGGGCCGGGCTGTTGCGCCGCCAGGCCCGGCGCATCGGCGACCTGGAACGCACGGTCGCGTCCCTGTCGGACCGGATGGCACATGACCCGCATCTTGCGGCATCGCTGCATGACTTGTTGTCGACGGTGACAGCGATCAACGCGACCGCCTCTATTCTGGTCGATACCGACGAGATCGAGGCGGAATGGCGCGACCGGTTTCATCGCAATATTCACGAAGACAGCCAACGGCTTGCCGACAGCAGCCGCGCGCTTGTGGCCTATCTCGACAGCAGCCCCGAGGCCGACTCGGGCACCGGATCGCCGCAGGAAGAGCTGGAGGCGTGGCTCAAGGCCCGCGACTTTCATGTGCCGGAACTGGAACGGGCCCTGCCCGCGTCAGAGGCGTCGATCCTGGGCAGTGACGCGTTCGTATCGGCGTCGTCGCGCGATCTGGCGCAGCGTTTCCTGGCCCGCTACCGGGCGGATGCCAAGGCGATGCCGCTGGCAGATTTTTCCGAAGACGCGGCCCGGGTGCAATACGATCCCGGCGTTTTGGCGGCGGACTATGGTGTTGATCTGGCTGCCGTTTTGCGGCGCATCGCGATGCTGCCGACCCAAGCGGGCGCCGGGCATATCGGGCTGGTGGTCTGCGACGGGTCTGGCACGCTGACCTTTCGCAAACAGGTCGATGGCTTCCCGCTGCCACGGTTCGGCGCGGCCTGTCCGCTGTGGCCGCTTTATCAGGCGCTGAGCCGCCCGCTGCAGCCGATCCGCGCGCTGGTCGAACTGGCGGAACGCGACGTGATGCGTTTTCTGGTCTATGCGATAGCCTTGCCGGCCGGTGTGCCCGGGTTCGATGCGCCGCCGGTGTACGAGGCGACGATGCTGATGCTGCCGGTGGACCGGGTCGCGGTGCCCGATCTGCCGGTCCAGCGGATCGGCACCAGTTGCCGGATATGTCCGCAGGCAGAATGCCGGACCCGGCGAGAGCCGTCGATCCTGGCCGGGGGTGTCTGAGGCCCTATTGCGCGTTTTGCGGCAGCCCATCGGCGATATCATAATAGTCACCCTTGTCGTCGACAAAGATGTGAAGGCCAAGCGCGGTGCCGGTCGGCACGTCGAACGCGCCCATGGCGACGCCGAACCAATCCAGATGCGGCGGGTCGAAGAACAGGGAAGACCCGCAGGTTCCGCAAAAACCGCGCCGGGCCCTGGCCGAACTTTGGTGCCATTTCAGATGATCCTCGCCGTCGATCGTCAGGGCCGATTTGCGAACATCGGTCGAGGCAAAGACATGGCCGGAATGTTTTCGGCAAATGGTGCAATGGCAGGCGTTGGGGGATTTCAGTTCTGCGGCGACGCGAAACCGCACCGCGTCGCAAAGGCAGGATCCGTGATGCATGTCTTGTGTCCCCCGCGATCGGTGCTGCCAAACGGATTTTGACAGAACCCCCGCCGTGCGCAATAGTTTCAGGGCTACCGCCGGAACCGGCGCAGGGGAGGGGACCGGGAGGATGCGCAAACGCGTTTTGCTGATCGAGGACGAGCCGAATATCATTCAGGCGATCAGTTTCATTCTTAGCCGCGATGGCTGGACAGTGGACACCCACGCCGACGGCCAGAGCGCCATGGCAGAGGTCGCGCGTCGAACTCCTGACGTGGTGATCCTGGATGTGATGCTGCCCAATCGATCCGGTTTTGACATCCTGCAGGATTTGCGCGCCGACCCGGCGACAGAGAAACTGCCGGTGCTGATGCTGACCGCGCGCGGTCAGAAGCGGGATCGTGAACTGGCCGAACGCTATGGCGCCAGCCGGTTCATGACGAAACCATTTTCGAATGCCGAGGTGCTGGAGACGATGCGCCAGCTGACCGGCACCTGAGGGCGCGTCGATGAGCCTGCAACCCACAACGATCTATCTGGAGCGGCGCAGCTACCGGCGGCGTCGGCTGATGGATGCGGCGCGGCTGTTGCCGGTGCTGGGAATGCTGCTGTTTCTTGTGCCGCTGCTGTGGGGCTCTGGCGAGGACGAGACCGCGGCGACCTCGCACGGGTTGATTTACATCTTCGCGATCTGGGCCCTGCTGATCATGGTATCGGCCTGGATGTCACGCTATCTGGCGCGCGCCGAAGCCGATGCTGCCGAACAAGAGCGACGGCGATGATCAGTTTCAACATTCTGGTCCTGGTCTGCCTGGCCTATGTGGCGCTGCTGTTTGCTGTGGCCTTTGCGGCCGAACGGCGCGCCGAGCGGGGCGAGGTCGGCTGGCTGCGTTCACCGCTGGTCTACACGCTGTCGCTGTCGATCTATTGCACCGCATGGACCTTTTACGGCGCGGTTGGCTATGCAGTGCGCTCTGGTCTGGAATTCGTCACGATCTACCTGGGTCCGACGCTGGTAATGGTGGGGTGGTGGTGGGTGGTGCGCAAACTGGTGCGGATCGGACGCAGCCAGCGCATCACCTCTATCGCCGACCTGATTTCCAGCCGCTATGGCAAGTCGAACTTTCTGGGCATCATCGTCACGGTGCTGGCGGTGATCGGAACCACCCCCTACATCGCGCTTCAGCTTCAGTCGGTGACACTGTCGTTCAGCGTGTTTTCCGGTGACGGGGCCGGCGCGGCGTTCGAGGATCTCGACAATACCGCGCTGGTTGTCGCGGTCGGGCTGGCGCTGTTCACGATCCTGTTCGGGACCCGCTCGCTGGATGCCAACGAGCGCCATCACGGCGTGGTGACGGCCATTGCGCTGGAGGCGGTGGTCAAGCTGGTCGCATTGCTGGCGGTGGGGGCCTTTGTCGTCTGGGGGGTCGCCGACGGGCCCAGCGACATCGTGGCCAGGATCGAAGCCTCGGACATCGCCGACTGGAACCCGGCGGGCGGGCGCTGGGCGACGCTGATCTTTCTGTCGGCAGCCGCTTTCATCTGCCTGCCCCGAATATTCCAGGTGATGGTGGTCGAGAACGCGGACGAGCGTCATGTCGCGGTCGCAAGCTGGGCCTTCCCGCTGTACCTGTTCCTGATGAGCCTGTTCGTGATCCCGATCGCGGTGGTGGGCCTGACGGTGCTGCCGGGCGAGAACCCCGATCTTTACGTATTGACGGTCCCGCTGTCGCTTGGCCGCGAAGGTCTGGCGATGCTGTCGTTTCTTGGCGGATTTTCCAGCGCCACGTCGATGGTGATCGTCGCTGCAATCGCGCTGTCGACAATGGTCAGCAACCATATCGTGATGCCGATCTGGCTGAACGCGCGCAAGGGCGGCGCCACCATGTCCGGAGACGTGCGCAACGTGGTGCTGTTGTCACGCCGGATATCCATCGGGGCGGTGCTGGCGCTGGGCTATCTTTACTTTCACGTCTCGGGCGGCAGCGGCGCGCTGGCGGCGATCGGCCTGATCAGCTTTGCCGGAGTGGCGCAGGTATTGCCCGCGTTGCTGGGCGGTATTTTCTGGCGCGGAGCAACCCGGGTCGGGGCCGCGCTGGGGCTGATGATCGGATTCGGGCTCTGGGCCTACACGCTGTTCCTGCCCAGCTTCGGCGACAGTTTCATCATGTCGGCGGCGATGCTGGATCAGGGCCCGTTCGGGATCAGCTGGCTGCGGCCGCGCGCCCTGTTCGGGATCGACGGGCTGGATCCGGTGGTGCATGCGGTCTTCTGGTCTATGGTGCTGAACACGGGCGCGTTTTTCGCGGGATCCCTGCTGAGTTTCCCCGAACCGCTGGAACGGTTGCAGGGCGCGCAATTCGTCAATGTGTTCGATCATTCGCGCAATACGCCCGGCTGGTCCAGCAGCGCGGCAGAGGCAGAGGATCTGCTGTTGATGTCGCAACGCATCCTGGGTGCGCATCAGGCGCAGGCGCTGTTTCAGCGGGCCACGAATTTGCAGGGCAAGGCCGGCTACCTGCCGGAAACCACCCCGGAATTCATTGAAACGCTGGAACGGGAACTGGCCGGTTCGGTGGGCGCGGCGACCGCACATGCGATGGTCGGTCAGATCGTTGGCGGTTCCTACGTATCGGTCGAGGATCTGATGGCGGTGGCCGATGAAACCGCCCAGATCATGGAATATTCCAGCAAGCTGGAGGCGCAGTCGGCGGAACTGAGCCGCACCGCCGGACAATTGCGTGAGGCGAATGAAAAGCTGACCGCCCTGTCGATCCAGAAGGACGCGTTTCTCAGCCAGATCAGCCACGAACTGCGCACGCCGATGACCTCTATCCGGGCGTTTTCCGAGATTCTGATGAGCGGGCCGATGTCGGCCGAGGATCAGACACGGTTTTCGACCATCATTCAGGACGAGGCGATCCGCCTGACGCGGCTGCTGGACGATCTGCTGGATCTCAGCGTGCTGGAAAACGGGCAGGTGACGCTGAACTGGCAGAATTGCAATCTGCACGACGTTCTGGAACGGGCACTGTCGGCGACAAGCTCTGTCGACAACGCGCTGAAGATCACCCGCGACAAGGCGCAGGAAGATGTCGCCCTGGTGACCGACGGCGACCGGCTGGCGCAGGTGTTCATCAACCTGATCGCCAACGCCCGAAAGTATTGCGATGCCAAGGCGCCGCGCCTGACGGTTGCGGTGGCCGCGCGCGGCGATGGCGTGACGGTGGATTTCATCGACAACGGGTCGGGCATTCCGCGTGCCAGCCACGCGGTG
>JAJDOB010000071.1 GCA_022340385.1 Rhodobacter sp.
CGCATGGAAGACGCGCTGATTACCCGGCGCAATCGGCAGTGGCTGACCCGGATCCTGCCCGCCGCCGAACTGGGCGAGGTGTTCGTCGCCGCCGGCGCGCTGCATCTTCCGGGCGACACCGGATTGCTGCGGCTGCTGGAACTGGAAGGTTACCGCATCGTCAACGTGCCATTCTGACGGACCCGTCGCGTTTCCGTGCTGAAGATCAGGTCAGGGGACACCCGGCAAGCCGGCAACGCCCTGCGCTTGCGGCAACGCCTGTGCTATACTGATCCTGTTCAGCAACAACCTGAAAGGATACCGCAATGATCCTGCGTATTTTCAAGGTAACCGTATACGAAGGCAAAGAGGATGAGTTCCGCGAATTTTTCGTCAACACGGCTATCCCGCTGATGAAACGCACACCGGGGCTAATGACTCTGCTGCCGGGTCTGCCCCGCCCGGACGCACCGCAGACCTTTTGCATGGCGATGGCCTGGCGCGATCTCGACGCGCTGAAGGCTTTCGTCGGCGAAGACTGGTCCATGCCGCACATCGACCCTGCCGAAGAGGGTATCGTCAAGGAACGCTCGCTCGATCATTTCGATCTGGTCGCCGGCTGATCGGCCTCTTCCAGCGCGTCGACCCAGTCGGCCAATCCGCGCCGCCCCTGATCTGTCAGGGCGAACACACCGCGTTCGATCCGCGTGAACCAGCCATAGTGGTCGTCGGCCATGATCCGCGTCGCCGCCGCCACGCCGGTATCGCGTTTCACTGCCGCCCCGCGCGACGCGCCGTATTCGGCCAGATAGGTCGCGCAGCGCAGCGCATCCTGCCTGTAGGACGTCACCAGCCCGTGCCGCGTCGCACCGCCGTCATTCGGATCGCCCTGACGGCGGGCAAACTCGCGCAACAGCCGGGATTTGCGGCGTGCTACCTTGCGCGGTCGGTAGGGCCCCGGATCGCAATGCACCTCGACCAGCCCGTCCGTCAGCCGCACCGTCAGCACGCCCAGCCCAAGCCGCCGGCACAGCTTGATATTCTCGGCCAATGCCCGGTAAGCCGCCCGCCCCGAGTTGCGCGGCACGCAAACGTAAACCGCGTCCGTCACCGCCTGCCGCGCGACACCCTGCTGCAACAGCGACAGCGAAAAGCCTGTTTTCAGCTCGACAATCACCGGATCGTCGCCCTCGCGGCAACCCACCACATCTGCATTCGCCACCTCGCCCTTCACCTCATAGCCTTGCGCCTTCAGGAAGGCTTTGACGGGCGGGTAAAGATCGGTTTCTCGAACGCGGGACATGCGCCACTTGAGCGCAAGGTGCGCGCCGTTACAACCCCGTGACAACCCCGCCTCTGACGCCTATAGAGACGCGCAAATCCCCCTTCCCTAAACGGACGACAAAATACAATGACCATCCAAGTATTCGGGCATAAATCGCCTGACACCGATTCCACCGGCTCGCCCATCATCTGGGCCTGGTATCTGAACGACGTCAAAGGTCAGCAGGCAGAACCGGTGCTGCTGGGCGAACCCAACACCGAAGCTGCCTTTGTTCTTCAGAAATGGAACCTGCCCAAGCCTCGTATCATCGCCGGCATCGACGCTGGCGCGCCGGTGATCATCGTCGACACCAACAACCCCGCCGAGTTGCCCGCCGACATCAATGATGCCGACATCCAGGCAATAATCGACCATCACAAACTGGTCGGCGGCATCGAAACCAGCGGCCCGATCAATATCACGATCCGCCCGTTGGCCTGCACCGCAACCATCATGCACAACCTGATGGGCCCGAATGCGGCCGCGATGCCCGATCACATCAAGGGCGCGATGCTGTCCTGCATCCTGTCGGACACGCTTGAATTCCGCTCTCCGACCACCACCGATCAGGATCGCAAACTCGCAGTTGCGCTGGCCAATGATCTTGGCCTGTCGATCCCTGAATATGCCGCCGAAATGTTCGCCGCCAAATCCGATGTTTCGGCGTTTTCAGAGGCCGAGCTTCTGCGCATGGACAGCAAGGAATACGAAGTCGCCGGCAAGCAGTTCCGCGTCTCGGTGCTGGAAACCACGTCGCCCAAGTCCGTGCTTGACCGCAAGGACGCGCTGATGGCCGCCATGCCCGGCGTCGCGGCCGAGGACGGCGCCGACCAGGTGCTGTTGTTCGTCGTCGACATCCTGAACGAAGAGGCCACCATGCTGATCCCCAACGCGCTTAGCAAGACCGTGGCCGAGAAAAGCTTTGGCGCAACGGTGACCGGTGACACCGTGGTGCTGCCCGGCATCATGAGCCGCAAGAAACAGATCATCCCGAACCTGAAGGTCTGACACCACGGCGCGGCGGGCAGACATTCGGCTGCCCGCCGTCCCTGTTCCGAAAGATACCGCTCGAAGGCGCCCGGTCGCGCCATGCCGCGATGCAGCGTGACACCGTGTTCCGGCCGGCCTGCCCGACCACGGTCCGACAGATTTCCACAGAAACACCATGCAATTCCTATGGATTTCCGTTAGCGGTGTGGCGACATCAGAACGGACAGGCCAATGACCCAGATCATTTCAACCCTCGCCGACATTTCGGATCGCTACGATGCCGTGTTCTGCGACCTCTGGGGCTGTCTGCACAATGGCCGCGCCCCGTTTCCGTCCGCGGTGAAGGCATTGCAGGATTTCCGCGCCAAAGGTGGCACCGTGGTCCTGCTGACCAACGCGCCAAGAGCGCGTGCCCTGGTCGCTATACAGTTGCAGAAACTTGGTGTGCCGGATGATTGCTGGGACGTCATCACCACATCCGGGGATTCAGCGCGCTTTGCGATGTTTCAGGGCGCGGTCGGTCAAAAGGTGTTTTTCATCGGATATGAAAGCGATCTGACTTTTTTCGAGCCCCTCAAGATTGCAGAGAATGCCGTGGAAATCGAACGTGTACCACTGGATCAGGCCGAAGGGATCGTCTGCCTTGGTCCGGTTGACCCCTACGCCGATCCGGCGGCGTACCGGCCTGAATTCCTTTATGCCAAGCAGAAGGGCATGAAACTGCTGTGCGCCAATCCCGATGTCATCGTCGATGTCGGCGAAAAACGGCAATGGTGCGCCGGGGCGCTGGCCGCGTTGTATACCGAAATGGGCGGGACCAGCCTGTATTTCGGCAAGCCGCACCCGCCGATCTATGACCTGGCCCGCCGCCGGCTTGCCGCGCTGGGGAAATTGCCATCCGATCATCGCATTCTGGCCATCGGTGACGGGATCAAGACCGACGTCTCCGGCGCAATGGGCGAGGATCTTGACGTGTTGTTCATCACCGGCGGCCTTGCAGCCAAGGAAACCAAGACGGTCGAGCAACCCGACGCGGATGCGCTAACGCGTTATCTGGAAACAGAAAAATACGATCCTCTGTATTCCATCGGATTTTTGAGATAAATCAGCTACGCAACAAAATTTCGTTTGTGAAGAAAAATTGATATAAATATTACTTTCTGGATTGCATCTGTGCCGCGCAGCATTTATGCTGCAGTGCAACATGACGACAGGAATCGGTGATATGCTTGATAATCTGCCCCGCGGCACGATCTGTATCGAAGATCTGGAAATCGGCATGCGCCGGTACCTTCGCAAGGAAGTCACCGACCGTGATATCCAGTTGTTCGCCGAGGTGTCGACCGACTGCAATCCGGTGCATATGGACGACGATTATGCGATGGACACGATTTTCGAGGGGCGCATCGCCCATGGCATGCTGACCGCCTCGTTGATCTCGGCCGTGATCGGCGAGCAATTGCCCGGCCATGGAACCGTGTATCTGGGCCAGAGCCTGAGATTCATGGCCCCCGTGCGCCCCGGCGACATGGTGTATGCCGAGGTCCAGGTCAAGGACATCGACCATTCCCGCCGCCGTGTAACCCTTGAATGTCATTGCGCAGTCGGCGATACCGTCGTCCTGAAAGGCGAGGCGCTGGTACTGGCGCCCAGCCGGAAATTCGACTGACGGACGCGGGCCTGACCCCGCCTTTGGGGAACGATGCGGACCTTCACTTCGTGGACCGGACTTGATGTCGCCGACAAGGGGGCGGCAGTTGCGATCGGCAACTTTGACGGCGTTCATATCGGCCATCAGGCGGTCATTGACATCGCCCGCGCCGAAGCCGGCAAGACCGGCGCACCATTGGGCATCGTCACCTTCGAGCCGCACCCGCGCGAAGTGTTCGCTCCGGACGCGCCGCCGTTTCGCCTGATGAGCGCCGAGACCAAGGCCCACAGGCTGGAAAAGCTGGGGGTCGAGCGGCTTTACCAGATACCGTTCAACACCGACCTGTCCGGCCTGACCCCGCTGGAATTCATTCAGGATGTCGTCACCGATGGTTTGGGGCTGCGTCATGTCGTGGTGGGGGATGATTTCTGCTTCGGCAAGGGGCGCGCCGGGTCGGCGCAGGATCTGGTGCGCTATGGCAGGGACCTGGGCTTTGGCGTCACGCTGGCCAAACTGGTGTGTGCCAATGGCACCGAAGTCTCCTCGACAAGGATTCGCACGGCGCTGTCCGACGGCCGGCCCCGCGATGCCGCCGCGATGCTGGGCCACTGGCATCGGATCGACGGCCCGGTGGTTCATGGTGAAAAGCGCGGTCGTGATCTGGGTTTTCCGACCGCCAACATGTCGATTGCCGGGCTGCACCCGCCGAAATTCGGCGTTTACGCGGTCAAGATCGACGTGCTGTCAGGGCCGCATTCGGGCACATATGATGGCGCTGCCAGCATCGGCGTGCGACCCATGTTCGGCGAGAATCTGGCCAATCTCGAAACCTATATCTTCGATTTCGACGGCGATCTCTACGGCACGCATGTGTCTGTCGCCCTGGTTGAATATCTGCGGTCGGAACTGAAATTCGACGGCGTCGGCGGGCTGGTTGCCCAGATGAATGACGATTGCGCACGCGCCCGCGCCATTCTGGCCGACGTAAGATGAAAGACCCGATTCAGCGGGACGGGCTGCGCCACAGATTCTGGGAAAAGGTGCCGCTGAAAAACATGAGCCCCCGCGAATGGGAGGCGCTGTGCGATGGCTGCGGCAAATGCTGCCTCAACAAGCTGGAAGACCCGGAAACCAGTGAAATCGCCTTTACCAACATCGCCTGCCGACTGCTGGACGGCGAGACGTGCCGCTGTGCGCAATATGACATCCGCAAGCAGTTCGTGCCCGATTGCGTGGTGCTGACACCCGGCAACATCGCCGATATCGCCTATTGGATGCCGCAAACCTGCGCCTATCGGCTGCTGTACGAGGGCAAGCCGCTTTATGACTGGCACCCGCTTATCTCGGGCGACGCACAAACCGTCCACGATGCGGGCGTGTCGGTGCTGGGCTGGACCGTGCCGGAATTCGAAGTGCCCGAGGAAGACTGGGAAGACCACATCATCGAGGAGCCGCTGTGACACCGGCAATATCCAGACCGCACCCGGGCGCGTGTCGGGCGCGCAATCATCCGAAAGATTGCGAGTCTTCGGAATCTTCCAAAACAATCCGCCACCCGGACGAACGCCAACAGGAATGACCCAGATGTACTTTGCTTCCGACAACACCGCGCCCGTGCACCCCAAGGTGATGGAATCGCTGACCCGGGCCAACGCGGGCTATGCGCCATCCTATGGCGGCGACGCGATCATGGACACGGTGCGCGCCCGCATCCGCGAGTTGTTCGAGGCACCGCAGGCCGCGGTCTATCTGGTGGCCACCGGGTCAACCGCGAACGCATTGTCGCTGGCCACGTTCTGCCCGCCCTGGGGGGCGGTCTATTGCCACCCGCGCGCCCATATCGAAGAGGATGAATGCGGCGCGCCAGAGTTTTACACCGGCGGCGCCAAGCTGGTGCTGGTCGACGGTGACGACGCAAAGATGACGCCCGCCAATCTGCGGCAGAAAATCGCGGACACGGTGCAGGGCGATGTGCACCGGGTGCAGCGCGGCATGGTGTCGATCACCAATGTCACGGAAATGGGCGCGGTCTATTCCACTGCCGAGGTTGCAGCCCTGTGCGACATTGGCAAATCCTTCGGCCTGCCCTGCCACATGGATGGCGCGCGTTTTGCCAATGCACTGGTTGCCACCAACGCTTCGCCCGCCGAAATGACCTGGAAAGCGGGCATCGACGTGCTGAGCTTCGGCGGCACCAAGAACGGGCTGATGGGGGTCGAGGCTGTGGTGATCTTTGATCCCGAGAAAGCCTGGGAGTTCGAACTCAGACGAAAGCGCAGCGGGCACCTGTTTTCCAAGCATCGCTACCTCAGCGCGCAGATGCAGGCCTATCTGGCGGATGACCTGTGGCTGTCGCTGGCCCGCGATGCCAACGCGATGGGCGCGCGCCTGTCGGCCGGAATCGCGGCGGCAAAGGGGGGAAAGCTTCTGCACCCGACCGATGCCAACATGGTTTTTGCCACCCTGCCCCGCGCCGCGCACCGACGCGCCAAGGATGCAGGGGCCACCTATCATTTCTGGCCGGTCGACCGGTCGCTCGACGGCCCCGACGACGCGGCGCTGAGCGCGCGCATGGTGTGCAGCTGGTGCACGACCGCCGACGATGTCGACCGCTTCCTGTCGACCATCAGCGGTTAGTGCGCAATCCGAACACCTCGAACCGGTTTGCGGGGCAGACGCCGCTGAATGCTAACAGCGTGGAACGGCGACACTGACTCCGATTGTCGGGCCGCCGCTACAGCCCGCCGATCAGAACCGCCCGCCCAGGTGCGCGTCCAGATCGTCCAGCCGATCCTGCCCCCAGAACCGCTGATCCGCATCAGTAATGTAGAACGGCGCGCCGAAGACACCGCGATTGACCGCGTCCTCAAGATTGACGGTATAGGCCTCTGCCCCGGCCAGCAGGCCGCTGTCCGCCAGCGCCGGATCGAACCCTGCCTTGGCCAGGCAGTCGCGGATCACGGCGTCATCGGCGACGTCGCGGTCCTCTGCCCAGCAGGCACGGGTGAAACTGTGCACCAGCTTGCCCAGATCGCCACCGCCGGCTGTTTGCGCGGCGATCACCGCATACGAGGACGGCGCGGCATTGGTCGGAAAGAACGCGGGCTTTTCCGAGATCGGCACCCCGGCCTTTGCCGACTGGCGCCTGAGTTCCTGCAACCGGTATTCCTGACGGTTCGGATGCCGTTCCTTGGGTGTGACACCGCCGGTGCGTGCGAACAGCGCGATGATATCCAGCGGCTTGTAGGTGATGGTTGCGCCATGCCGGCCGGCGATCTCTTCCAGCCTCGTGCCGGCGAGGTAGGTAAAGGGTGAAATCGTTGCAAAATAATAGTCGATATGGGTCATGTGGTCCCTCCGGGAACGCGGATGTTTGCAAGACCGTATCCGGGTGGTAAGCGGTGTCAACGTCACGATTCCGTCATATCGCCACAGCTCGGAGACCCTGCTGCCAATGCCAAATGTAACAGAACCGAAACTGATCGCGGGCAATGCCAACCGAACACTTGCCAACGCCGTGGCCCGGCGCATGTCGATGCATCGCGGTATCAATGTCGGGCTGGTCGAGGCACGGGTCGAGCGGTTCAACGACGGCGAAATCTTCGTCGAGGTCTACGAAAACGTGCGTGGCGAGGATATGTTCATCATCCAGCCCACCAGCAACCCGGCCAACGACAACCTGATGGAACTGTTGATCATGGCCGACGCGCTGCGCCGGTCATCCGCAGCGCGCATCACCGCCGTGATCCCCTATTTCGGATATGCACGGCAGGATCGCCGCACCAAGGCGCGCACGCCGATCTCTGCCAAGATGGTCGCGAACATGATCGTTGGCGCCGGAATCGAGCGGGTGCTGACGATGGATCTGCACGCCGCCCAGATACAGGGGTTCTTCGACATTCCGGTCGACAACCTTTACGCCTCGCCCGTGTTCGCGCTGGATATAGAGCATCAGTTCAAAGGTAGGTTGCAGGACGTTACGGTCGTATCGCCGGATGTCGGCGGCGTGGCGCGGGCGCGTGAACTGGCCAAGCGGATCGGCTGTGCACTGGCCATCGTCGACAAACGCCGCGAGAAGCCCGGCGAAATTGCCGAGATGACCGTGATCGGCGACGTGATGGGCAAGACCTGCATCATTGTCG
>JAJDOB010000083.1 GCA_022340385.1 Rhodobacter sp.
GGCGCTGGAATACGGCATCGTCGGCGTCAACACCGGCATCATCTCGACCGAGGTCGCCCCCTTCGGCGGCGTCAAGCAATCCGGCCTCGGACGCGAAGGATCCTCGCACGGGATCGAGGACTACCTCGAGATGAAATACATCTGCATGTCGGTGTGAACAAAACCGAAAATGCCAAGGGCCGGCCCGCCGGGCCGACCCCGCGCGTTCAGGACGTTCAGGATTTGATAACCAGTCTTACCAAAACCTGCGGTTGTATCCAATTGAAAAGGTTTCGTTAGGCGGTTCGAAACACATGGCTGCAATTGTGATCCCGGGTCGGGGCTGCCAAGTGCAGAAAGTGGAATCATGAACGCGTTGAACACCGCAGCGGACCGAACATTGGAATATCATGCCTGCCGGTACGGATCATCAAAGATCCTGTTTCGCGGGCCGGCGCGTCGGTTGCGCGGCGACTATATCAGTATCATCGGCGGCACCGAAACCTTCGGTAAATTCATCCGGACGCCCTACCCCGACCTGATCGAGGCCGCGACCGGCATGACGACGGTCAACCTGGGCTGCCAGCGTGCCGGAATCGATGCCTTCAACAACGCGCCGGGCCTGATGGACATCTGTGCGACGGCGCAGGTCACGGTTGTCCAGATCATGGGCGCCTCATCCATGTCGAACCGCTTTTTCACCGTCGATCCGCGCCAGAACGACCGGTTTCTGCGCGCATCGCGCCAGTTCAAGGACATCTACCCCGAGATCGACTTTTCCAGGTTCGACATGACCAGCAAGATGCTGGGCGAACTGGTGCGGGTCGGGCCGGAACGGCTGCATCTTGTCCGGCAGGAACTGCAAAGCGCCTGGGTCGCGCGGATGCGCAGCATGCTGGGCAAGATCGAGGGCAAGAAGGTTCTGCTGTGGCTGGCCGATCACGCGCCTTTTTCAAAGGCCGATGGCGGCACCATCTGCCGCGATCCGCTGTTTGTGGATCGCGCCATGCTGAACGCGGTGCGTGAACACGCCGATGAGCTTGTTGAAATCGTCGCGTCACAGTCCGAAGTCGAGGCCGGGCGCGACCAGATGGTGTTCTGCGAGATGGACCAGCATGCGGCCTGCGACATGCTGGGGCCGGTCGTGCATGACCGGGTCGCGCAGACGCTGCATCCGGTCCTGACACGGCTGATCGGGCGAACCGGTCTGCCGCCCGCAATTCACCAGAGGGCCGAACCCGAACGCGAACTTGTCATGGCCGAGCCGTTGCTGTTTGTCTGACAATTTTCCGCGCCGCCCGGCTGATCCGGGCGGCGCACCGGCTTTTTGACCCAAAACCGAATTTCCGGCGCGGGCCGCTTCCAGCTTTGGAACCCGTCCGCGCCCTGATCGCGAAAATAATGCGATCCCCGCGCCAAGGATTGACCGCGCGCGCGCGTCACACTCTATGGTATGCGCATGACGACCTCAGACGAAGACCTGGCCCGTGCGGCGGCGGGCGGCGATCAGGACGCTTTCGCCGCGCTGCTGTCGCGCCATTACGACCGGCTGTTCCGGCTGTGCTTTCGCCTGACCGGACGCGCCGCCGAGGCTGAGGATCTGACGCAGGATATCTGCCTGGCCCTGCCCGCCAAACTGGCCGGATTTCGGGGCAGCGCGCGGTTTTCCACCTGGCTTTACCGCGTCACCGTCAACGCCGCCCATGACCGGCGCCGCCGCGCCGCAACCCGCAGCCGCGCCGCCGAAGGCTGGGGCGACTGGGAGATCAACCGCCAGGCGACGATCACCGAAACGGCGCGGGAAATCGACTGGCTGACCCAGGCCATGGCCACCCTGCCCGACGATCTGCGCGACACGATCGCGCTGACGATGGAGGACGAGATGACCCACGCAGAGGCGGCGGAAATCCTGAATGTCTCTGAAGGCACCGTAAGCTGGCGTCTTTCGGACGTCCGCAAGCGCCTGCGCGCCTTGCACGAGAGGGAACTGACCCAATGACCGGCCGCGAAACCGACCCGCTCGACGATCTGAAACGCGCCTTTGACAGCGCCACGCCCGCACCGGACGAGGCGAAAAAGCTGGCCAATCTGGCCCGCGCGCAGGAGATTTTCGAAAAAATGCACGGGGCCAGCCAAGGATCGGCCAGTTCGCTGCGTCCTACTTCTGACCGCCCGACGAAATGGGCGGGTTTTGTTACAGGAGTAGGACAGATGTTTTCAACCCTCACCAGCCGCCCCGCGCTGACCGCAAGCACCGCATTGGTCGCTGTCGGCCTTGTCGCCCTTGTACCGATCCTGCGCGAAGGCCCGCCGGACCTGCCCGGGCGTGTCGTGATCGACGAGGTCGAACGACCCGCGCGCCTTGACGTGGCCCCCCCGGCACCCGTTGAAACCACAAGCGATGAACGCGCCCGAACCGTGCAGGATTCCGTCCCGGCGCCAGAACCCGCGCCCGCCCCGGAACAGGTCGCGCCGGATTTCGTCGCAACGCCCGGCCTGCGCACGGAGATGGACCAGAGCGGCGGCGATTCAGCGATCGGCGTATTGGGTGAACTCACGGGCCGGGTTTCGAAATCCGGTGGCAACGGCACCCGGCCGCTGGGACTGGCCGTCGAGGAAAGCGAAGCCGCCGCTGTCGCGGGTCTGCGCGAACAACCCGCCCGCACCGCGCCGATGCCCAGAATCGCCGCAAGCCCGGCAGACGGATATGCCGACGCGACCCACCAGGGCAGGCCCATTGCGCCCGACATCATTGTCACGCCCGAATCCAACACGGAAACCTTTGCCAACGACGCCCCCAATCCGGTGAAAACCACGACGGAAGAACCGGTCTCGACCTTTTCCATCGACGTCGACACCGCCAGCTATTCGGTCGTGCGCTCGTCCCTGATGAACGGCTATCTGCCCGATCCGGCCTCGGTGCGGGTCGAGGAAATGGTGAATTATTTCCCATATGCCTATGCCGCCCCCGACGCGGACGAGGCGCCGTTCAAGCCCACCGTCAGCATCAGCCAGACGCCGTGGAACCCCGACACCCAACTGCTGCACATCGCGTTGCAGGGCCGGATGCCGGCGGTCGAGGATCGTCCCGCACTGAACCTTGTGTTCCTGATCGACACGTCGGGCAGCATGAACCAGCCCAACAAGCTGCCGCTGCTGAAACAGTCGTTCCGCCTGATGCTGGGCCAGCTAAGCCCGCAGGACGAGGTCAGCATCGTGACCTACGCCGGCAGCGCGGGCCGCGTGCTTGACCCGACCCCGGCAAGTGACCGCGCCACCATCCTGGCCGCGCTTGACCGGCTGAATGCAGGCGGGTCCACCGCCGGGCAGCAGGGACTGCAACAGGCCTATGCCACCGCCGCCACGATGGCGGAGGACGGCGAGGTGACGCGCGTCATTCTGGCCACCGACGGTGATTTCAACGTCGGCCTGTCCAACCCCGAGGCGTTGAAGGCCTTCATCGCCGACAAGCGCGACAGCGGCACCTACCTGTCGGTGCTGGGGTTCGGGCGCGGCAATCTGGATGACGCGACGATGCAGGCGCTGGCCCAGAACGGCAACGGTCAGGCCGCCTATATCGACACGCTGTCAGAGGCGCAGAAAGTGCTGGTCGACCAGCTGACCGGCGCGCTGTTTCCGATTGCCAATGACGTGAAGATTCAGGTCGAATTCAACCCCGCCGAGGTCGCGGAATACCGGCTGATCGGCTATGAGACCCGCGCGCTGCGGCGCGAGGATTTCAA
>JAJDOB010000049.1 GCA_022340385.1 Rhodobacter sp.
ATGATCTCTTCGGCAATGGTTTCAACTGATTTCATTATGCTCGTGCCCTGTTTTCTGGAAACGGGGCCGAAGATGTTGGAAATCAGTTAATTAAGCGAAACCTAACCGTTCGGCTCTTTGTAGATGCCCTGTTCCTTCAGCGCGTCGATCACTTCCTTGGGCATATAGCTTTCGTCATGTTTTGCCAGTATTTCAGAGGCTTGAAAGACACCGTTCACGTAGTTTCCGGTTCCGATCATGCCCTGACCCTCTTCGAACAGGTCCGGCAGGACACCGGTGTAGGACACCGGCACGGTCGCCCCGCCATCGGTAACACTGAAGGTGATCGTCTCGCCCTGACCGCGTACCAGCGTGCCCTCTTCGACCAGTCCGCCGATTCGAAACACCTCGTCGCCGCGCGGCGGTTCGGCGATCACCTGGCTGGGCGAGCGGAAAAAGTTGATACCGTCGCGCATCGCATAGCCGATCAGCCCGGTTGCCAGCACCAGCGCCACGGCGGCCAGCGCGATCACCTGGATACGGCGTTGTTTCTTCAGGCCTTTCATGATCCCCTCATGGATATAGCGGGGCCAGCATCAGCCCGGCGGATTCGTCTTCGCCCAGCATCAGGTTGGCATTCTGCACCGCCTGCCCCGACGATCCTTTCGTAAGGTTGTCCAGCGTCGCGATCACCGTCACCCGCCCGGGCTTGCGATCCGCAACCACCCCGATATGCACGAAATTAGAGCCGCGCACGTCCTTCATCGCCGGGGTCTGGCCCATTGGCAGGACGTGCACGAACGCCTCGTTGCGGTAGGCGTCGGCCAGCGTGTCATGCACCGTTTCCGGTTCGCCACGCAGATAACAGGTGATCAGAATGCCGCGTGTCGCCGGCACAAGATGCGGAGAAAACTGGATTTCCACCGGCCGCCCGGCGATTGCAGAGAATTCCTGATCGAATTCGCCCAGATGCCGGTGGGTTCCGCCCAGCGAATAGCCTTTGATGTTTTCGAACAGTTCCGCGAACAGCAGATGCTCTTTCAGCGACCGCCCCGCGCCCGATGCGCCGGCCTTCAGATCGACGATGATCTCGTCAGGATCAATCACCCCGGCCGCGATCAGCGGGCGCAGCGCGAATTGCCCGGTCGCCGCATTGCACCCGGTGCCCGCCACCAGCCGGGCGTTGCGAATCTGGTCACGGTAGAACTCGGTCAGGCCATAGACCGCGCGTTTCTGCAGGTCGGGCGCGGAATGCGGCTTGCCGTACCACTTCGCGTATTCATCCAGGTCGCGCAGCCGGAAATCAGCGGATAAATCAACGACTTTCACCGTGTCGGGCAGATCGTTGATGACCGCCTGGCTGGTGGCATGCGGCAAAGCGCAAAACACCAGATCAATGGCGGAAAAATCAATCTCTTCAATCCGTACCAGTTCCGGCAGGTCCAGATGGCGCAGATGCGGAAACACCTCTGCCATCTGCATCCCGGCCTTGCGATCCGCCGAAAGCGCGGCGATGCGCATGGAAGGATGGGTTGAAATCAGTCTGACGAGTTCGGCGCCGGTGTAGCCAGAGGCGCCCAGAATGGCGATTGCGTGGGTCATGGGATGATCCCGATGTTCAGGTTGCGAAAATCAGTGAATACGGCCCTCAGGCCGCACGAAACTCGATCTTTCGTCGCAGGAAACGTGTCGCCTGATCCGACACTTTCCGGGGATCTCCTGTGGTCAGGAACATCGATTCTTTTCCGCTTCCAAGCATATTCGGATGCCGGTTCAGATAGTCCGAAAGGCTGGCCGATACAAGCTTTGGTTGGCTGTAGACCGCCACATCCTTGCCCAGCGCCACCTGGAACACATCCTCCATCAGCGGGTAATGCGTGCATCCCAGCACCGCCGCCTGCGGCTCTGGCATCTTGCGTTTCAGCGCGTCGACATGGCTGCGCACCAGCGCCTCGGCCAGTATCAGGTCGCCGTCCTCGATCGCGTCAACGACGCCGCCACATGCCTGAGCTTCGACGTCTACCCCTATGGCGCGAAACGCTAATTCGCGTTGGAAGGCGCGGCTTGAAACGGTCGCCGGGGTGGCGAACAGCGCCACATGCTTCACCGCCACTTCACGCGGCGGGCTGTTGTCGCCCCATTGCCGTTCGGTCAGCGCCTCGATCATCGGCACGAAGACGCCCAGCACGCGCTTGTCGCGCGGCACCCAGATTTCCTGCATCCGCCGCAGGGCTGCCGCCGAGGCGGTGTTGCAGGCCAGGATCACCAGATCGCAGCCCGCATCGAACAGCCGCTGGACCGCCGCCGTGGTCAGCCGGTAGATGTCGTCGGCATCGCGCACCCCGTAGGGGTTATGCGCATGGTCGCCGAAATAGACGAAGGAAACGTCGGGCAACGCCTGCGTCGCCGCGTCCAGTACGGTCAGGCCGCCCAGACCGGAATCAAAGATGCCTACAGCCATGCCCTGCGTCTACGCTTTCCATTGTCCTTCGTACTCGTACCCGTAGCCGGTGGATCCGAGTGGTTTCGGAGACAGGGCATATGTCCGTTGGCGCAGGAATTCCATCATCGATTTCGGATCGTGACCAACCGCCGCAAGATCGGCCCGACCGATGGGCGCGCCGACCACGATTTTCACCGGCTCATCCACGCGGGCGCGGAATTCGTTGATCAGCAATGCAAGGCGCAGCGTGTAATTCAGGTGGCTCGCAACCTGGAACAGCCGCGAGTTGTGGCCATCGAAATAGATCGGCACGATGGTGGCGTCGGATTTCAGCATCATCCTGGCGGTGAATGGCCGCCAGGCCGGGTCAAGCGGCTGTGCAAACGGCCTGGCCGCAGTAGCCACCGTGCCGCCGGGGAACACGCCAATCGCCCCGCCCGCCGCCAGATAGTTCAGCGCCTCCTTGCGGGTTTCGACATTCTGGCGGATCGCCTCTTTGGTGCCGTCGAACGAGATCGGCAGAATCACCTTGTCCAGATCCCTCGCGCGGCGAAACACATGGTTGGCCAGAATCCGGAAATCGCCGCGCACCTGGCTCAGGATGTGGCCCATCATCAGCCCGTCGAGTATGCCATAGGGATGATTCGCGATCAGGATCAGCGGACCGTTGGCGGGAATGTCGCCCAGGCTGCCGCCGACCACATCCAGACTCAGCCCGTAGCGTTCGACCATCACCTGCCAGAAATCGCGCCCCTGCTCGACCTCTTTTTCATAGCCTTCCGCGCGTCGTATCAGGCGCAACCGGCCGGTCGCATTCTCCAGCGCCCGAACGACCGCGCGCCCGCCCCGGCTGCGCGCCGAACTGGCATAGCTTATGTCCCTGGCGATCTGGCGTTCTGCGCACATGGGGCAAACCTTCCACCTTGGCCGATGGCGATATTGGCAATCGCATGCCCAATAGGGCATCCGCATGACACCCGGGTAAAGATCAAATTCCCGGGCCGCAGCGCGCCACCGCGTCGCACAGGGTCCGCAACCGCCCTATTCCGCCGCCTGCCGGACCGATGATCCCGGCGCCAGCGCCGCCAGCAACTCTTCGCGCCGCTTGGCTGCTTTCGCCTCTGCCGCCATCTTGACCGGGCCGAAGCCCCGTATCTGCAACGGCAATTCCGCCAGTGCCACGGCCGCGTCAAGCCGATCCCCGCCTGGGGCGTCCAGCCCGGACATGTCCGCCTCGTACTGACGGATCAGCGCGCGCTCCATCTTGCGCTCCGCCGAATAGCCAAACACGTCGAACGGCGTGCCACGCAGGCGTTTCAGCCGCGCCAGCAGCCGAAACAGCGGCATCATGCGCGCGCCGAACGCCCTTTTGGCGGGGCGCCCGTCAGGCCCTTTCCTCGACAGGATCGGCGGGGCAAGATGATAGGTCAGCTTCAGGTCGCCATCGAATTCGTCCCGCGCCTTGGCCTCGCTCTGCAACAGCAGCCGCGCGACCTCGTATTCGTCCTTGTAGGCCAACAGCTTGTGATACCCGAGCGCCACCGCCTCGCGCAGTCTTGCATCGTCGAACTTCTCGACAAACTTGCGATAGCGCCGGGCCAGCCGCTTGCCCTGATAAGCGGTCAGATGTTCGACCCGGAAGGCGATCTTGTCGTCCAGCGTCTTTGGCAGACTGACGACATTCGAGCTTTGCAAGCGGTCGGCCTGATCGGGGTTCAGCACCGCCCAACGGCCCATTTCGAACGCCTGGCGGTTCTTCTCGGCGGCGGCGCCGTTCAGAGCGATCGCCCCCAGAATCGACTCTTCGCTCAGCGGCACAAGCCCACGCTGCCAGGCCGCGCCGAAGATCATCATGTTGCTGAATATCGTATCGCCCAGCAACACGCGGGCCAGTGACGAGGCGTCGAACATCGACAGCCCATCTTGAAGTCTTGCTTCAAGAGCAAGCGACAACCTTTCGGAAGGTAACGTAAATTCCGTATCACGCGTGAAGTCTCCGGTGATGATTTCGTGCGAATTGACGACGCCGCCGGTGCGCCCGGTTTTCATCAGCCCCAGCGTCTTTGCCCCCGCCGACACCACCAGATCGCCGCCGATCAGCGTGTCGCATTCACCGGTCGCCACGCGGATGGCGCTGATGTCCGCCGGGTCATTGGCCAGACGGCAATGGATGTGGACCGCGCCGCCCTTCTGCGCCAGCCCGGCCATTTCCATCATGCCCGCGCCCTTGCCATCCAGATGCGCCGCCATCGCCATCACCGCGCCGATGGTCACCACGCCGGTGCCACCGACGCCGGTGACCACCACGTTGAAGGTGCCGTCGATCGCCGGCAGGTCGGGTGCCGGCAGGTGACCGATATCGACCGAGGCGGTCGCCCCCTTGCGCAATGTCGCGCCCTGAACCGAGACGAAGGACGGGCAGAAGCCCTTGAGGCAGGAAAAATCCTTGTTGCAGGATGACTGATCAATGGCGCGCTTGCGGCCAAGTTCGGTTTCCATCGGCACGATCGAAACGCAGTTGGACTGCACGCCGCAATCGCCGCAGCCCTCGCAGATGTCGGTGTTGATGAAGACCCGCTTGTCAGGGTCCGGAAACTGCCCGCGCTTGCGACGGCGGCGCTTTTCGGCGGCGCAGGTCTGCACATAAATTATCGCCGACACACCTTTGATCTTGCTGAACTTTTCCTGAACAGAATTCAGGTCGTCGCGGGGATATGCCGTGACCGCCTTGGGAAAGGCGCGCGGATCGACACCTTCCTTGTCGTCATGGACCAGCGCGACATTCTTCACGCCCATCGCGACCAGTTCGCGTGCGATCTGATCGGCGCTCAGCCCACCGTCATTGCCCTGCCCGCCGGTCATCGCGACCGCGTCGTTGAACAGGATCTTGTAGGTGACATTTGTGCCCGCCAGCAGTGCGAACCGGATGGCCTGAACCCCGGAATGGTTATAGGTTCCGTCGCCGAGGTTCTGGAAGACGTGATCGCGGGTGGAAAACGGCGCCTCGCCGACCCAGTTTGCACCCTCGCCGCCCATATGGGTATAGCCGGTGGTTTCGCGGTCCATCCATTGCACCATGAAATGACAGCCGATCCCGGCATAGGCCCGGCTGCCTTCTGGCAGCTTTGTCGATGTGTTGTGCGGACAGCCCGAACAGAAATACGGCAGACGCGCGGCGATCTCCTGGGCGTTGTCGGATTTCCTTGCCTGATCAAGGGCTTGCAGCCCGGACTTGATGCGATCCGTGCCACGCCCCTCTTCGATCAGGATGCCGCCGATCTTTTCGGCAATCATCACCGGGTCCAGCGCATAGCGGGTCGGAAACAGTTCCATCCGGCGGCCGTGTTCCCAGGTGTCACCCTTGTGCCAGCCATAAACCCGGCGATTGCCACGATCCTCGAAGATCGCCTCCTTGATCTGCACCTCGATCAGCTTGCGCTTTTCTTCGACAACGACAATCAGATCCAGCCCGTCGGCCCATTCATGAAACGAATCCATGTCCAGCGGCCAGACCTGCCCGACCTTGTATGTGGTCAGGCCCAGCCGCTCTGCCTCGGGCTCGTCGATGCCCAGCAAGGCCATCGCATGCACTAGGTCGAGCCAGTTCTTGCCGGCGGCGACGAACCCGATCTTTGCCCCCGCCTTGCCCCAGACCCGCTGGTCGATTTTATTCGCCCGCGCAAAGGCTTCGGCGGCGAACCTCTTGTGATCTATCATCCGCGATTCCTGCGGAATCCGGTCGTCGACAAGGCGGATGTTCAACCCGCCTTCGGGCATCGGGAATTCGGGCACAACGAAAGACATCCGGTCGGGGCGGCCATCGACGACGCTTGTCACCTCGACCGTGTCCTTCATCAGCTTCAGACCGGCCCACAGCCCGGAAAACCGGCTTAGCGCAAAGCCGTAAAGCCCGTAGTCGAGGATTTCCTGAACGCCGGCGGGCGACAGCACCGGCATGTAGGCATCCACCATCGCCCAGTCGGACTGGTGCAATGTGGTCGAGGATTCGCCGGTATGGTCGTCGCCCATCGCCATCAGCACGCCGCCATGCGCCGAGGTGCCGGCAAAATTGGCGTGCCGCATCACGTCGCCGGAGCGGTCGATCCCCGGACCCTTGCCGTACCACAGTCCGAACACGCCATCGAATTTGCCCTCGCCGCGCAGTTCGGCCTGTTGCGTGCCCCACAGCGCGGTGGCCGCCAAATCCTCGTTCAGCCCAAGCTGGAACCGGATATCGCTGGCGCTGAGAACATCGTGGGCGCGCGCCATCGTCATGTCGACCGATCCAAGCGGCGAACCGCGATACCCCGAGACATAGCCGGCCGTGTTCAGCCCCGCCGCCCGGTCACGCGCCTTCTGCATCAGCATCAGCCGCACCAGTGCCTGGGTGCCGTTCATAAGCACCGGTGATTTTTCCAGATCGAACCGGTCGTGAAGCGTCACATCCTGGCGCATGGTATCTGCCCTTTTTCAAACTGCTTCGATCATTATAGGTCAAAAATCCTGACCTACAAAATCAATTCGATGTCACATCCCTGTTTGCATTTCAGCCTAGCCCGCCGGTAATGCCTGTACCAGAGCAGGTTAATTCGGGTAATGGTTGCGCTATCATGGACTGGGACAAGCTAAGAATATTTCACGCGGTCGCCGATGCCGGGTCTCTGACCCACGCCGGCGAGACGCTGCATCTGTCGCAATCGGCGGTTTCGCGCCAGATTCGGGCGCTTGAAGAATCGCTGAACGCGACGCTTTTCCACCGCCATGCGCGCGGACTGATTCTGACCGAACAGGGAGAGTTGCTGTTCGACGCCACCAGTTCGATGTACCGCCGCCTTGACACGGCAGAGGCGCGCATTCGCGACAGCAAGGAAGAGGCGATCGGCGAGCTGCGCGTGACCACGACCACCGGTTTCGGCACATTGTGGCTGGCGCCGCGCCTGCCCGCGCTTTACGAAAAATACCCGGATCTGAAGATCGACCTGATGCTGGAAGAGCGGGTGCTGGATCTGCCCATGCGCGAGGCCGATGTCGCAATCCGGATGAAGGAACCCAGCCAGGCCGACCTGATCCGCCGCCGCCTGATGTCGGTGCGCATGCGGCTTTACGCGACCACCGATTACCTGAAAGCGCACGGCACGCCAAAGCGGATTTCGGACATCGCCGACCACCGGCTTATCTGCCAGAACACCTCCAGTTCACAGGTCGCGGCGGGTGCCAGCCTGGTGCAGGAATTGCTCACCCATGACGTGCAATCGCTGCTGACCGTGAACAACTATTACGGAGTGTTGCAAACTGTGCGCAACAACCTGGGCATCGGGGTGCTGCCCGACTATCTGACCGAAGACTTCCCCGAACTGATGCGCGTGCTGCCGGACGTGGAATCCCACGAGGTGCCGGTATTTCTGGCTTACCCCGAGGAGTTGAGGAATTCCAAACGCATAGCCGCATTCCGCGACTTCGTGATGGAAGAGATCATCGCCTTTCGCAGACGGCAAAAAGAAGAGGCACAAAGCTGATTCTCCGGTCAGCCATGCAGAAACTGCATAGCCGTGTTGCATCGTAAACCTTTATTTGATCTTGAACGGGACCGAAGCTGCCCTTAATTCTGGCACAACGCCGCGCGATGAGGCAACTCTCGCAAGCGCGTTAACCTCCCTGTTGGACTGGGCCGGGCTTGACCCGGCCCTTTTTTTTGCCCGCAACCCGGCCCGGACGATGCGGGGGGCGTTGCGGCGGGTTCACGATTCAGTCGAAGCGATAGACGACCTGCCCGCCCATCACCAACTCGCCGCCCGGATACAGGCTGAACCCGTCGCACCGCCAGTCCAGCCGCTGCATCAGGTCGCGGTAGATCCACAACCGTGCGTTGTTCGGCATGACTCCCGCGGCCATGTCGATTGCCGCCCCGACCCGATCCAGCCGATACAGCAGCTCGACCGCGATCTGGCGCTGGTCTGCACTGTCAGGTTCGCCGCGCGCCGGGTCCCGCAGCAGGTCTGCCACCTGCACCCAGCCGTCCCAGTCGAACGCGGCCGACAGCAGCGGCGGGCGATCGGGTTTCGCGCCGCCATCGACATAAGGCGCCAGCGCACGCGCCGCGCGCATCCAGTCCAGCACCTCGCCGGCGCGCCCGCCATAGTTGCGCAGGTCCTTGCGCAAATCGAACCCCGCCAGCCAGCCCGGCAGGGCATCGGCCCCCATCTCGTCCGCCAGCAGGTCTTGCAGATACAGCCAGGCCTCATCCAGATCGCGCGCGGGATCGATCCGGCCCGCGTCGAGCGCCTTGCGGAAATCCCGCGCCGCCGCCGCGATCGGTTCGGTCTGGCCCGTCATGTTCATCAGGATCGACAGCCATGCCATGCCGCCCATGCGGTATGACGCGCCCAGAACATCGAAAGAGCGTTCGCGTTCAAGCCGCCTGTCGCGGGTTTCGCCTGCCACCGGCTGCGGGCCGGTCTGATGGCGCTGGGTCATCAGATAGGCATCAATCTGTCTTGGCCCGGCAATTTTCGACAGCGTCTCATCATCGTGCCGGTCCAGCAGATCATGGTAGGCACGCAGATCACTGCGGCTGCCCAGCACGAAGGCGGCCAGGGCAAGCTCGCCTGCCGCCTCGGCATGATTGGCGAATTCCAGTTTGAAATCGTCGCCTTGATCCAGCAGCAGCGCGGCAACATACTGACCCTGGATGTAGGACTTGTCGAATGCCTCGGCCAGTCCCGGATCGGCGCGCACTGCCGCCAGCAGCCGGAAAAAGCTGGCACCGCCATCGGCCAGTGCAACCTGGCGCGGCACCATGAACGGATGGCCCGCGAGGCTGGCAGCCGGGGTGTCGCCCGTCACCGAAAGCCCGCCGTCCACCCCCAGTTTCGCAATCGCGAACATCAGCCGCAATTCGGGCAGGTTACGCGGCGGGCGACGTTCATCTGCACCGACGCTGTCCAGCAGCGCCAGCCCGGCGCGCGCGCCCATATCCTCGACCCGCAGCTTCAGATAGGCGGCAAGCGGACCGAAACTGTGGCCCGAAAACCCCTCTGCCATATGCCGGTCCGCCAGAATCCGGTCGGCAAGCATTATGATGCTGTCGCGGTGCG
>JAJDOB010000121.1 GCA_022340385.1 Rhodobacter sp.
TCTTCAATGAAATCGAATTTCGTGCTTTCGGCGTGAAGATACACCAGTTCGCCCGGATTGAACTGCAATCCGCGCGCCGACACGTTCCATGCGGCGCGGTTGTCGAATTTGATTTCGATGTCATAGTCCCGATCGGGCTGCAGCGAGGCCCATTTGTCATTGCCGATCAGCATGTAGAAATTGTCTTTCTGCGGGTTCAGCCCGATCCGCAGAATGGCGCCGCCATTCCAGAACGCCACCGCGAAGCAGCCGCTTTGAATCGTCGGGTCAATCGAGATCTCCCAGTCGCCGACCTTCTTCCAGAACACGCTGCCCTGGGCTGCGGCGCCTTGCGCGCCAAGCGACATCCCAAGCGCCAGCAAAAGCAAAATGCGGATCATCACATCCTCCCTTCCGGTTTTCTGGAAGCTAAGCATATCAAGCGGCTGGCAGGCAAGTTTACGGATTGACGGGGGTCAGGCGTCCAGGAAGGCGCGCACGGCGGCCTCGAATTCACGCGGTTTTTCAGCGTGCAGCCAATGACCGGCACCGGGGATTCCGGCAAAGCGCGCGGCGGGAAACAGGCGCTTGATTTCCGGACGGCTGGCGCGGCTGACATAATCGCTGTCGGCCCCGGTCAGGAACAGCGTGGGAATGTCGGTCGATGCGTCAACCTCGGGCCAGCCGACGATATGGGGCATCTCGGCCTCGAGCACATCGAAGTTCAGCCGCCAGCGCCCGGCCCTTGCATCAAGCGATTGCAGCAGGAAGGCCCGCACGCCCGGCTCTGGCACATCTTTCGCCAGAATGGCCTCGGCGTCGGACCGCTTTTCGATCTGTGCCGGATCGACCCGCCGCATCGCCGCGATCAGATGCGACTGGCTGTGGCCATAGGCGGTGGGCGCGATATCGGCGACCACAAGCCGGTTCACACGCTGGGCATCCGTCAGTGCCAGCATCATCGCCGCCTTGCCGCCCATCGAATGGCCCAGCACATCGGCGCGACCCGCATGGGCCGCGATCACCGCCGCCAGATCCTGCGCCATGTCGGCATAGCGGTGCCGGTCGTCCCAGGGGCTGTCGCCGTGATTGCGCATGTCGACGCTGATCACCTGGCGCGTGTCAGACAGCCGCTTTGCGATCACGCCCCAGTTTCGGGCCGACCCGAACAGGCCATGCGCGATCAGCAGGGGCGGTCGGTCGGTGGCGGTTCCGGTGAGGACAGTGTTCAGCATATCCCCCTGATACCTGCCGAAATCGGCACTGGCCAGAGCATCCGCGCAGCGCTAGTTTGGCCGGGTGAACCGGGGGGAAGGCGACATGACAATGGACAGCGTCGAAATGCGCGCAAATCGCATCGCAAGCCTGATCGAGGAACGGCTGGGCGTGCGCGGGCAGGGGCTGGAGGCCAAGCTGCGCCGGGCCGGCCGCCTGCTGCCGCGCTGGGTGCGGCGCGAGGCGGCGCAACTGGCCCAGGCGGAACGGCTGCTGGGCCATCCCAAGCTGATGATGCAGACCGACCCCGGCGCGCTGGAGAAGGCCTACAAGCACTGTGAAAGCTGGCTGGAACAGATCGACCCTGCGGCGCGGCGCAAAGAGCGGATTCTGGGCCTTCTGGGTGTCAGTGCCGCCAATCTGCTGATCGTGGCGGGGCTGTTCATCACCTATCTGGTCTGGTCCGGACACGTCTGAGCAAGGCGGCCTGTCAGGGCTGACGCGCGGCCAGGCCCGGCTTTTCGGGCGTCACCAGGGCCTCGCGGAACACCAGTGTCACGGTGACGAAACTGACGAAGATCAGCAGATACCACGATCCCATCTTGCCCCAGGACACCAGCGCGAACATGGTCTGTCCGGGGTATGCCCAGGTGCCGGTCCGGGTGCCGACATTTTCCGCCACCCACAGCGCAAAGGCGGTCAGCACCGCGGCCAGAACCATCGGAACCCAATAGGTTTTCGCGCCGATGTGAAACCAGACGCGGGTGCGCCCGAACAGCAGGACCGTCCCGGCAAACAGCACGATGCGGATATCGGGCAGAAAGTGATGCGCAAAGAAATTCACGTAGATTGCCACCGCCAGCAGAACGCTGGCCCAGAATGGCGGATAAGGCGCGAACCGCATGTCGAACAGCCGGATCGCGCGGGCGATGAATGACCCGACAGAGGCATACATGAACCCGGTGAACAGCGGCACGCTCAGCACTTTCAGGTATCCCGGCTCGGGATAGGCCCAGGACCCGGCGCTGACCTTGAAATATTCCATCACCGTGCCCGAGATGTGAAACAGCAGGATCACCTTGGCCTCGTCCCAGGTTTCCAGCCGGAAGGCCAGGAACAGAACCTGCGTTGCGACCGCATAGATCACCAGCGCGTCATAGCGATAGATCGGCCAGGCATCCGACCAGACCAGTTTCGAGACAATGATCCCGGCCAGGATCAGCACCGCGAACAGGCTGGCCCAGCCGAGTTTCAGCACGATAACACAGGTTTCCGCCAGCCAGCGCGGCACATGGCGGCGCGTCCAGCCGGTCAGCGCGTCTTCAATCTCGCGCGTGCTGCGGGCCCGGCCTGTGATGTCCTGCGTCAAAGCGTCGGATAGATCGGGAACTTTGCGCACATCGCCTGCACGGCGTCCTTGACCCGGTCCTCGACCGCGCTGTTGCCATCCTCGCCATGCGACGCCAAACCGTCGACCACCTGCACGATCCAGTCGGCGATCTGGCGAAACTCCGGTTCGCCAAAGCCGCGCGTGGTTCCGGCGGGGCTGCCCAGACGGATGCCGCTGGTGATCGTCGGCTTTTCGGTGTCGAACGGAATGCCGTTCTTGTTGCAGGTGATATGCGCGCGCTCCAGCGCCTTTTCGGTGGCGTTGCCCTTGACGCCCTTGGGGCGCAGATCGACCAGCAGCACATGGGTGTCGGTGCCGCCGGTGACGATGTCGAGCCCGCCCTTGATCAGTTGATCCGACAGCGCCCGCGCATTGGCGATCACCTGTTTCTGGTAGGTCTTGAAACCGGGGTCCAGCGCCTCGCCAAAGGCCACCGCCTTGGCGGCGATCACATGCATCAGCGGGCCGCCCTGGATGCCGGGGAATATTGCCGAGTTCACCTTTTTGGCGATGTCTTCGTCATTGGTCAGGATCATGCCGCCACGCGGCCCGCGCAGGGTCTTGTGGGTTGTCGTGGTGGCGACATGGGCATGGGGAAACGGGCTGGGATGTTCGCCGGCCGCGACCAGCCCGGCGAAATGCGCCATGTCGACATGCAGATACGCGCCGACCATGTCGGCAATCGCGCGCATCCGGGCGAAATCGATCTGGCGCGGAATGGCGCTGCCGCCGGCGATGATCAGCTTTGGTGCATGTTCCTTTGCCAGCGACTCGACCTGATCATAGTCCAGTTCCAGCGTGTCGGCGCGCACGCCGTATTGTATGGCGTTGAACCACTTGCCCGACTGGTTCGGCTTGGCCCCGTGGGTCAGGTGACCGCCGGCATCGAGACTCATGCCCAGGATGGTGTCGCCGGGACGGATCAGCGCCTGAAACACGCCCTGGTTGGCCTGGCTGCCGGAATTGGGCTGGACGTTGGCAAAGCCGCAGTTGAACAGCCTGCAGGCGCGTTCGATCGCAAGATTCTCGGCCATGTCGACATACTGACAGCCGCCGTAGTAACGCCGCCCCGGAGAGCCCTCGGCGTATTTGTTGGTCATCACCGACCCCTGCGCCTGCATCACTGCCCGGCTGACGATGTTTTCCGACGCGATCAGTTCGATCTCGTCGCGCTGGCGGCCCAGCTCGCCCCGGATCGCGGCGAACACCTCGGCGTCGCGCTGTTCGAGCGTTTGCGTGAAAAACCCGGCATCGCGATGATGGTCGGTCATGGTCCGGTCCCCCTCTGGTGGCCACAAGCGG
>JAJDOB010000153.1 GCA_022340385.1 Rhodobacter sp.
TCGCGCGCCTGCGCCATCACCGCCGCCAGTGCCGCGCTGGCCAGCCGGGCCGAGGCGGGATCCGACCGGCTGGTCAGCAGGATCGGCACCTTTGCGCCCGTCACCAGCCCGCCGGCACAGCCGCCCGACAGGTAGACCAGCGCCTTGAACACCGCGTTGCCAGAGACGATTTCGGGCACAATGATCGCATCCGCATGGCCCGCGACCGGGTCGTGATCCATGTCCTTGGCCTCGACCGAGTCCGGCGACAGGATCAGATCCAGCGCCAGCGGTCCGGAAAACGACGCATCCTGAAAATTGCCCTTGGCCCATTCCGCCAATGCGCGCGCCTCGACTGCCGAGGGCACCGACGGGATCGGGTTTTCGGTCGCCGACAGGAAGGCGACGCGCGGATGGTCGTTGCCCAGCGCGCGCAGCATATCGACGACAGCATGGGTCGAGGCCTGCCGCGTCACCATGTCGGGGGCCACATTCACCGCCGCGTCCGAAATCAGCATCGGGCGTCCGCCGTCGGCATGGCTGATGTGGAACGTGTGCACCAGCCGTTCGCCGGTGCGCAGCCCGGCCTCGCGGTTCAGCGCCGATTTCAGGAAGGCATCGGTATGCAGTTGCCCCTTCATCAGCACATCGGCCTCGCCGGCGCCACAGGCCTGCGCGGCGGCAAACCCCGACGCGGCTTCGCCTTCGGCCTCGATCAGCCGGAAGGGGCGGATATCCCAGCCCAGCTTTTCCGCCTCGCGCTCGATATCACGGCGCTCGCCGGTAAAGACCGGTTCCATGATGCCCGCGTGCGTCGCCGCCATCGCCGCCTGCATCGGCAGCGCCGCGCCGGCGCGCGCGATCGCGACCCGCACGCGCCCGGCCGCCGCCGCCCGTTCCAGCAGTTCCGGGGGGCATTCGGCCTCGATTCGGCTGAGGAACGGCGACGGTGCGCGCATCACATCTCTCCAGAAAGGCAGACGGCCCCCGCAGGGGCCGCCATTTCGATTGGCACCGGCGTCAGCCGACCTTTTGCGGACGCATGTCGTCCTTGCTGATCCCGGCCACGGCAACCGGTTTCTTCATCGCGTCGCGCCGGAACGGTTCGCCCAGTTCCTGGTTGATCATCGCCTCGATCAGCGTGGTGATCCCGGCCTTCTGATCCTTGATCGCCTGATCCAGCGCCGCGGTCAGTTCGTCCATTGTGCGCGCCACCACGCCCTTCAGCCCGCAGGCCTTGGCGATTCCGGCATAGGACACGCCCTCGTCCAGTTCGGTCCCGACGAAATTGTCGTCATACCACAGCGTCGAGTTGCGCTTTTCCGCGCCCCACTGGTAGTTGCGGAACACGATCTGGGTGACGGCCGGCCATTCCTTGCGCCCGATTGCGGTCAGTTCGGTCACCGCGATGCCGAATGCACCGTCGCCGGAAAAGCCGACCACCGGCGTATCCGGGCAGCCGATCTTGGCGCCGATCACGGCGGGCAGGCCATAGCCACAGGGGCCGAACAGGCCCGGGGCCAGGTATTTGCGCCCCGCCTCGAACGTCGGATAGGCGTTGCCGATGGCGCAGTTGTTGCCGATATCGGAGCTGATGATCGCCTCTTTCGGCAGCGCCGACTGGATGGCGCGCCACGCCATGCGCGGGCTCATCCATTCGGGTTTGTCGGCGCGCGCGCGCTGGTTCCAGGTGGTGCCGGGATCGTCATCCTCGTGGTCCATCGACGACAATTGCTGCGCCCAGGCCGATTTGGTCTGCGCGATCGCCGCCTTGCGATCGGCGCGCCCCGTGTCGCCCGCACCCGCGCCCAGCTTTTCCAGCAGCGAGGTTGCGACCTTCCTGGCGTCGCCGATGATGCCGACCGAGACTTTCTTGGTCAGGCCGATGCGGTCGGGGTTGATGTCGACCTGAATGATCCTGGCCTGCTTGGGCCAGTAATCCATGCCATAGCCAGGCAGCGTGCTGAACGGGTTCAGCCGGGTGCCAAGGCACAGCACGACATCGGCCTTGCTGATCAGTTCCATGCCCGCCTTGCTGCCGTTATAGCCCAGCGGCCCGGCGAACAGCGGGTGCGAGCCGGGGAAGGCATCGTTATGCTGATAGCCGCAGCAAACCGGCGCATCCAGTGCCTCTGCCAGCGCCATCGACGCCGGGATCGCGCCTGCCAGCACCACGCCCGCGCCGTTCAGGATGACCGGGAACGCGGCGTTCGACAAAAGCTCTGCCGCCTCTTGCAGGGCCGCCTCGCCGCCGGCGGGACGCTCGAACTCGACAATGGCGGGCAGGTCGATGTCGATCACCTGGGTCCAGTAATCGCGCGGCATGTTGATCTGCGCCGGCGCAGAGGCGCGCTTGGCGTTCAGGATCACCCGGTTCAGCACCTCGGCCACGCGCGACGCGTCACGCACTTCTTCCTGATAGGCGACGCAGTCGGCGAACAGGTTCATCTGTTCCATTTCCTGAAAGCCGCCCTGACCGATGGTCTTGTTGGCGGCCTGCGGCGTGACCAGCAGCAACGGTGTGTGGTTCCAGTAGGCGGTTTTCACGGCGGTGACGAAATTGGTGATCCCGGGGCCATTCTGCGCGATCATCATCGACATCTTGCCGGTGGCGCGGGTATAGCCGTCGGCCATCATGCCCCCGGACCCTTCATGCGCGCAGTCCCAGAAGGTGATGCCCGCCGCCGGGAAATTGTCGGAAATCGGCATGAAGGCGGAACCGATGATGCCGAAAGCATGTTCGATTCCATGCATTTGCAGTGTTTTGACAAACGCCTCTTCGGTGGTCATCTTCATTGCTGTCTCTCCCTTGGAATAACCTGGTCGAGGCGGCTTTGGCCCCCCGACTCTGCATGTTGTCTTACTACGCAGACCGGCGCGTCACCAGTAGGGCCAGTTCGGCCAGCGCCATAGCGCCAGTGCGATGCGATTCACGCTTGGCCCGGCATTGCGCGGAATGATAAGGGCGGATCCTGATCGCCACGCCTGATCACCGAAAGGGAACACCGATGCAACCCGGCCTTTTGCGATTTGCCGTCATTCTGGCGCTGTTGTCGATGATCGGCCCGTTCGCCATCGACATGTACCTGCCCGCGATGCCCGAAATCGCGCGGGATCTGGCCAGCAGCGAGGCCGCAATCCAGGCCACGATCACCAGCTATTTTGCCGCTTTCGGCATTGCACAGCTGGTCTATGGCCCCTGGGCCGATGCGTCGGGGCGCAAGCCGCCGATCTATTTCGGCGTCGCGGTGTTTCTTGTCGGCTCTGCCGGGGCCGCGCTGACCGGGACGCTGGAGGGCCTGATCGCCTGGCGGTTCCTGCAGGGCCTGGGCGGGGCGGCGGTGATGGTGGTGCCGCGCGCCATCATCCGCGACCGCCACACCGGGGCAGAGGCGACCCGGCTGATGGCGCTTATCATGCTGGTGATTTCGATTTCGCCGATGCTGGCGCCGCTGGCCGGCAGCGCGGTGATCGCCGTCGCGGGCTGGCGCGCGATCTTCGGCGTCCTGTGCGTGACGGCGTTGGCAAGCCTGACCCTGACAGCCACGGCCCTGCCCGAAACGCTGGCGGTGGAACATCGCACGCCGGTCAACCTGCGTGCGCTGCGGCGCGGCGCGGCCATACTGCTGAGCGACGCGAAATTCATCGGGCTGACCTTTGTCGGCGCGCTTGGCATGGGCAGTTTCTTTATCTTCATCGCCTCGGCGCCCTTCGTTTACACCGGCCAGTTCGGCCTGACGCCGACGCAGTTTTCGCTGGCTTTCGCAATCAACGCCATCGGGTTCTTCGGCGCGTCACAGGCCGCCGGGCCACTGGCCGAACGGTTCGGCCTGTCGCGCGTCGTGCTGGCGGGCACCGCCATCTTCGCGGTCGCGACCCTGTGCCTTGCGGCGTTGACATTCAGCATCGACATCACGCTGCCGCTGCTGGTCGGCGGGCTGTTCATCGGCAATGCCGGGCTGGGGCTGGTCATTCCCACGACGATGGTCATGGCGCTGGACGATCACGGAGAGATCGCCGGGCTGGCCTCGTCGCTGGGCGGCACGTTGCAGATGCTGACCGGCGGCGCGCTGATCGTCGCCGCGGCCCCGTTCTTTGACGGCAACGCGGCCCCGATGGTGGCGGCGATTGCCCTGTGCGGGATCGGGGCGCTGGCGCTGGCGCTGATCACGCTGAACCGGCGCTAGCCCGGGGGGGCGCTGGTGCTTTTCGCGTCAGTCCTCGAGATACAGGAAGGTCGCCGTCGCCAGCGCCGCGGTCTTGGTGCTGCCGGCGCTGCGCAGCGTCACCCGGCACACCGCCAGCTTGCGCCCGTTGCTTTCCAGATCGACGGTGACCTCGGCGTCGCCGACCAGCGGCCGGATGAAGCGGACCGACATATCGGTCGTGGTGCAGTTGCGGAACCGCCCGTTGGCGCCGGTCAGCGCCAGGACGCAGGCGGTATCGGCCACCGCCGCGATTGCCTGCCCGCAGGTGACGCCCGCGCCCGGCCCGCCCCGCAGTTGCAGCGCCGGGGTCGCGGGCAGGTCCAGCCGCGACTGCGCCGCCCCGGTTTCGGTCAGCACCAGCCCCAGTTCCGCCACCCAGGGCGCGAATGTATCGGCCACCTGCGTGGCGGCGGCCCGGGCCTGTGGGGTTGGATTGCGCATCGCGGCGACCTCTTTGACAGCGTTCGACTTCACCGACATCTGTGGCGCGAATGGGCAGGCATGTCTATAACCCCCTCATGACACGCGAGATTTCAGCAACTTCCGACGATCTGATCGCACGGCTTACCACCCTGGGCGATCTGCGCGTCTGGTCGGTGATCATCACGATTTTCGGCGATGCGGTGATGCCGCGCGGCGGCACGGTTTCCGCCAGTGCCCTGTCGGCATTGACCGCGCGGCTGAACATCAAACCAGAGGCGTTGCGCGTGGCGCTGTTCCGGCTGGCCAAGGACGGCTGGATCACAAGGGCGAAATCCGGGCGCAACAGCTTTTACCGCCTGTCCGAGCGCGGGCGACGCGAGTTTCTGCCCGCCTCGCGCCGGATCTATGCCGATGCGCCGAAACTGCACGGGCCATGGCGGCTGGCACTGCTGCCGCCGGGAACCGAGCAGGACCGCGCGGCGCTGGATCAGGGGATGCGCGACCTTGGGTTCCTGCCGGTCGCGTCCGGGGCTTACCTTGGTCCGGCACAGGCAGGGGACGCCCCGCGGCAGGTTCTGACGGTGACGGGGATGTTGCGCGATGCGCCGCGCTGGACCCGTGCCGAACTGGGCCCCGACGCGCTGCAACGGGACTATGTCCGCCTTGAATCGACCCTGCTGACGTGCCAGCGCAGCCTGCCCGCCATCGCGGATCTGCCCGGCGCCGACGCCGCCGCGCTGCGCATCATCCTGATTCACCAATGGCGCCGCCTGCTGCTGCGCCATGCCGACGTGCCGCCAGAGGTTCTGCCGGAAAACTGGCGCGGAGAGGCCTGTCGCACAGCGGTTCTGGATCTGCACCGGACATTGTCGGACAGGGCCGATCCCTGGCTGGACGGCGCAATCGGCAAGCGCGGCTAGGGCGCCTTGCGCAGGTCGCGCGCCACCGATTTTCCGGCATCGAACGCCGCGCGGCGGCGCGCCAGTTCATCCGGTGTCAGCAGGTCTGGATTGGAATAGCTGTTCTTCCACCCCGGCGGGCCGGGCCATCTCAGATCGGACCGGATCGTGCTGCGCGGCGCCTTCGCCCGCTCCAGCAGGTCAAGCGCCAGCGACAGGGTGTGATCCTGCGACGCCACGTCGCCCGGGCGCCCGGCGCTGTTGCCCAGGGGAAAGTCGCTGAACACCAGGCGGGGCACGCCGACATGCTCGACGATATCCAGCGCGCAGCCCATCACGACCGTGGCGATGCCCGCCGCCTCGAGCGCGCGCGCGGCAAGGCTGACCGATTGATGGCAGACCGGGCAGTTGGGCACCAGCACCGCCGCGTCGATGGCATCCGCGACACAGCGGTGCAGCAGGTCGGGCAGGTCGGTTTCCAGTGTGTGCGCCTGCGACCGGTTGGTCGGCAGGCCATGAAACCGGGGCGAAAGCGCGCCGATCCGCCCGGCACGGGCGGCGCGCTGCAATGCGGCCAGTGGAAAGTAGCTGCCGATATCGGCGGCGCTTGTATGATCGCGGTCAATCGCGACATGCGAGATCCGCAGGTCGGGCATGACCGACGTGTCGCCGGAATAGACCCGATAGAACTTGGCCGCCGCATTATACGCAGCACCCGGCCCCTGATCGCCCTTGTCGGGCTGATAGGGCGCGGCGGTGGTGACGATGGCCACCCGCGCTTGCGCCAGGGGTTTGGACAGCGGCGCGAATGGCACCTCGTCGAACTGCGCCCATTGATAGGGCGTGTCATATCCCAGCGCCAGGTAATAGGCGCGGGTCCGCTGGATATATGTGATCGGGTCATCCGTCATCAGGTCAGTCTGCCATTGACGCGCGAAACAATCGACCCCCGCACCGCGCCACTGGCGCGGCGGCAGATCGCCCGCTATGTCTGGCCGCAATCCCTGCAAAGGTCCACAAAAAGGAGTCTGCCCATGTCCGCCAAACCCATTGCTCTGGTCACCGGGGGCGCGCGCGGCATCGGTTTCGCCTCGGCGCAGGCGCTGGCCGAGGACGGCGCCCAGCTGATCCTGGCCGATATCGACGCCGACGCGGTGCAGGCGGCAGCGGCAGAGCTTGGCGGCGATACCGTCGGCATTGCCTGCGACATGGGCGATCCGGTCCAGATTGCCGCACTGTTCGACAGGATCGAAGCCGAACATGGCCCGCTGACAACGCTGGTCAACTGCGCCGGCATCGCCGTTTCAAGCGATTTTCTGGACACCCCGCTGGCGGACTTCCAAAGGGTCATCGACATCAACCTGACCGGCACGTTTCTGGCCACGCAGCGCGCCGCGAAATCCATGGTGGCGCATGGAATCGCGGGCGCGATCGTCAACATGTCGTCGATCAACGCCGTCGTCTCGATTCCGGCCATCGTGTCTTACTGCGCATCCAAGGGCGGTGTGATGCAGCTGACCAAGGCGACGGCGCTGGCGCTGGCGCCGCACAACATCCGTGTCAACGCCATCGGGCCCGGATCCATCGACACGGCGATGCTGGCGGGGGTGAACGCCAACCCCGAGGCGATGAATACCGTGTTGTCGCGCACCCCGCTCAAACGCATCGGCAACGCCCGCGAAATCGGCGATGTGGTGGCGTTTCTGGCCAGCCCGAAAGCCAGCTATATCACCGGCGAGACGATCTATGTCGACGGCGGGCGGCTGGCGCTGAACTATACCTGCTAGAGCGGCGTCCTTTCATTGTGAA
>JAJDOB010000154.1 GCA_022340385.1 Rhodobacter sp.
GAAACCGACGACATCGCCGACACGGTCACACCGGCGCGCCCTGCCGCGCCATCGGTGGTGATGATGTTGACGGTGGCCGCCGCATGGCTCATCGCGCCGATGAAACTGTCGCGCAGCTCAGGGTCCGGCGGCACCTGCATCAGCCTTGCCCCGCCCCGATCCGTGCCATCAGATATTGCGCAAAATCGTAGTTGGGCCGTTCAAGGTGGCTTAGATGGCCGGGCGCGGCGCGCTGTGAACACAGGCCGTTATACACTTTCTCGGTGCAGCCGCGATCCTCGACATTGACCTCGTCCAGCAGGGTCTTCAGCGCCACGAAATTCTCCTGCGCGTCGGCGTCCCCGGCATAGTCATCCGACATGCCGCCGCCAAAGCGGATATGCACCTGTCCCGGGCCCCGGGGGTGCAGGCTGAGATACCAGAAATAGCCGGGTGTCAGCGTGATCAGCAGGCTGGGATAGATCGCCAGCAGGAAGGTCGTGCGCCGCATGTCACCGCTCAGCCGGTCATTGGCGGGATGCGCCATCGCGATGCGCAGCGAATCGTCCTTGAGGATGGTGTGATAGTTGAAGGCGGGCAGGCCGGGCGGGCATACCATGTCGTCCAGCCTCGACAGCCCGCCGATGGTGCCGGCGTGGCAGACCGGCAGGTGATAGCTTTCCATGAAATTCTCGGCCAGCACCTTCCAGTTGGTGTCCCAGACATGTTCCTCGTAGAAGGTTTCGGTATAGTTGGTCATGTCGTAGCCGGCGATCAGGTCTTCGACCGGTTGCAACTGGCCGGCGACATCCGGCGCGTCGTCATTCAGCGAGATGAAGACCCAGCCCAGCCATTCCTGGCAGCGCAGTTTCGGTAGCCGGTACTGATCCTTGCAGAACGCCTGATTGCGCGCCATCGCCGGGGCGCCGCGCAGCGAACCATCGAGGTTATAGGTCCAGGCGTGGTAGGGGCAGACGATCGCGCGGGTATTGCCGCGTCCATGCAGCAGCGTCGACATCCGGTGCAGGCAGACATTGGAAAACGCCCGCAGATCGCCGTTCTGGCCCCGGATCACCGCAACCGGCTGACCGGCCAGTTCGGCGGTGGTGTAGTCGCCCGGGCGCGCCAGCGCATCGGCACGCCCGACGCAGTACCAGTCCCTGGCAAAGATATGGCGCAGCTCCTGCGCCGCGAATTCGTCGGTTGTGTAGACGCTGGGTGGCATCGCGCGCGCCTGTTCGAACGGGCGGGCGGTGCTTTCACGCAGGTCTGCAACCGGGTCGACGTGATCTTTGGCCATGGCGCGCCTTTCTAAACCGTCCCTGTATTCTTGTCATGTTTCTTGCGGCGGGTCGACGGTTCCGGTTGGTCGAAACGCCAGATAGCTGCGCTGAATGGCGATGTGATCGGCCAGGAATTTCGCATCGTGCCAGACGCCCCAGATGAACGATGACCCACGGCGCGACTGCCAGGGCAATCCCAGGAAATAGATGCCGGGCTCGGGCGACACGCCGCGCTGATGCCTGGGCTTGCCATTGGCGTCGAAGACATCGAGCTTCAGCCAGCCATAATCGGTGGTGTAGCCTGTGGCCCAGATGATCGCGGCAACGCCGGCCCCGGCAAGATCGAGCGATCGCACCGGATTTGTCATGCAGTCCGGGTCCGCGCGGATCAGGTGCGCCCGGGGTTCCGGCGGCAGGTCCAGACCATTGCGGGCGATATAAGCGTCGGCCTCGCGCAGCACCGACAGGTAGTTGGCGTCGCCAGCGGCGATATTCTCTGCAAGGTCGGGCGCAAATTGCAGCACGCCCCGGTCATGGGATTCCGTCCTGCCGAGCAGCATCATTCCGCGTGCGGCAAGGTCGCGAAAGTCAATCGTCTGGCCACCATTGGCGCCGCTGACGGATATGGTCACATGCTCGGCGCCTGCGGGCGGCGCGGCGGCGTCCCATTTGCCCAGCACCCCCAGCCACCAGACGAAATCGCGCCCGCGATAGGCGCGGGGCGGGCGGTCATGCGGGCCGACCGACAGGTAGACCCGCCGCCCGGCGCACAAAAGCTCGTCAGCGATCTGCACGCCGGACGATCCCGCGCCGACGACCAGAACCGCGCCATCCGGCAGTTGCCCGGGGTTGCGATAGGCGTTGGAATGTATCTGCAACAGGCTGGCGTTCCCGGGTACCAGCGACGGGATCACCGGGCGCTGAAACGGCCCGGTTGCGGCGACCATGCGGGTGGCTTCGATGATGCCGTCCGAGGTGCGCACGCGAAATCCGGCCGCGCCCTCGATTTTCGTCACCTCGCTTACCTCGACGCCACAGCGGATCGGGGCGGCGATGTGTTTCGCGTAGGCGACGAAATAGTCGGCGACTTCCTCTTTGGGGGCAAAGTCATCGGGACCGGACACGTTGAATTCCAGCCCGGGGAACCGGTCGTGCCAGGCCGGGCCGTTGGCGACCAGGGAATCCCACCTTGCCGAACGCCAGCGCTCGGCGATCCGGCTGCGTTCCAGAATCAGGTGGGGCACGGCGCTGTTGGTCAGATGCTCGCTCATCGCCAGCCCGGCCTGACCGCCGCCGACGATAAGCGTATCGACTTTTTCCACTGCCATGCCGCTGTCCTGTTCGCGCTTGAATCTGTCGCCGTGGCCCGCGCACAGGCGCGCAGGGGGCAGCGCCACAGTTTCACGATTCACGCGCGCAGGGAAAGGATTGATTGTTGTGGCCCGCGCGGACTGCGCCCCGGTCTTCGCTTACTGCGCGACAGATGCGTCCAGCAGCGATTGCGAATAGGGGTGGCTGGCCTTCATCTGGCGCAGCTGCGCGACATCCATGACTTCGACGATCTCGCCGTCTTTCATCACCGCAAGGCGTGTGCACATATGCCCGACCACCGGCAGATCGTGGCTGACCATCAGATAGGTCAGCTTGCGCTGATCGCGGATATCGCACAGCAGGTTCAGGATTTCGGCCTGTACCGAGACATCCAGCGCAGAGGTCGGTTCGTCCAGCAGCAGTATGTCAGGTTCGCCCGCCAGCGCGCGCGCGATCGCCACCCGCTGGCGCTGGCCACCCGAAAGCTGATGCGGATAGCGAAACCGGAACCGGGTGCCCAGCCCGACATCGTCCAGCAGTTTCACGACCCGCGTGTCGATATCGCGAAAGCCGTGCAGGCTCAGGGTTTCGCCCAGCACCTGATCGACCGAATGGCGCGGATGCAAAGAGGCATAGGGATCCTGGAACACCATCTGCACGTTCTTGTAGAAGGTGCGGTCGCGGGACTTGCCGTGCAGGATCTGCCCGTCGATCTCGATGCGCCCCGACCATGTCGGCGCCAACCCGGTGATGGCCCGGAGAATCGTCGATTTCCCGGAACCGCTTTCGCCGACCAGCCCAAAGCTTTCGCCGGCATTCACCGCGAAAGTTGCCCGGCGCACCGCATCGACCCGGTCGTGCCCGTCGCCGAACCAGACATCGAGGTTCTGAATGTCGATCATGCTCATTCCTGCGTTCCGACGCTGGGCGCGTCCGACCATGCGGGATCGCGTTGCAGAACCTCCAGCCGGTCGCGCGGATGATCCAGACGCGGCAGCGAATTCAGCAGCCCGCGCGTGTAGGGGTGCTTTGCGTCATGCAGCCTGTCGGCGTCGCAGACCTCGACGATGCGCCCGGCGTACATGATAAGCACCCGGTCGCAGAACTCTGCCACCAGGTTCAGGTCGTGACTGATGAAGATCAGCCCCATGCCGCGTTCCTTGACCAGCGCGTCCATGATGTCCAGCACCTGCCGCTGCACCGAGACATCCAGGGCCGAGGTCGGTTCGTCCGCGATCAGGATCTTGGGGTCGGGGATCAGCATCATCGCGATCATGATACGCTGGCCCATGCCGCCCGACATTTCATGCGGGTAGGCGCGCATCACCCGTTCCGCGTCGCGGATCGACACCGCTTCCAGCATTTCCAGCGACTTCTTGCGTGCATCGGCGCGCCCGGCCCGGTTGTGCAGCAGATAGGCCTCCATGATCTGATCGCCGATCCGCATGACCGGGTTCAGCGAAAACTTCGGATCCTGCATCACCATCGAAATCCGCTGGCCACGCACCGCGCGCATCTGTTTCTCGGTCAGGTCCAGCAGGTTGGTGCCTTCCAGCCTGATGTAATCCGCCTCGACGATTCCGGGCGGGCGGATCAGGCGCAATATGGCGCGCCCGGTCATCGACTTGCCCGACCCGCTTTCGCCGACGATGCCAAGACGTTCCTTGCCCAGGGTGAACGACACGCCGCGCACCGCATCGAAGATGCCCTGCCGGGTGGGGAATTTCACCCACAGGTTCTGTACATCCAGCAGGGTCATTCGATGCCCCCGTCCTTGGGGTCCAGCACGTCGCGCAACCCGTCGCCCAGCAGGTTGAAGGCCAGCGACACGGTAAAGATCGCCAGCCCCGGCACGGTGGCGACCCACCAGTGATCGAGGATGAATCGGCGGCCTTCCGATATCATCGCGCCCCATTCCGGGCTGGGCGGCTGCGCGCCGAGGCCAAGGAATCCAAGCCCGGCGGCGGCCAGGATGATGCCCGCCATATCCAGCGTCACCCGCACGATCAGCGAGGAAATGCACAGCGGCCAGATATGCCGGGTGATGATCCGGATCGGCCCGGCGCCCTGCAGCCGGATGGCGCTGATATAGTCCGAGGCGCGGATCGTCAGCGTCTCGGCCCGCGCCATGCGGGCGTAGGGCGGCCAGGCGGTCAGCGAGATCGCCAGCACCGCGTTCTCGATACCCGCCCCCAGGGCGGCGACAAAGGCCAGCGCCAGCACAAGGCGCGGGAAGGCCAGGAAGATATCGGTGATGCGCATCAGGACCACGTCGGCCCAGCCGCCGACATAGCCCGCGATGGTGCCCACCAGCAGCCCGGCGACCGGGGCGATCAGCGCCACCAGCGTCACGATATACAGTGTGATCCGGCTGCCATAGATCAGGCGGCTGAGGATGTCGCGGCCCAGACTGTCGGTGCCCAGAACATGCCCGGGCGAGCCCAGCGGCTGCAGGCGGTTGCCAAGATCCTGCGCTTTCCAGTCATGCGGCGCAAGATAGGGTGCGAACAGCGCCATCAGCAGCAGGCCGACCAGGATGCCCAGGCCCACCATGGCCATCGTATTGCCGCGCAACGACAGCCAGCCCTTGTAGAAGCTCGCCAGCCGCGCGTGGCGGCGCGAGGTGGGCGCGTCGGTCAGCAGCCATGCCCGCCAGGTTGTCGCGTCGCTCATTTCGCCCTCGGATCGAAGACCCGGTACAGCAGGTCGGAAAAGATGTTGAGACAGATGAAGATCAGACCGACCACCACGGTGCCGCCCAGAACCGCATTCATGTCGGCACTCAGCAGCGCGGTGGTGATGTAGCTGCCGATGCCCGGCCAGCTGAAGATGATCTCGGTCAGCACCGACCCTTCCAGCAGGTTGGCGTAGCTCAGCGCGATGACGGTGATCAGCTGCACCCGGATGTTCCTGAACGCGTGACCCCAGATCACGGCACGTTCCGACATGCCCTTGACGCGGGCGGTGGTGACGTATTCGGCGCTCATCTGTTCCAGCATGAAGCTGCGGGTCATCCGGCTGATGTAGGCCAGCGAATAGTAGCCCAGCAGCGAGGCGGGCAGCACAATATGGCTGAACGCGTCGCGAAACACCGCCCACTCGCCGGCAAGCGCGCTGTCGAGCAGGATCATACCGGTGCGGGTCGGAACGATATCCTCAAAGAATATCCCCAGCCGACCGGGACCGCCGACCCAGCCGAGAATGCCGTAAAACACCAGAAGGCCCATCAGGCCCAGCCAGAAGATCGGCATGGAATAGCCAACAAGGGCGACGACACGGGCGAGCTGGTCGATCCAGCTGCCCCGGCGCACGGCGGCGACGACACCCAGCGGCACGCCCAACACGATGCCCATGATGACGCCCAGCGTCGCCAGTTCCAGCGTTGCCGGAAACACGCGCCTGATGTCTTCGGACACGGGGCGCGCATTCAGCAGCGACATGCCGAAATCGCCGCGCACGACGTCCGACAGGTAATAGAAGAACTGAACGATGACCGGCTTGTCGAGACCGAGTTCGTAGTAGACCTGTTCGTAGACTTCCTTGGACGCGCGTTCGCCCGCGATCGACAGAACAGGGTCGATCGGCATCACGCGGCCGATGATGAAGGTGATCAGCAACAGCCCCAGCATGGTCACGGCAATCGAACTCAGCGTAACGAGTATGCTTTTCAGCCAAGGCGCAAGAGGCGCCCTGGGGCGCCTCTCGGTCTGGTTTTCGCTCAGGGCCATCTACTTGGTGATCTGCCAGTAGGACGCAGAGGTAATGGCCTGCCCGGTCGAGAAGTTCGTGACATTGTCGCGCAGGGCCGATTGCTCGATCTGCTGGAACAGGATCGCGAAAGGCGAGATTTCGCGGAACTCGGCCTGGATGTCGAGATACATCTTGGCACGCACGTCACGATCGTTCTCGATCACGGCGGCATCGACCTTTTCGGTCAGTCCGCCCGCGTCCCAGGCATTGCGCCAGGCCAGCAGACCGGTGGCGCCGGCCTCGTCGCTGTTGTCCGGGTTATAGGCAAAGGTGCCGGCATTGGTGTGCGGATCGGGATAGTCCGGCCCCCAGGCGCCGATATAGACATCCAGATCGCGGGCACGGTAACGAGCCAGAATGGCCTTGGCCGTGCCGACGCTGATGTTCAGCGTGATACCGGCCTGCGCGAAAGTGTTCTGCAGGCTCTGTGCGATCTCGATGCGGTCCTGCGCTTCGCGCACACCAGCCTCGATCTCGAACGGGCCGACATTGGCAGACGCCAGCAGTTCCTTGGCCTTCTCGATGTTCAGGCTGAACGGGTTTTCGTCAGAGGCGCCAAGATAGGTGGCGGGCAGAAAGTTCTGGTGGATGGTGTACTGCCCCTTCAGGAAGCTGTCGCGCATGCCCGCGTAGTCGACCAGATACTTGATGGCCTGGCGTACTTCGGGCTTGGACAGTTCGGGATGCTTCTGGTTCAGCGAGACATACATCAGCCGACCCTTGAGCTCTTCCTCGATCTTGACTCCTTCGGCAGTCTGCACGCCTGCGATGTCCTCTGGGTTCAGGTTGCGGGCGACGTCGATGTCGTTACGCTCCAGCATCAGGCGCTGGGTGGCGCTTTCCTGGACGTGACGCACGATGACACGCTCCATCGCCGGGGCGCCGAGGTAGAAATCGGGGTTGCTGACCAGTGTCACGCTTTCGTTCGGCTTCCAGCTTTGCACGGAATAGGCGCCCGAACCGGCGGTGTTGGTGGCAAGCCATGCGTTGCCCAGGTCGCCGTCGGCGTCATGCTCCATCACCGTTTTCATGTCGACGATCCCGCCGATTGTCGCGGTCAGGCAGTTCAGCACAAAGGATGTTGCATAGCGCTTGTCGGTGGTGATGGTCAGCGTGTTGCCGTCGGCCTTGATGGTGTCGGCCACATTTTCGGCGGTAAAGCCGAACTGGGTCAGGATGAACGACGGTGTCTTGTTCAGGATCACCGCGCGGCGCAGCGAGAATTCGGCATCCTGTGCCGTCACCGGGTTGCCCGAATGGAACTTGACACCCTCGCGCATGGTGAAGGTGATCGACTTGCCGTCCTCGCTGACGGTCCAGCTTTCGGCCAGGTCGGGCTGATAGCCCGCATCCAGGTTCAGCGGGTCAAAGTTGACCAGCTTGCCATAGACGTTACGGATCACGTCCGAGCCTGCGAATTCAAAGCTTTGCGCGGGGTCAAGCGTGGTGATGTCGTCGATCCGGTTGGCGATCACCAGCATGTTGGCCGGTGTTTCGGCAAAGCTGGCCGGAACCGCCGTAACGGCGACCGCCAGCCCCAGCGCGGCGCTGGTCAGCAATCTGTTCAATGCGTTCATTGGTTTTACCTCTCCTGTTGCGTTTGTCGTATCATTCGTTGCGCGTCCCGGTCACGACCCCCAGGTCGCTTCCAGCACCCGCAGCCAGTTGGCGTGGCACAGTTTCCTGATGAGCGGTTCACCATACCCGTGCTTTGTCATAGCCTGTCTCAGTTTCGGCAAGTCGCTGACCTCGGTCAACGCTTGCGGTACAACTGCCCCATCGTAATCGGAACCAAGCCCGACCCGGTCTTCGCCCAGTATCCCGATCAGATGATCGAGGTGGTGCAGCATCTGGTCCAGCGGAACATCATCAAGCATCCTGCCGTCTTCTCGCAGAAAAGCCACCGCAAAGTTCAATCCCACCATGCCGTCGCTTTCGGCGATGGCGCGCAACTGGTCATCGGTCAGGTTGCGCGAATGCCTGCAGATCGCGTGCGCGTTCGAATGGGTGGCCACCAGCGGCTTGTCGGAATGGCGCGCCACATCCCAGAATCCGGCCTCGTTCAGATGTGACAGATCCAGCATGATCCCAAGTGCATTACAACGTTTGACCAGCCGAAGTCCATGATCGCTCAGACCCGGGCCGATGTCGGGCGATGCCGGAAAGCGGAACGGAACGCCGTGGCCGAATATCGTCGGGCGGCTCCAGACCGGCCCGATCGAGCGCAATCCGGCCTGGTACAGCACGTCCAGGCTGTGCAGGTCGGCGTCAATCGCCTCGGCGCCTTCGATGTGAAAGATCGCCGCCATGATCCCGTCGGCCATGGCGTTGCGGATGTCGGCGGCGTTGCGGCAGACCTTCAGCGCGCCGCGCCGTTCAAGATCGAACAGGATCGCGGCCTGTGCCATCACCACCGGCATCGCGTCATCGCAGTCGATCGTTTCGGGCAGCGGCAGATCATAGCTGGCCTTGGTCATTTCCTCGAATTTATGCGCGAGATCTATGGGCGAGGGGACGTAGACCGCGAAAAACCCGCCCCCGAATCCGCCCGCAGCGGCGCGCGGCACATCAATCGCGCCGGCGCAGCCCTGCACGAAACCGGCCGCGGCGGACACACCGCCGGCGCGATAGAGTTTAAGCAGAGCATCGTTATGGCCGTCAAAAACCAGCGGTGATTTCGATGTCATCGGCTGCCATGCCCCCCGAGGTTGCAACCCGACCAGCCTAGCGACAGTGATTTGCATAGGGCAACGAAAATGTTATGAGTTTTACGCATAGAGCTAGTCGGAAGATTTCACAGCATGGCGCGATGAGCAAACCCAGGAACTGGCATTCGCTGTCGGAATATCAGGCGCTGCGCGCGCTGATGCAGGCCGGGACCACCACGGCGGCGGCGCATCAGTTGGACCTGTCGCAATCGGCCATCAGCCGGGCCGTTGCCAATCTGGAGAACCGGCTGGGCACCACCCTGTTCGAACGCGAAAGCGGCCGGTTGCGCCCAACCCAGGAAGCGGTCCGGCTGAACCGCCGGCTTGACCCGTTGTTCGACGCGCTGAACCGGATCGACGGCCCGGCGGAACCGGTGCAGGAAACCTTGCGGCTGATCGCCCCGCCGACCTATGCGCACCGGTTCATGGTTTCGCAGATCAGCAGCTTTCTGCGCGCCAATCCGAATTTCTTCGTCAGCCTCGAGGTCAACACATCCGACGAGGTGTTGCGCGGCATCCTTGAAGACCGGTTCGATCTGGGCGTGTCGGGGGTGGAATCCACCCGGGCCGGGATCAAGCTTATTCCCTATCGGATCAGCCAGGCGGTTTGCGTGATGGCGCATGATCATCCGTTGGCCGGGCAGGCCGCCGTGACCCCCGCCGATCTGCACGGGTTCGAAATCGTCGCCCTGACCCACCGCCACGCAAGGCGCGGCCAGCTTGAACGCCTGCTGCATCAGGCCAAGGCGCGTGTGCGGGTGGTGGCCGAGGTGTCGACCTCCTTTGCCGCCGCCGATCTTGCCAAGGAAGGCATGGGCGTCGCGATCATCAATCCATTTCCGCTGTATCACTATCGTTCGGGCGATCTGCGGTTCGTGCCCTTCACATCGTCCATCCGCTATCAAAGCCATCTGGTGGTCTCAGAACAGCGCCCGGTGCCCCGCATCGCGCGCGCGTTCATGCGCCATCTGCGGCTGAACACGCCCCAGGATCCGTTTTCGCGCAAGGGCTAGCGCACGCGCGGGCCGCTGAGGGATTTCAAGGGGCGCCTACTCGAACGGTCCGATCGGGAAATGGCAGGCGGTTTCCTGCGTCTCGCCGACCAGATCGGGCGCATGGTCGCGGCACAAATCCTTGGCCTTCCAGCACCGCGGGGCAAAGGCACAGCCGGTACGGATATCCATCGGCGAGGGCAATTCGCCCTCCAGCTTGATGCGTTCGGATTTGCCGGTCGGGTCGGCGCGTGGCGTGGCCGACAGAAGCGCCTTGGTATAGGGATGTTTCGGCGCGTCGAACAGCAGGGTCTTGGGGGCCTTTTCGACGACGCGGCCCAGATACATCACGATGACATCATCCGCGACATGGCGCACCACGCTAAGGTCGTGGCTGATGAACAGATAGGCCAGGTTCAGCCGCTCCTGCAGATCGACCAGCAGGTTCAGGATCGCGCTCTGGATCGACAGATCCAGCGCCGAGACCGGCTCGTCCAGCACCAGCACTTTCGGTTCCAGCATCAGCGCGCGCGCCACGGCGATACGCTGGCGCTGGCCGCCCGAAAACATGTGCGGATAGCGGTCGTAATGCTCGGGCCGCAGCCCCACCAGCCCCAGCATGTCGCGCGCCCTGGCCTCGCGCTCTGCGGCGGGCAGGTCGGGGCGGTTGATGACCAGCGGTTCCTGCAGGATCGTACCGATGCGCTGGCGCGGGTTCAGCGATCCGTATGGATCCTGAAACACGATCTGCACCTCCGAGCGCAGGTCGGGCCAGTCGGCAGGCGTCACCGGTTTGCCATCCAGCGTCAACGCGCCCAGCGTCGGCTCTTCGATAAAGGTGACCATCCGGGCCAGGGTGGATTTGCCGCAGCCGGATTCGCCGACCACCGCAAGCGTCTTTCCGGGATACAGGTCGAAATCCAGCCCGGCGACCGCGCGCAGGGTTTGCGTCGCCGAGATCAGCCCGCCGCCGACCTGATAATGCCGGGCCAGCCCGCGCGCGGACATCACCGCCCGGCTCACGAGGCGATCCTGCTGTCGGTGTTGATCGGATAGTGGCAGCGCGCCCTGCCCAGACTCTCGGCCTGTGCTGCGGGCTTTTCCGCCCGGCACCGCGCATCGGCGAACTGGCAGCGCGGTGAAAACAGGCAGCCTGCGGGACGGTCGAACTGCCCCGGAACCACGCCCGGGATCGTCGGCAGATGCTTTTGTGTCGCGCGTTCGGGCAGGGCGGCCAGCAAGGCGCCGGTATAAGGGTGATGCGGGGTCTGAAACAGCGGCACGACGGGCTGTTCCTCGACCTTCTGGCCGGCGTATTGCACGCTGACCCGTTCGGCGGTTTCGGCCACCACGCCCATGTCATGCGTGATCAGCACCAGCCCCATTCCGGTGTCGTTGCGCAGGCTGGTCAGCAGATCGAGGATCTGCGCCTGAATGGTCACATCCAGCGCCGTCGTCGGTTCGTCCGCGATCAGCAGCTTGGGACTGCAGGCAATCGCCATTGCAATCATCACCCGCTGGTTCATCCCCCCCGACATCTGGTGCGGAAAGGCCGACAGCCGCTTTTCCGGGGCCGGGATGCCGACTTGTTCGAACAGTTCGATCGCGCGTTTGTGGCGCTGGCCGCGGTCCATTCCAAGGTGAAAGCGCAGCGCCTCCTTGATTTGCCAGCCCACCGGAAAACACGGGTTCAGCGACGACATCGGTTCCTGAAAGATCATCGCAAGGTCGCGCCCGACGATGCGCCGGCGCGCCTGCGGCGTGATCCGTATCAGGTCGTGGCCATCAAACTGCATCTGATCGGCGGTCACCGTGGCGGTCCAGGGCAACAGGCCCATCATCGCCAGCATGGAAACCGACTTGCCGGAGCCGCTTTCGCCGACAATCGCCATGACTTCTCCGGCGTCGATATCAAGATCGACCCCGTCAACGGCGCGAAACGCGCCTGACGCGGTGGCGAAATCGACCGAAAGGTTGCGGATGCTGAGAAGTCTCATCGGGTCAACTCCGCTTCAGTTTCGGGTCCAGCGCGTCGCGCAGGCCGTCGCCCATCAGGTTGATCGCCAGCACGGTGACCAGGATCGCCAGCCCCGGAAAGGTCACCACCCACCAGGCGCGCAGAATGAACTCGCGTGCCTCGGCCAGCATGGTGCCCCATTCCGGGGTGGGGGGCTGTGCGCCCATGCCAAGGAACCCAAGCGCGGCAGCATCGAGAATGGCGGTAGAGAATGACAGCGCCCCCTGCACGATGATCGGGGCAAGGCAATTGGGCAACACGGTGATGAACATCAGCCGGGGCAGCCCGGCCCCGACGACACGGGCCGACGTGACGTAGTCCTTTTGCCGCTCTGCCAGCACCGAGGCGCGGGTCAGGCGTACGTAATGGGGTTGCAGCACGATGGCGATGGCGACCATCGCGTTGGTCAGCGACGGGCCCAGGATGGCGACCAGAACCAGCGCCAGCAGCAGCGACGGAAAGGCCAGGATGATGTCCATGATCCGCATGATGATGCTGTCCAGCCATTTCGGCGCAAAGCCTGACAACAGCCCGATCAGGATCCCGCCGGATGCGGCAATGGTGACGACGACCACGCCGACAAAGAACGAATAGCGCGCCCCCGCCACCAGCCGTGACAGCATATCGCGGCCCAGCGGGTCGGTGCCCAGCGGAAAGGCCCAGCTTCCGCCCTCGGACCAGACCGGCGGTTGCAGCGTGTTGTTGCGAAACTGTTCGGTCGGGTCGTAAAGCGCCAGCCAAGGGCCGAAGGCGGCGCAGAAGGCGAAGGCGACGAAGATGTAGAACCCGAACACCGCGCCGCGGTTCTCGCGGAAGTAATACCAGAATTCCCACAGGCGTCCCGGGCGCTGGCTGGTTTCGGCAATACTGACCTCTCCCATCTCAGCGCTTCCTGATCTTGGGGTTGATGATGCCATACAATACATCGACCGTCAGATTGACCACCATCACCATCACCGCGATCAGCAGCAGCCCGCCCTGCACGACCGGGTAGTCGCGGCGAAAGATGCTGTCGACCATCCATTTGCCGATGCCCGGCCAGCTAAAGATCGTCTCGGTCAGGATGGCCCCCGCCAGCAGCGTGCCAACGCTGAGCCCGATCACGGTAACCACCGGGATCAGCGCGTTTCGCAGGGCGTGGATGCCGTTGATCCGCCCCGGCGACATGCCCTTGGCGCGCGCGGTGCGGATGTAATCCTCGCCCAGCACCTCCAGCATGGCGCTGCGGGTCTGGCGGGCGATCACCGCCAGCGGAATCGTCCCCAGCACGATGGTCGGCAGGATCAGGTGGCGTACCGCGGATTTGAACGCGCCCGACTGGCCGGAGGCCAGCGCGTCATACAGCATGAAGCCGCTGGCGTCGGGGAAGTAATACAGAAGGTCGATGCGCCCCGACACCGGCGTCCAGCCCAGGTTGCCGGAAAACACGATGATCAGCAGCAGCGCCCACCAGAAGATCGGCATCGAATACCCGACCAGCGCCGTCGACATCAGCGTGCGGTCAAAGAACTTGCCCCGGTTCACGGCGGCGATCACACCGGCGGGCAGGCCCAGCAGGATCGCAAAGATCATCGCGCAGACCGACAGTTCCAGCGTTGCCGGGAACAGCGCAAAGAATTCATCCCAGACCGGTCGCTTGGTGACGAATGAATTGCCCAGATCGCCGTGCAGAACCCCGGTCAGGTATTCCCAGAACTGCACGTACATCGGCCGGTCAAAGCCGAATTGTTCGCTCAGTTCGGCATAACGCTCTTCGGACAGGCCGCGTTCGCCCGCCATCACGATGATCGGGTCGCCCGGCAACACCCGGATGAAGGCAAAAGAGATCAGCGTGACCCCGATGAATGTCGGCACGAAGGTCAGCAGGCGCGCGGCGAGGTATTTCAGCATTTCAGCACCTGCAACCCGGTCGGAAAACGGGTCAGCGACGTGCAGCCGTCCTCGGTGACCAGAATGTCATCCTCGATCCGCACGCCGAAATTGCCGATCTGATACAGGCCCGGTTCATTGGTATAGACGGTGCCCGCGGGCAGGACCTGGTGATTGCCGCGCATGATATAGGGCGCCTCGTGCACATCCCGACCCAGCCCGTGCCCGGTCTTGGTGCGGATGCGGTCGGCATAGGGCGAAGCTTCCAGAACACCGGTAACGGCATCGTCGATCTGGTGGGCGGTGATGCCTGCCCGGGTCACTTCGTGCCCCTTGCGGTTGGCGCGCAGCACCGTGTCATAGACATCGCGCGCCTCGTCGGTGGCGTGATCCAGAAACACCGTGCGGGTGATGTCGGCGCAAAAGCCGTGCTTGCGCGCACCGAAATCCAGCAGCAGCGCATCGCCGGCCCTGACGCGGTAATCGGCGCGCGCCTTGGCGTGCGGGCGCGCGGATCCGTCGCCGGCGGCTACGATCGGGTGAAACGCCTGATCCTCGGCCCCTTCGGCGAACAGCGCCTGTATCAGCACCTGTTCGATTTCCTTTTCGGACTGGCCCAGGCGGACGCTGGCCAGGGTCCGTTCCAGCGCGCGTTCAGAGATTTCGATGGCGGCGCGCAGAGCGGCGATATCGTCGCCGGTCTTTATCATCCGCAGCCCGGAAATCGCCGCCTCGGCGTCGATGATCTGCAGATTAGGCTGCGCCTTTTTCAGTGCGTGATGCACGAAGACGCGCATGATCTGGCCCTCGACCGCCAGCGAGGCGATGCCGAGATGGGCGGTCAGCGTGGCGAATGCCGCATCGTGGCCGTCCTGGTCGCGCCAGTCGAAGACCGCGCCCTCGAATTCCACCAGGTCCCAGCTGCGCAGTTCCAGATTGGGCACCAGCGCGGCCGGCTCGCCGTGCGCCGGGACCGCGATCAGGAATGGGCGTTCATTGCTCATGAACAGGTGTTTCACCGCACGGGTGAAATTCGGCCCCGGCACAAGGGCCACCGCGTCGACGCCCAGATCGCGGGCAACGCGGGCATATTCGGAAAGGTCGAGGGGCATCTGGGCTTGCTCTGGCTGCTGCGGGCGTGAGGGGCGGAAAAATCGCTTTCGGTATCGCGCCGGTGTCGTATCGGTGCGCACCGCCATTACCCTAGCAGGGTGATGGCGGTGCGCAAGCGCTCAGGGCGAGTTGCCGCGCCATGCCTCGACCGCCAGCAGCAGATACAGCGCGGCCGTGGCGAGCTTGACGGCGGTGTCGTCGATGCCCAGACAGGCGCCGGCATGGGCTCCGGACAGGGCGAGATAGGCGAGCGAATGGGTGAACTTCAGCATTGAGCTGGTCCTTTCGGTTGGGTCTGAAGTCCACTGGCCAGTGGGGTTGCCGGATTGGCTGATCTCAACCTAAGGTGCGGGGCGGAAAACAGGCGGCACGATGCTTCGGGGAAGTTCGCCGGGCTGCGCGATTGGTTACGGAAAGTTACGGATGCCGCATTTTGGC
>JAJDOB010000192.1 GCA_022340385.1 Rhodobacter sp.
GGACAAGGCTAGCGATTTCGTGACTAACGACTGGTTATTCCAACCGGCTAATATCGTTAAATATTTAGGCTTAGCGCGTTGTTAAGCAGCTTTGCGTAAAGCCGGCTGTGAACACATTGCGAACCCTGTAAGGTGGATGCCTTGGCCGTAGCCGAATTGATGTCGAAATTCGAAGAACCAGCGCCTGACGATCAGGAGATGGTGCTGGTTGTCGATGACAGCCGTGCGCAGCGCCGGTTGCTGAGTTCCTACCTGTCCAGATGGGGCTATCGTGTGGTCGAAGCCGGATCAGGCGAGGAGGCGTTGGAAATCTGTGGCTACGATACGCCCGACCTGATCGTCAGTGACTGGATGATGCCGGGCATGGGTGGGCTGAAATTCTGCCAAGCCTACCGGCAATTGCGCGGAGACCGCTATGGCTATTTCATTCTGCTGACCTCCAAAAGCGAGAAGGGCGAGGTAGCGCATGGACTGGATGTCGGGGCCGATGATTTTCTGACAAAGCCCGTGAATGCGGCGGAACTTCGCGCCCGAATCCGTGCCGGGCAGCGTGTCCTGAAGATGGAGCGTGAGCTGACCGAAAAGAACCGCCTGGTCAGCGCCACCCTGGCCGAAATGCAGATTCTCTACGACGCGCTGGATCGCGACCTGATCGAGGCGCGCAAACTGCAACAGTCGCTGGTACGTGACCGGTTCGTGCAGTTTCCCGGCGCCGACGTGTCGATGCTGCTGCAACCGGCCGGGCATGTGGGCGGTGATCTGGTCGGCGCGTTTTCCGCCAGCGCGACCGAGATCGGTATATATTCGATTGACGTGTCGGGGCATGGCATCGCTTCGGCGCTGATGACGGCGCGGATTGCCGGGTATCTGTCGGGCAATTCGCCCAAACAGAACATTGCAATGACGCTGGGCGAAACCGGCGAATTGCAGATCAGATCCCCGGCCGATGTGATCGAGGCGCTGAATACGCTGATCCTCGACGAGATGGAGACGGAACAGTACCTGACGATGCTGCTGGCGCGGGTCGATCTGAAGACCGGGCAGGTCTCCATGTCGCAAGCCGGGCATCCGCACCCGGCGGTGCAGCGCGCCGATGGCCGGATCGAATATCTGGGCGATGGCGGGCTGCCGGTGGGGCTGATCCAAGGGGCCACATTCAGTGATTTCGAGACGGTTCTGACCCGGGGTGACAGGTTGTTCCTTGGATCGGACGGGATCACCGAATGCGAAGATCCGGACGGCGCGATGCTTGACGAACAGGGACTTTCCCGTCTGCTTTCGCAAAATCAGGCGCTGGGCGGCGTGGCTTTCTTCGAGGCGTTCATGTGGGATTTGACAAGTTTTTCAGGTGACCGTGAATTTGCCGATGACGTTTCGGGCGTTCTGCTGGAATTCACCGGCAAGGGCTAAAGCAACGCCTTCAGAAACGCGCGGTCACCGATGTTGGCCAGCTTGCCGATTGCCGTATCAAGCGGCATCCAGACTGCGGTGTGGCCCGCCTCGCGCGGGGGGCCGTGACGGCGCACGGGCCGCGCCAGATAGATATGGCAAAGCTTCTCGGCCCACATGTCATACTCTGGCATGTAGGTGAACCGCCGGTACACGCCCAGCCGACGGGGGCCCGCGATGCTATAGCCGGTTTCCTCGAACGATTCGCGATGCAGCGCGGCCAACGGGCCTTCGCCGGGGTCGATGCCGCCGCCGGGCAGCTGGAATTCGGGCACAGGCTCTGCCTGATGGGTCAGCAGGACGCTGTCGCCCAGCGGCAGAATCGCATAAACACCCGGCCGGTGACGATAGCCAACCCCGGCCCTGATCGGCTCTCCATACCGTCTGATCATAGCTGCCCTGCCTTTCACCCGCGGTTGCCCCACCTATATGGACGCGGTATGCCAACGCCAACCGCACAAGGGAACCCCATGACAATTGGTTCGCAAATCGCCTGGGATGATACAATCCTGCCGTTCCAGCTGGATCGCGCCGACATTCGCGGCCGCGTCGCGCGTCTGGACGGGGTGTTGGATCAGGTCTTGGCCCAGCACGACTATCCCGCGGTGATCGAGGCGCTGGTGGCTGAAACCGCGTTGCTGACCGCGCTGATCGGGCAGACGATCAAGCTGCGCTGGAAACTGTCGCTGCAAGTCCGCGGATCTGGTGCGGTCCGGATGATTGCAACCGACTATTACGGACCGACCGAAGCCGGCGAACCGGCGCGGGTGCGGGCCTATGCCAGCTATGACGCAGAGAAACTGAACCAGAATGGCAGCGGCTTCGAACAGATCGGCGCGGGCTATTTCGCGGTGTTGATAGATCAGGGCGAAGGCACCGTGCCCTATCAGGGTATTACGCCTATCGCCGGAAGATCGCTTTCCGACTGTGCAGAGACTTATTTTGCCCAGTCAGAGCAATTGCCGACCCGGTTTTCGCTGGCGTTCGGATTGGCGCAAAGCCCCGGAACGGCCGCGCGCTGGCGTGCCGGAGGCGTCATGCTGCAGCATATGCCCAAAGCGTCGCCATTCGCGAAAGATGGCGCCAGTGGCGAAGGCGGGTTGCTGGACGCAACCGATATTCTTGACGGCGATGAAAGGGAAAACTGGCGGCGGGCGAACATCCTGCTCGACACTGTCGAGGAAACCGAACTGATCGGCCCGCATGTGCAGCCCACCGAACTGCTGGTCCGGCTGTTTCACGAGGAAACGCCCCGGGTGTTTGACGCTCAGTCGATCAGTTTCGGCTGCACCTGTTCGGCGGACCGGGTGCGCCAAAGCCTGTCGATCTATTCGGCGCGTGACATTGCGCATATGACCACCGACGCGGGCATCGTCACCGCGGACTGCCAGTTTTGCAGTGCACATTACGAGTTCGATCCCAAAACGCTGGGATTCGAGGCCGAAGAGGCGGCGGGTGAACAGGGCTGACATCAAAGAGGGATTGCTGAGGGCGCTGCGGACTCCCAGGGCGGCGTCGTCGGATTTCGATCTGAACCCGGATGTCGTGCTGCCGGCGGAGCGCAAGCTGCGCATGGCCGGGGTTCTGGTGGCCGTGATGATCGCACCGGACGGGCCGCGCGTGGTGTTGACCAAACGCTCTTCGGCGCTGAAACATCACCCCGGCCAGATCGCGTTTCCCGGTGGCAAGGTCGATGACGGCGATGCCGATCCGATTGCCGCGGCCTTGCGCGAGGCGCAGGAGGAAATCGGGCTGCCCCCCGAAAATGTCGAAGTCCTGGGTACATTGCCGGGCCACGAGACGGTCACAAGCTTTGACGTGGTCCCGGTTTTGGGCATGATCAGAGCCGATTTCGAACCCAGACCGGAACCCGGCGAAGTGGACGAGGTGTTTACCGTACCGCTGGCGCATGTGATGGATCCGTCGCTGTATTCGATCCAACACCGGCGATGGCGGGGGCAACGGCGGTATTATTTTACCGTGCCCTACGGACCCTACTACATCTGGGGGGCAACCGCGCGCATCCTGCGCGGGTTGGCGGAACGGATGCCCGAATGACCCGGCTGGACGAACCGTGGATTGCGCGCCCCGAAACCGTGGCGGTGATCAAGGCGATCGGCAGCGAAGGCCACCCGGTGCTGTTCGTCGGTGGCTGTGTGCGGAATGCGCTTTTGGGGATCGGCGCCGCCGACATCGACCTGTCGACCAGCGCCCGGCCGGAAACCGTCATGGCGCTGGCAGAAACCCACGGCCTGAAGGCGATTCCGACCGGGATCGAACATGGCACGGTCACCGTCGTGTCAGGCGGATTGCCATTCGAGGTTACCACGTTTCGACGCGACATAGAGACGTTCGGCCGCCGTGCAGTGATCGCGTTTACCGAGGACATAGGCGAAGACGCAAGGCGCCGCGACTTCACGATGAACGCGCTTTATGCCGAACCCGACGGCACGCTCGTCGATCCTCTGGGCGGGCTGGACGATCTGCGCGCCGGCAAGGTCCGGTTCATCGAGGATGCAACGGCGCGGATCACGGAAGACTATCTGCGGATCCTTCGGTTCTTCCGGTTTCACGCCTGGTATGGCGACCCGGACGGCGGGCTGGACCCAGAAGGTCTGGCCGCCTGCGCCGCGCTTGCCGAGGGGCTGCAGGCGCTTTCGAAGGAACGGATCGGCGCCGAGATGCTGAAACTGCTGGCCGCACCCGATCCGGCGCCGGCCATGGCGGCCATGGTGGCCACGGGGTGTCTGTTGCGGGTGTTGCCGGGTGCCGATCCAAAAGCGTTACCTGTTCTGGTGCATCTGGAAGCGCAACTCGGCACGCCGCCGAAGGCTTTGCGCCGTCTGGCCGCGCTGGGCGGCGACAACGTGACCGACAATCTGCGCCTTTCGCGGTCGGAGTCGCGTGATCTTGGAACGATCCGTCAGGCCGCGCTGGGCGATGCGAAGGCCGCCGAGCTTGCCTATCGCCACGGCGCGGAAATGGCCCGCGATGCGACGCTGGTGCGTGCCGCGTTCCTGGAATCTCCAACTCCCGTATCGTTGGAGCTGGACCTGGCCAAAGGCAAAGACGCGGTCTTTCCGGTCGCTGGAAATGATCTTGCGGGGCGCTATGGCGGCCCGGAACTGGGCCGCAAATTGCGCGAGTTAGAGTCTATCTGGATTGCTTCGGACTTCGCCGCGACCCGCGCCGATCTGCTGAAGCACAGTTGACGCCGGCGGTTCGAGCTCAAAGCACGTGACAATCCGGACGGGATGAATTATCCAAAGCCCGTCCAAAAGACGGAGGCGTGCATGATGTATCGCGGGATCTGGTTTCACTAACGCCGAAGCCCTGCCCGATTGACCCGGGGGGCCTTGTCGGGACCTCGGTCTGCATATGCACTTTGCCATGCTCTTTGGGAGCTTCTGTCATGTTCCGTTTCTTTGAAAATCTGGTCGATCCGTATGTGCCCTATGCACAAACCGACACGCCGCCGAAAACCCTGTTTGCGTTCCTGTGGGACTATTCGCAGCCGTTCAAACGGCTGTTCCTGTACGCCGCAATCATGTCGATGGTCGTTGCCTCGGTCGAAGTCGGGCTGATCTATTACATGGGCCGCATTGTCGATGTTCTGGGGTCCGGGGGCCCCGAGATGGTGTGGCAAACCTACGGGGCAGAGTTGATTCTGGCGGCCGTGTTCATTCTGTTCCTGCGGCCGGTTCTGCAGCTTGTGGATGTCGCACTGCTGAACAATGCGATACTGCCGAATTTCGGGACGCTGATCCGTTGGCGGGCTCATGCCCATGTTCTGCGCCAGTCGGTCGGCTGGTTCGAGAACGATTTTGCCGGGCGTATCGCCAACCGGATCGTGCAGACCCCGCCGGCGGCAGGCGAGGCGGTCTTTCAGGTGTTCGACGCGATCACCTTTTCAATCGCCTACATTGTCGGGGCAGCGGTCCTGCTGTGGGGCGCGGACATCCGGCTGGTGGTGCCGTTGCTGGGCTGGCTGGTGTTGTATCTTTTGCTGCTGCGCTGGACGATGACCCGCGTCGGCCCGGCATCAAAGGCGGCATCGGATGCGCGCAGCGCGGTCACGGGCCGGGTCGTAGACAGCTATACGAACATTCATTCGGTGAAACTGTTCGCGCATGGCGACCGGGAAATGGCCTATGCCAGAGAGGCGATTGAACACACCCGCCAGACATTCGCCAAGGAAATGCGGATCTTCACGATCATGGACGTTGTGCTGGTCATTCTGAACGGTGTGCTGATCGTTGCTGTGGTGGGCTGGGCGGTTGTCCTGTGGCGCGCCGGTTCCGCCTCTGTCGGGGTGGTTGCGGCAGCTACGGCGCTGACCTTGCGGCTGAACGCGATGACGGGCTGGATCATGTGGGCGGTCTCGACCTTTTTCCGGTCGCTTGGCATCGTTTCCGAAGGCATGGAAACCATCGCGCAACCGATCGAATTGGTCGATGCGAGCGATGCAAAGCCGCTTGTCGTCGATCAGGGCAAGATCGAACTGATCGGTGTTTCGCACCATTATGGGCGCGATTCAGGTGGATTGGACTCGATTTCGCTGACGATTTCACCGGGTGAAAAGGTTGGCCTTGTCGGGCGCTCGGGTGCTGGCAAATCGACGCTCGTAAAGCTGTTGCTGCGGTTCTACGAGACTGAAAAGGGTCGCATCCTGATTGATGGGCAGGACATCTCAAGGGTTACCCAGGACAGTCTGCGCGGCGCGATCGGAATGGTACAGCAGGACAGTTCGCTGTTGCACCGTTCGGTGCGCGACAACATCCTTTATGGGCGCACCGAAGCGACCGAAGAACAGATGATCGCCGCGGCCCGCCAGGCCGAGGCGCATGAATTCATCCTGGATCTGCGCGATCCCGAAGGCCGCGCCGGTTATGCCGCGCAGGTCGGAGAGCGCGGCGTGAAACTCAGCGGCGGCCAGCGGCAGCGGGTGACCCTGGCGCGTGTCATTCTGAAGGATGCGCCGATTCTGGTGCTGGACGAAGCCACCAGTGCATTGGACAGTGAGGTCGAGGCGGCGATTCAATCGACGCTCTATAGCATGATGGAAGGCAAAACCGTGATTGCCGTGGCGCACCGCCTGTCGACCATTGCACAGCTGGATCGGATTCTGGTGCTCGATCAGGGAAAAATTGTCGAAGACGGCAGCCACGCAGAGCTTTTGGCAAAGGCCGGACTATATGCAACATTCTGGAACCGCCAGTCGGGCGGATTCATAAGCACGGTCGAGGCGGCGGAATGATCTTTGCATCGGTGGCACATTGGCTGGCCAGCCTGATCGACCCGGAGCGCGCGGCAAGCGGGCCGCCGCCGCGCAACCTGACCGCATTCATCCGCTGGGCGCTGTCGGGGGCGTGGCGCACGATCTGGGCAGCGGCGGCCGTGTCGATGCTGGCCGGCGTGTTCGAGGTGTTGACCGCGCTGTTTCTGGGGCAGGTCATCGACGCGGCGCTGGGCAGCGAGCCCGGACGGTTCTTCACCGACAATTTCTGGCTGCTGGTCGGTGTGTCCGCCTTTCTGGTGTTTGCCCGCCCGCTGGCCTTTGGGTTGTCGGCGGCGTTTCAGTCGCTGGCGGTCGGGCCGAATATCAACAACCTTGTCCTTTCCCGGCTGCATCGCTGGACGCTCGGTCAGGCGGTTACCTTCTTTGACAATGATTTTGCCGGGCGTATTGCGCAGAAACAGATGCAGACGGCGCGGGCGATGACGGATTCGGTGATCGACACGATCTCGGCAATCATGTTCGGGCTGGCGTCGCTGGCGGGTTCGATCGTTCTGGTTCTGTCGATTGACGGCAGCGTCGCGTTGCTGCTGGCCGTGTGGGTTGGTGTCTATCTTGGCCTGATCCGGTTCTATCTGCCGCGGATTCGCGCGCGGGCCGCGCGGCGCGCGGCAGCGCGGGCGATGGTTTCCGGGCAGGTTGTGGACACGATCACGAACATCAAGACGGTCAAACTGTTCGCGCACCAGGATCACGAGGATCAGGCGGCGCTGGGCGAGATGCGCAATTTCCGCATGGCCGCATTCGAATTCGGGCGGGTTTCGGCGGGGTTCAGGCTGGCGCTGAACGCGCTGGCGGGGATATTGCCGATCCTGCTGGTCGGTGCGACGCTGATGCTATGGTCCAGGGGCATGGCCACCGCGGGCGACATAGCCGCCACCGGCACGATCTCGATCCGGATCGCGCAGATGACCGGTTGGGTCAGTTTCTCGCTGATGGGAATTTATTCAAGCATCGGCGAGGTCGAGGATGGCATCAGAACCCTGACGCCGCCGCATGCGCTGGTCGACAGCGAAGACGCCGGGCAGCTGACCGGCCCGCCGGAAATCCGGTTTGACAATGTCAGCTTTGCCTATGGGCGCCAGAAAGGCGGGGTGGAGGGCATAAATCTGACAATCCGGCATGGCGAAAAGCTGGGTATCGTCGGTGCGTCTGGGGCCGGGAAATCCACGCTTGTTGCGTTGCTGTTGCGGCTTTATGACCCTGAAACCGGCGCCGTGCTGATCGGCGGGCAATCCATCGAAAGCGTCACCCAGCAAAGTTTGCGGCGGCGCATTGGCATGGTGACGCAGGAAACCGCGATGTTCAACAGATCGGCGCGTGACAATATCCGCTACGGGCGGCCCGATGCGACAGAGGACCAGATGATCGCCGCCGCCCGGCGTGCCCGCGCGCATGAATTCATCCTGGAACTTGAGGATTTTCGCGGACGCACCGGCTACGACGCCCATCTTGGGGAACGCGGTGTCAAGCTTAGTGGCGGGCAACGGCAGCGCGTCGCACTTGCCCGCGCCATTCTGAAAGATGCTCCGATCCTTGTGCTGGACGAGGCGACAAGCGCGCTGGACAGCGAGGTCGAGGCGGAAATTCAGGCGGCGCTGGACGAGGTGATGCAAGGCAAAACGGTTCTGGCGATCGCACACCGTTTGTCGACGATTGCACGAATGGATCGCATTGTTGTGCTGGATCAGGGTCGAATCGTCGAGCAGGGCACCCACGCGGAAC
>JAJDOB010000202.1 GCA_022340385.1 Rhodobacter sp.
GTTCCGGGCGGGCGCAGGCCGACCCCGTCATGGCGCGGCAGAACGTGGAAATGCAGGTGAAACACCTCCTGCCCGCCCGCGGCCTCGTTGAACTGCTGCACCGTCACGCCCGGTGCCGCGAACGCCTTCATCACCGCGTGCGACACGGTCTGCACCGTCGCCATGCAGGCGGCCAGCTGGTCGGCGCTGGCATCCAGCAGGTTGCGGCAGGGCGTTTTCGGGATCACCAGAACATGACCGTCCGCGCGCGGCATGATATCCATGAACACCAGCGTCCCGGCATCCTCATAGACCCGCTCTGACGGGATTTCATCGCGCAGGATCCTGGCAAAGATGTTGTCGTTGTCATAGCCCATCACATGTCCTTTCAGCCCCGGTCGCGCCTTTCTAAAACGCAATCCGGGAAACCGGAACCGGTATTCGGGATGGATGGCACCACCGCACCCGCCACCGAAATGTTAACAGCGTCCTAACAGACTGTTACCAAAGCCTTAAACTGTTTCGCGCGCGAAACATTTCGCATGGCCACCGGCGGCGCTAGAAATCGGTCGGCGCGCCGCCCTCGGCCTTGCGGCGTTCGACGAAACTCGCCAGTTCGTCGCGCACCGCGATATCCATCGGCGGTTCCTCGAAACTGGCGATGATGTCCTTGTACATCCGGTTGGCGCGCTCCGCTGTCCAGAACTCGCCGCCCAGCGACCAGGCCTCGTAGTTGCGCCAATCCGCCAGAAACGGCTGGTAGAACGCGGTCTCATAGCGTTCCTGCGTGTGCTGCACACCAAAGAAATGCCCCGAACAGCCGACATCGCGGATCGCGTCCAGCGCGATGTCATCCTGACCGGTGGCGCAGATTTCGGGTTCGAAATAGCGCTGGATCATCTGCAGCACTTCGCAATCCATGATGAATTTTTCCGGCGACGCGATCAGCCCGCCTTCCAGCCAGCCGGCGGCGTGATAGACCATATTGGTGCCCGACTGCACCGCCGCCCAAAGACTGTTGGAGGTTTCCCACATCGACTGACCGTCGGGCACATTCGCCGCACAGACCCCGGAAGAGCGCAGCGGCAACCCGTAGAACCGCGCCATCTGTCCGGTCATCTGCGTGGCGCGCATGTATTCCGGCGTGCCGAACGCGGGTGCGCCCGATTTCATGTCGACATTGCTGGTGAAGGTGCCGATGGCGCAGGGGCAGCCGGGCGCCACGTATTGGAACAGCGCGATCGCGCACAGGGCTTCGGCAATTGACTGTGCCACCGCCCCCGCCATCGTCACCGGCGCCATCGCGCCGGCCAGCGTGAACGGCGTGACCACCACCGCCTGCCCCTTGCGGATCAGCCGCAGGCAGCCGTCGATCATCGGAACGTCGTGTTTCAGCGGCGAGGTCGAGTTGATGTTGGTATACATCCGCGGTTTCGCGGCGAATTCTTCTTCCGACAACTGGCCCGCGATGCGCACCATTTCCATCACGTCCTCGACCCGCTCGCGGCCCAGGCTATAGGCATGCATGACCTTGTCGGTCAGCGTCAGCTTGTCGTACAGCACATCGAGATGCCGGTCGCGGGCGTGGATGTCCACCGGTTCCACCGGATAGCCGCCGGCGAAATGGATACAGTTGAAATATTGCGTCAGTTTCAGAAGATCGGCGCATTGCGCGCGGGTGCCGGGCACCTTGCCGGTGTCCAGCGACCAGAAATTCGGCGGGCTGCTGACATTGCCGAACAGCATCGTCCTGCCGCCCACCACCAGTTCGCGATCCAGGTTGCGCGGCGTCAGCGTAAAGCTGGCCGGCGCCCTGGCCACCATCTCCATCACGAAATCGCGGCCCATCCGCACGTTGGTTCCATCGACCTTGCAACCGGCCTCTTTCAGGATCTCCAGGCTCTCCTCGTTCAGGAACTCGATGCCGATCTCTTCCAGAATCCGCATCGCCCCGTCATGGATCGCCTGCACGCCCTCGGGGTACAGCGGTTCGGTCGGGCGGTCGGTGTTTTCGGGCAGCCGCCAGGGCATCTGCTGAATGACCAGCGGGCTGGAACGTCGCGTATTGCCTGCCCGCCCGCCAGAGCGTTTGCGACGTGGAATGTCTTGCGCCATTGCGGCTCTCCCTTGACCTGATCCCAGATGACCAGTGCACAGGCGAAAGCGATGCCAGTTATGCGACTAATTCTGTCGTATTCATCCCGCGCCGCTGCGATCGGCGGCATTCAGGCGCCGTTTCCGTCAGGCCTGTGCGGTGATCCAGCCGGGCAGATGCCCGATATCGGGCAGCACGACGCTGGCCAACGGGGCAAGCTCTTCCGCAAGCGCCATACCGGTCAGCACCGCAACGGTGCGCATCCCCGCCGCGCGGCCGGCGTGCAGATCATGGGTGCTGTCACCGACCATCAGAACGGATTCGGGGGCCAGACCCACGGCCGCCGCGAAACCAAGGCACATGCCGGGCCCGGGTTTGCCCCCGAAACCGCTGTCATACCCGGCGATGAAGTCGAACGCGTGTTCCTGCCCGACACCGGCCAGATGCGCGCGCGCCGGGGCTTCGGCGTCGTTGGTGGCAACACCCAGCTTCAACCCAAGCCGGCGCAGTTCCGCGATCAGCGGGCCCAGCGGCACCGCCTCTGCCTGCGGTGCCAGCGCGGCGGCGGCATTCAGACGGGATTCGAGTTCGGTCTCTCCAAGGTCCGGCACGCCGGGCAGCAACAGCCGCACGATATCGTCGGGGGTTCCGGCAATCACCGCGCTGTCGCGGCGGAACTGCTGGCCCACGATATCGAAACCGATCAGCGCCCCAAGCTCTGCCGCGCGCGCACCATCGCCCTGCGCCAGATCCAGCAGCATTCCCGTGGCCCAGACATTCCAGGTGGCCGCGAAGTCGAACAACGTGCCGTCCTTGTCAAACAGGACACCCTTGATATCCGCCGCCATGTGCGCCTCCGCTTTTGTCGTTTGATGCCACAACCGGGCGCGCGTTGACAGGGGCACGAATGTAGTTGACTGTGACAATCATGTCCGCCGACACCGCCTACCGCCTGCATGCCTCGCTTGGGTATCACCTGTCACTGGCCGCCCGCATACAGGAGCGGCGGCTGGACGAAGGGTTGAAGACCCTTGGCCTGACCCGGATCACCTGGTGCGTTCTGCTGGCGATCGGCAACGAATCCCTGCGCCAGCCCTCTGACATCGCGCGCTTTGTCGGAATCGACCGCACCGCCGCCAGCCGCACCCTGCGCCAGATGGAATCGACCGGCCTGATCGCACGCGGCCTTGGCAAGGGCGACGGGCGCACAAGGACCGTGGCGCTGACCGAAAAGGGACAGCGGCTTCTGGATCAGGGAACGCCAATGGCGATAGCCAACAACGCGACGATGGAACGCCATCTGGACGCGCCGGCGCGCCGGCGTCTGATCGAATTGCTGCAATCCACCTATGCGGGCGAAGATATCTCGCTGGCGCATCTGTAGCCACGATGAGCAAGCTGTTCTCTTACCGCAACCGCCCGATGCACCTGGGCCCCTATCCGCTGGAGCGTCTGAGCCGGGTCGGGGTCTGCGACGGGCTTGACCGGCTGGCCCCGATGCAGGGGCTGTCGTTCCGCCGGCCGGACGATCCGCTGAGCATCGTCAACGCGATGCAGGAATACCAGGCCATGCTGGACGCCACCCGCGAGGGGCTGGTGAAACGCGAAACCGCAGAGATCCCGGCGGACCTGGCCGAGCGCGCCAATCATCTGAAATCTTTCGGGTATTACTGCGACGCCGCGCAGGTCGGCATCTGCGAAATCCCGGCCTCGGCGTTTCTGGACGAAACCATCGCCAACCCCGATGTCGACCGCCTGGCCGAAAAGATCCGCACGATGCAGCCGAAGACCCTGGCCGCCGGCATCGACGTGATCATGGCGGGCCTGCGCGAATCCCTGAAACGCCCGCCCGGGGATTGCCGCCATCACAGCCACGCGCTGGTCTTCCTGTACGACATGCCGCGCGATCCCGAAGCCGATGAACCGGGCAGCGACTGGATCAGGGATGCCCAGGCACACCGCGCCTGCCTGCGCGCCGCCGAGACCGCGGTGACGCTGGCCAATTACATCCGCATGCTGGGATTCGAGGCGCGCGCGCATTCGGCGGCCGCCTCTGACGTGCATCTCGACCGGCTTGGCGTCGCCGCCGGTCTGAACTGGGTCGAGGGTGACGCGGCGGTCAATCCGTTCCTCGGCACCGGTTTCGGGCTGTCGGTCATCACCACCGATCTGGCGATGGCCCCCGACAAGCCGTTGCTGCCACGCCAGAAACCCGGGCTTGGCTGGACCGCGGGCCTGGGCCGTCATGCCCGCAATGCCCGCAACCGCGACCCGTATCGCACCCGCAGGTTCCGCGATGGTCCGCACCCGTTCGAGACCCTGAAGCGGGTTGACGAGCCGACCACCTATATCGACCGGCCCAATGTCGCGCGGGTGCCCAAGCGCGCCAACATGTTCGCGCGCTCGCTGTTCGGCGATCTTGGCAGGGCCGCGCAGGAAGGGGCCAGGAACGGCAATTACGTGCGCAAATCCGCCAGCGCATTCGCCTTTCGCCCCAGCCTCGGCGCGTTCATCCTGTTGCAGGACGGGGAAACCCGCGATGTGCATCCCAGCACGCTGGACGCCGCGCGCAACGCCGACAACATCAAGGCGGCCCTGTATTTTCTGGGCATAGACGCGGTCGGCCTCAGCGCCTGCCCCGACTGGACCTGGTACAGCCACGACGCTGCCGGCGCACCGATCACCCCCTACCACGATCAGGCGATTTCGATGATCGTCGATCAGGGCCATGAAACCATGGAAGGCGCCTCGGGCGACGACTGGATCGCCTGCGCCCAATCCATGCGGGCCTATCTGCGGTTCTCGCTGCTGGGGGGCGTGCTGGCGCAGCATCTGCGCAACCTCGGCTATTCGGCGCGCACCCATACGGTGATGGATGACGAGGTGCTGCATCCGCCGCTGCTGCTGCTGGGCGGACTGGGCGAGGTCAGCCGTATCGGCGAGGTCATCCTGAACCCGTTCCTCGGCCCGCGGCTGAAATCCGGTGTCGTCACCACCACGATGCCGATCACCCATGACAGGCCGATTGATTTCGGGCTGCAGAAATTCTGCGAAGCCTGCAACAAATGCGCCCGCGAATGCCCCTCGGGCGCGATCACCGCCGGGCCGAAGCTGATGTTCAACGGCTACGAGATCTGGAAATCCGACAGCCAGAAATGCACCACCTACCGGGTTGCGCAGAAAAACGGCGCGATGTGCGGGCGCTGCATGAAAACCTGCCCCTGGAACCTCGAGGGGCTGTTCGCCGAAAAGCCGTTTCGCTGGGCGGCGATGAACATGCCGGGTGCCGCCAGGGGTCTGGCCCGGCTTGACGACATGGTCGGCAATGGCGAGATCAACCCGGTCAAGAAATGGTGGTGGGATCTGGAGATGGTCGATGACGGCGCCTACCGCCCCTCGCCGCACCCGGTCAACGCCCGGCCGCTGTCGAAGGGCCTGGATCTGCGCTACGAGGACCAGACACTGGCGGTCTATCCCGCGACGCTGGCGCCGCCACCCTATCCCTGGCCGTTCCCGATGGACCGCGAGGCCGGAATTCAGGCCTACCGCGACATGGTTCCCGCGCAAGAGCACCGGCGCCGCCGCGCCGCCGGCCTGCCGCCAGAGCATGTCTACATCGCGGACCGGGGCGAAAACCCGGTGTTGCAGGTGATCCTGTCAAAGGTCGAGGCGATGACCGGCGCGGTCACGAAATACGAATTCTCGATGCCCGACGGCTCCGACATGCCGCCGGTGACGGCGGGGGCGCATATCGACGTGGTCGTGGCCCCGGAATTCTTCCGCCAGTATTCGCTGTCCGGCGATCCGGCGGACCGCGGCAAATACCAGATCGCGGTGCTGCGCGAGGAGACCGGCAAGGGCGGCAGCAAACTGATGCACCGGATATTCGAACCCGGCCGCCGGGTCTTCATCTCGCGCCCGATCAACCACTTCCCGCTCATCGAGGATGCCGGGTTCAGCTACCTCATGGGCGGCGGCATCGGTATCACGCCGATGATCGCGATGGCGCACCGGCTGCACGCCATCGGCGCGGATTTCGCCATGCATTACAGTTGCAGCAAACGCGACAATGCCGGCTTTCTGAACGATCTGCGCGATGTGCCCTGGGCCAACCGCGTGCATCTGCATTTCTCGGATCAGGGCAGCCGCGCCGATCTGGCCGCCATCCTCGATTACAGCGACACCGCACATGTCTACACCTGCGGGCCGGATGCCTACATGCGCGCGGTGATCGACGCGGCCACCGCCAATGGCTTTCCCGAAGAGGCGCGGCACCTTGAATATTTCAGCGTTCCCGAACAGCCCGATTTCGTGAATCACGCCTTCACGCTGAAGCTGGCGAGATCCGGCAGGACCGTGCCGGTCGGCGCCGACCAGCCGGCCACCGATGCGCTGCTGGCGGCGGGCGTGCATGTCGATGTCAAATGTTCCGATGGCCTGTGCGGCGTGTGCAAATGCACGGTGCTGGCGGGTGCGGTCGAACACCGCGATTTCGTGCTGTCCAACAAGGACCGCGAAACCGCGATGATCCTGTGCCAGTCGCGCGCCGCCAGACCCGGCGACACGCTGGAAATCGATCTCTGAGGACTGCACGCGTCGCCCCGGCTTCTTCTCGTCAGAAATACCAGAAAAAACCAGCTTTCCCGATCACCGCCGCCCGCGGCGCACGTCGCCTTGCCCCGCGCAAAACAATCCAGCGCGCGCTAGCGCCCGTTTTGCTTATGTCCAGTGTACGTCGCCGCCGCCCGGCAGGGCCTGTCGCGCGCGCATCGGCGCGTCATAGGCCAGCCCCTCGGCGTCGCAGAACCCGATGATCCAGTCGTCATTGTTGGCCAGGAAATCCAGCACCGACACCAGAAATGCCGGATCGCCGGCCTGGGCGCGCAGATCCCCGCCACTGGATCCGGTCGCCCCCAGAAACAGCGGCATCAGGTCTTCGTTGGCCGCCAGCCAGCCCAGCGCCTGCAGCGCGATCGTTTCGGCGAGTTCCTGCCGCATGTGTCTGTCTCCCTGCCCAAGGCAACCAAATGTTAACTAATCCAAGGGATATCTAAACGTGAAATTAGGACTTTGTCTAAAATTCGAGGGGTAAGATGGCCGGTCGCATCCTGATTGCGAATGACATGGTAACGCACCGTATCATTCTGAAGGCGTGGCTTGGGGCAGCGGCATATGCGGTTTCGCAGGCCGGAACCGGGGCCGAGATTCTGAGCGCCGCGCGCAGCGGCGAGGTCGATCTGATCGTGATGGTCGACAATCTTCCCGACCAGAGCGGAACAGAGATCTGCCGCCAGCTGAAAGCCAATGCCAGGACGGCGGCGATTCCGGTCATCCTGCTGTCGGACAGCCACACGCCGGCGCGGCGGCTGCAGGCGCTGAAGGCCGGGGCCGACGTGGTCCTGGACCTGCTGCCCGATGACGCGTTGCTGCGCGCGCGCATCCGCAACCTGATGCACCGGCGCGCGGCCGAACAGGAACTGGTGCGCGACAGCATGGAAAGCGAAAGCTACGGTCTTGCGGAACCCGCGCAGGCCGAATTCGCCGCCTGCGGGCTGGTCACGGTGATCGCGTCTTCGCTGGCGCAGGGGCTGCGCTGGCGCAACGGGCTGGCGGCGCGGCTGCGCGACCGGATCGCGGTGGTCGATCCCGACAACGCGCTGGAAAACCTGAACGGCGAACCGCCGCCCGACGTGATCGTGATTGCCGCCGATCCGGCGGATCCGGACCGGGCGATGCAACTGCTGTGCGATCTGCACAGCCGCAGCGAAACCTTCCGCACCGCGACCGTCGTGGTTCAGCCCGCGCCCGACCCGCGCCAGGCCGTGCGGGCGCTGGACATGGGCGCCAGCGACCTGGTGGACAGCGGATTCGACGCGGCGGAAATGGCGCTGCTGCTGCGCCGCGAACTGGCCCGCAAGGCGCGCAACGATACCCGCCGCGCCGCGTTGCAGGACGGGCTGCGCCTGGCCGCAACCGACCCGCTGACCGGACTGTACAACCGCCGCTACGCGCTGACCCAGCTTGATCGGATCACTCGCAACGCCCTGGAAAACGGAGAGAATTTTGCCGTGATGGTGCTGGATCTGGACCGTTTCAAGCGGATCAACGACCAATACGGACATGCCGCCGGCGACGCGGTGCTGACCGAATCCGCGCGACGGATGAACAGCTGTCTGCGGCGCGATGATTTCCTGGCCCGCATCGGCGGCGAGGAATTCCTGGCCGTGATCCGCAATTGCGATCTGGCCGCGGCCGAGATTGCCGCCGAACGCCTGCGCCGCACCATATCGGAACGGCCGATCGATCTGCCCGACGCTCAAGGCGCGGAAACCATGACGCTCAGCATCGGCCTGGTGGTGGGCGGCACCCAGGAGGCACCGCAGGATCCGGCGATGCTGGTTTCGCTGGCCGACCGCGGGCTGTACACGGCCAAGGCGGGCGGGCGCAATCAGGTGAAACTGTGCCAGACCGCGGCCTGAGCCCGCGCGCCCTTACCCCCGGAATCTGCGGGAATATCAGGCAACACCCAAGGCGTTGAATTCCTTGATTTCCGGCCGGGCTGGATGATCCAGGCTCTTCCGAAAAAGCCCTATGGCATTTCGACTTGATCCTGAATCGTTTGTGCGCTGCCTCTCGCTACGGTCGAACGCGAAAAACGATATGCGGCGTTTCAACATAAAGTCGAAACGCCCTAGTCGCGCCAGGATCGTCGGCGGGTCAGCGCCCGGTCCAGCGCATCGGCATATTCGGCGCGCTGCGCCGCGCTCATCGCGTTGATCCGCTCCAGCAGCAGCCGCTGCCCGATCGCCTGCCGCTCGCCGATCCGCGATTGCTGGGCGTCGATCAGCCGCAGTGCCTCTTCGGCGTCAAACGGATCGGCGCGCAGCGCCGCCAGCAGCGCCTCGAACTGCCCGCGCAGCATCTTGCGGTTCTCGCGAAACGATCCGGCCTCGCGCTTGATCGCTTCGCCCAGCGCGTCGCGGTCGGCACGCGGCAGCGCAGAGACGAAGGGCCCAAAGCCAAGCGCGCGCAAGACCTCTGGCCGGCCGCGATCATGCCCGTGATTTCCGCGCAGCATCGCGCCCGCGACCAGCCCGACGATCAGCAGGTTGAACGCCAGCGAGACGAACAGCACGATGCGGCCGAGCCGGCGCGGACGGGGCGGCGGCGGCGGTGTGGCAGGGTTCGGGATGGTCATCACGCTACCCCTCGCCCAGAATGTCGCCATAGGACGGCATCAGATCGTTGAGTTCATAGCTGGTGGCCGCCAGATAACCGCCGGTCAGTTCGTCCAGCGTGTCCGGCGTGACCAGCCCGATCATCAGCCCGGCCAGGGTTGCGGTTGCCAGCCCGGCAGCGGGCCAGAGGCCGAACCCGCGCAGCCATGCGGCGAACCGCGACCCGCCCCGCGCGGTCGCGGGGACACCCGCGGCGGCGGCGATCTCGGCCTCGGCGTCGGCCATGACCCGCGCCAGCAGCGCCCGCGAGGGTTCCGGCGCGTGCGATCTGGCGACGGCGAACAGGCCGTCGAGTTCGGTCTCGTCCAAGGGTCGTCTATCGGTCATCTTCATACCCCAGTTCTGCACGCCGGCCGGCCAGTTCCGCCGCCAGCGCGCGTTTGCCCCGGGCGGTCAGACTTTCGACCGCTTCGGTGCCAATGTCCATCACCTGCGCGATCTCGGGGTTGGACAACCCTTCGATGTGACGCAGAACCACCGCCTGACGCTGTCGGTCGGGCAAGGTGGCCAGCGCGGTTTCCAGCGCCGTCGCCCGCGCATTGTCCTGCAGGCGGGCCTCGGCGCCGGGCGCGTCATCCTCGGGCTCGGGGATCGCATCCATCGCCACACCGCGTGCCTTGCGCAGCCGGTCGGTGCACAGATTGGCAACCACGCGGTAAAGCCAGGTCGTCACCCTGGCCTCGCCCTGGCGCCAGTCGGCGGCGTCGCGCCACAGCCGCAGCATCGCCTCTTGCGCCACATCTTCGGCCTCGGCGCGGGAGGCGCCCCGCAACCGCGTGGCGAACCCCCGAACCCGGGGCGTCAGCCGCAGCGTCAGCAGACGCGCGGCAACCGCGTCGCCATTGCCAAAGGCA
>JAJDOB010000260.1 GCA_022340385.1 Rhodobacter sp.
GATGCGATGTCGAGATCGGGGTTGTTTGGCGTCACAGGTGTCAGCCGGGCCTGCCGCCCGGGCCAGACCGCAACCTTGATATTGCGCCACAGATACCGCTCGGCATCGCTGACCGAAGCGGGAATAGGGTCAGTGACCCGCAGCTTCAGCGTCCTGCCCGCACCGGGAAACGCAAGCGTATAGACATTGCGCGGATTGTCCGCGCCCTGAACGGCAGGATCAAGGGTCAGGCCGAAAAGCGCGGTTTTCGCCAGCGGTTTGCCCAGAATATCGACGAATTGCACCCTGACGTCATTGCCGCCCGGCGCGCCTGTGACATTGGTTTCGCCCAATACCGCCAGCGCGGCGTCGGCCTCTATTTCCAGCCCGGCGAAATCGAACGCCATGAGCGTGCCAGAAAAACTCGCCGGCAAACCGCTTACGACGCCGGACAGGTCCTGCCCGTCCTTGGCTGCCCTGGCGATCGCATCGGCTGGCTGTGCACCGCCGCTGAAGCTGAGAACCAAATACTTGGGCCGCGCAGAGGTCAGCGTGCCCGTGGTCGGGAATTGCGGCGTAAGCACAGTACCTTGCGAAAATATGCTGCCAAGATCGAATTCATCGAACAGGCCCGGATCCTCGGCGACGAAGATCAGAACCGGGCCGGTCAGGCTGAGCCGGGCGCCGTCCATCGTGCGGAGCGTCGGAAACAGGCGCGCGCCACCGGTTCCGGACTTGGGAAACCGTAGGGGGACAAACAGGCTTTGCTGAGCCGTCATCTGATCCGGTTGCGGTGTCTCGCCGGGCGGTCGCGGGATCACGACCGCCCCCGAGAACGGCATTTTCAGACCGGTTGCGCCCTGAAACGCCACCCGTCCGGCGGCGAACGACAATGTGGCTGCGACAAAGGGGCTGGTCATGGCGTCCGCTCCTCTCGGCTGACGATGAGCGATTGGCCAAACCTCAGCCGCAGTCGGTAAAGCCCCGGCGCTGTGTCTTGATCGACAAGCGCCAGGGAACTGGTTGGACCCGTGGTCAGTGTTCCGTCCAGACCGTCCGAGACAAACAGCTTGCCCGCCTCAATCCGGCAGCGACAAATTGCAGGCGTGCCCTGATCGGGAATTTTTTCCAGTTCCGCCAAGAAATCGCCAGGGGCCAGTTCGCTGGAAATGACAAACCCGCCCGCCGGGTTGGACGTGACGACAAGGCCCGGCGACGCTGCAAACGGATCCTGGCCATCGACCGACGGCGCGCCGACATCGCGGGTCAGCCGGTTTCCGATCTTGATGTGCTGCCCCCTGCCCGGCGCAAATTCAAGCAATTGAACAGCGTATTCATAGCGCCGCCATTGCGCCAGGCCTTCGTCGACGAACTGAAACAGGAATTCCGGCTGCGGCGCTGATGCGTTGCCGGTTTGGCCCACGGCCATGGCAACAAATTCGGCCTGCCGCTGACCGGTCGAGTGGTCACGGCGGAAAAGCTGCAACAACGGCGGTTGCGATGGGTCCGGCATCGGGCCGGGAAACAGCGCCGAAATGCGAAGGCTGCCGAGCAAGACAGTACCATTTGCAGTGATCTCTGCCAGTTGCCAGTCGAGCAATGGCAATGGGCTGAGCGGCGGCGTTCGAAACGCGATAAAGGCCGCGTCGGTCCATCGCCCTGTTTCCAGCAGTCCATTCGCGCCCTGAATGGCTGCAACGTAAGTCTGGGACAGTTCGCCCGGAACGGTAATGGCAACGTTCGGGGTGTCGGGATCGAAAGCCTCTGGCGGATCGGAAACCAACGCAAAGCGACCGCCCGACTGGCGGGCAAGCGCCAAGAGACCGGCAGCGTCGGTGACGCTTGCGCCGTCGACAAAGTCTGCGGGCGTATCGGTCAACGCTTCTATCCGGGCCAGATAGATCTTGACCAGAGTGTCCGGGGTCTGGTCCGCCGGGCCAAGCACGTTGCGCAGGTTCACGCTGAAATAGCTGTCGCCAAGCGCGTCAGGATAGGTCGCAAGTGGCAGTTCGGCAATTGGCGGCTGCACCACCGGGGGTGGAAGCGGCGGCAACATCAGGGTCGCGCGCACTGTGATTTCGGGCGAGTAGACCAGATCGCCGGAATTGGGGCAGATGCCGCGCACACGCAGCCGCGCGCACCACCCATTGATGCCGACGGGATGCTGCGACCGCGTCCCCAACCCCATCGTCATCCGGTACGCCTTGCGACCCGCGCCGCCGGGGACGGCACCTGGGTTGAGCGCGACGCTGGCGCTTGCGGGATATATCGCGGCGCATGCGGCTTCGGCCTCGGTCAACCGCTGCAGCGTGTTGGCGGACCAACTCAGCCGCTGACAGGTTTGTTGCGCCGGCGCTGTCTGCAGCACGCGGGTCGCGGGATCAAATCCAAGCTGCACCAGCCGGCCCGGGCGCGTGCCGGTCCATTCGGTGGCCGCCGGCGCGACACCCTCTGTCAGCGGAACGCTGTGGATCAGTACCTCCAGCGCCTGCCAGTCGGCTTCGACGATACTCGCGGTTTCGCCAAGATCGAAGTCCACGATCAGGGTCAGATCCTCGCCCTGACGGATCGCCTGTGCCGCAACCGCGCCCGGCGCCGGCGGCGGCAGACAGGCCGCCGGGATGTTGACCACCGGCGTCGCGCCAGGATCGGAAGGCCGCCCAAAGACGTCAAAGCCGCGCACCATGTATTCCAGTTGCCGGTCCTGGGTCGCATCGCGGGCGAACACGTCGTTGAGACGCCCGGTCGACAGGCAGGTTTGCTGGTTGAATTCTGCCATCAGCACGTCTGGAAGGATGCCGATGTCATCAAGCGGTCCCTGCCGATTGTCCGTCAGTACATTCTCGCTGGGTTCGCCCGAAAGGCCGCGAATAACCTCGTAGGATGCGTTGACGCGGGTGGGATTGGTCTCGACAGCCTCGGGCGCGGCGACGATGGTCGCGCTGACGAGGTTCTCGAAAAGGTCCGGCTTGGCGGGCAACAGCCGAATTTCGGTATCCAGCCCCGGTTCCGGCTTGGGCGGTGGCGGTTTGAAAGTCTCTTGCGCATTCAGCACCAGCCCGGCGAGGCCGATATCGGTGAGAGCATCGCCCGTGTTGTGGAAAAACGACTGCCCCGGATCCGCAATCGTGCGCAGGCGCCGATCCAGCTTGCCCAGGTTGTTGTCGTCAGCGAATGGCGGGCGCACCAGAATGCGCCAGTCGCGGTCCACGATATCGGGGTTGCGCGGCACATGGCCATAAAGTCCCAGCAGGCGCGCAACAATGGGATCGACCGTACCGGAATAGAGCGCCGAAAGCATTGGCAGGGTTACACTGTCATCGCTGCTGTTTGTCGGATTATCCAGATCGCTGATCTTGGCGCCCGAGTTCCATGTTTCGAACGTGTCGTTGGCTTGCAACAGCGACTGGATCTCTGGCGCGCTGACAAATCTGGATTTCAGCCTGTCCGCCATATCCGCCCAGTTCTGCGGGCCGGACCCGGCGTGAAACGGCCCATAGATGTCGTCGCGCAGCCAGTCAGGCGTATAGCTGCCCGGGTCGCCCTGCATGACCTCTTGGTCCACCACCGCCCAAAGCCCGCGCGCCGAGGCGTATTCATCGCAGAACACCCAGCGGACTTCGTCTTCTTCCAGCGCCGGTTGCCCACTGCCTGGGACCACGCGCACGGTCCGGATCCCCGCCGCGCGCAACCGCGCCGTCAGTTTGAGCTGCCCGGCCTGCGCCGGGAACGGACCGCTGTCGGGGATCGGCAATATCTGAGGATGCCGCCCGACCCAATCCTCTGCCACCAGCCGCCCGCAATGATCGAAACCCTGCACCCTCAGAAAGACTTGTGGGCGGAACCGATTGAATGGCGAGGCGGGAAAATCGAAGGTTGGCCGCTCAAATATGTCGGCAAACGGCGTCGAAATTCGCGGCAGACCCCGAAACGGCGACGCAATCGTTGGGCTGGGTCGGATTCTGCCGACCGGCCCAATCGGTCCGATCGGTCCAATCGGGCCGATGGGGCCTCCGCCGCCGCCCGGGCGCGGCGGGTGAAACCGGATGTCGACCGCAACCGCATCCTCGCGCACCACCGAGATGCCCGGGCTTTCTGGCCCGAGACCCTGCATCACGCCGTCGAGATAGGCCAGGAAACGCCGGGCTGCATCCGGCTGATCCGGCATCGACGCGTCCATCTGGGCGCGCCGGTTGAAATATATCCAGTGCGGTGTCCAGTTCTGCGGCACCAGCGAACGCACAAATCCAAGCTCGCCGCCGTCACGAAGGACCGTGCCGGGGCCGGCAGGCAGGGCAATCCTGTTCGAACGCACCGGGTATGGCGCCGACGGTTTGAAAAGATCGACCCGAACGATGGACCCTTCCTTGGTCCGGGAAAACGCGATCTCGAACCCCTTGTGCCGGGGCGCGCTTGGCAGTCCCAGACGAGGATCGAGGGACCATCGCAAATGCACACCGTCACGCACCGTCGGGTCGGCATCGAACCCCGCACCTAGAGCCGCAAAAAATCCGGGCCGCCAGAGTATCTGTGACATGGTCACGGCCCTCCCGCAGGGTTGAGCAGCAGCGCACCGCTGGTTTGCGACAGCCCGCCCGACATCTCGGGCCGGGCCTTCAGTTCCAGCATCGCCGTTTGGATATGCGCGTCACGTTGCGCCGGGGTCTGGGCCGCATAGCTGGTCTCGACATAGTCCGATACGGCCTTGCGTACAGCCGCCTCGCCGTCAAATCCGACCGGCAGCAGGACCGGCGCGATCAGGTCCGCAAACGTGCTGGCGTCGGATGAACGGAAAACGATAATTCGGCTTCCCGAACGGTCCCGCACACTCAGGTGCTGCGCCAACCCGGCCTGATGCAGCGTGATCCCCTTGCCGCGCAATGGCGCGGGCAGCGTCCCGCTTGCCCCGCCAAAATCGACACCGTCCTTGCCGATCAGTGGCTCGGCAAGTTCCAGCGCCACGCCGAAAAGCCCCAGGGCCCCGCCGGTCTGTTGCGCCACCAGATGCGCCGCCACATTCCCCGCGCTGCCGAATTCGTCGGTCAGCCTGCCAGTCTCGTGCGCCAGAATCCGGCGGTATATGGCTTCAATCAGCTCATCGTGCCCGGCCAGCGTTCCGTTGCCGACCGCTGCAAAGATCGGTGACAGCAGTTGCGAAGGGTTGCTGCCGACAATTGGCAGTTGGATCGGGTCCGCCAAAAGTTCATTGGCCGCCGCGACATGATCGGCAAAGCTGCGATATTGCGACGTCTTGAACGCGCGACGGTATGGCGGCAGATCCTCTGGCCCGAAAACGGCGCCGCTGTCTTCGACCGACAGACCATAATTGGTGTCTGGCTTCAGCTTGCGTTCAAAAATCTCGAGCTGCACGCGCGTAAATCCGCGCGCGGCGTCCAGGCAGTCACCGATCAGGCCCTCCATGACATCGCCCGCAGCGCCCGATGACATCGTCAACGAACCGGTCGCTGCGGTCGCAAGCTTGTCACCGTTCAGGTCACGTATCGTGGGTTTCAGCACGTTGGCGCCAGTGTGCGCGTTGTGGATCCGTTTGATCAGCCCCGAATTGCGGAAGCTGACGACCGGCACCGTGTGATCCGGATAGACAGGCGTCATCCGGGCCGCGGGATAGCCAAAGCCGACATACCGTTCGATTGGCTGGCTCGGGGTGGCTTCAGTGCGGAACCGCACCGTCCGCAGATCGTCGCCAAGCCCGCTTGAGGTGTTGAACGACTGTTCCGCGTTTATCGCGTCGCCATTCTCGCCGTCAGTCAGGCTGCGGCCATATGAACGCACCCGGTAGCTGACGGTATATTCCCTGTCGGGCACCAGCAACAGTGCGTCATTGAACTGATCCACGGTGGTATCGGTTGGCGGGCCGGTTCCAAAATCCTGCGTCACCGTCTGCCACGCGGTTGCGGTTGCCTCGACAGTTTCAAAACACAATTCGTTCAGGAAAAGCTTCAGCCTTTCGGACAGATCTTGGGAAAACTTCAGCCAGCGACCAAGGTCTGCTTCGTCCCGACCTGTATCCAGCCCGGTTCCCGACGGGATCATGCAAGGGCCGCGCATCACCATTTGCCGAAGCTGGATGTCGGGAGTCAATGCCTCGACCTCGATTGAAATCACGATCTCGCCGCTCTTGGCACATGCCTTGACCTGCGCTTTCAGGCTGATGTCGCTTTGCGTGGACGGTATCACGTCGGTCTTGAGTTCAAGCCCGCAGGGACTGGTCGGGGAATGCACCACCGACATCAGCAACCGCGCCGGGACATCGTGATCGGCGATATGCACGTCGAGCGTGATCAGCGTCGTGCCGGTCAGGCGTGACGCGACGGTATGAAGTTCGATCTCGGCGGTCACGCGAGAGGCAGGCGGCACGTCGATCCGGACGTCGCCGGGCAGACGCAGCGCGCTTCCGGTCCAGGCGAGCCTTGCATCGTTCCGGGTCTGGAACGGGGAAGGCAGGATTGTGGCCGCAACCTCGCGCACCGAAATTGCCCCATAGGGTGTGGCACGCCATGCCGTTCGAAGGCCGGTTCCCGGTGCCTGGGAAAACTGTGGCGCACCGTCGGTCATAAGGCAGGCTCTGCGCGGTTTCCGACACGGAGGCAACGTGCCCTCGACGATCTGGCCCCTGATGAACCTGCCCAGGTTCTCTGGTGCGAAATCGAGCCCCGGTTGCAGCAGTGAATTCAGATAGATCGCGCGGTGCGCCTTTTCCGACGAGTCCGCCGCGCCGGTGGCTTCGTCGAAAGAGGAAGGCACCTCCCATGCGGCGAACATCAAGGGGACGACCACCTCGGTGCCGCCACCGATCGGGCGGTGACTGACCCGGACGTCGCTTAGATAATGCTCGTATTCTATCCGGTATTCCTGCCCGTCCAGCGAAGTCTCGACCACCTCGACATAGGGCCGGTTCTGGGGTTGCGACGTGTCGATGCTGTTCAGCGGTTCGATGTCGGGCAAGGCGGTGGCGGTTCCCGGCCCTTCGTAAATTCCCACAATCGGGCGGTTGAACCGGATGCCGATAACCGCGTCGATTGGCAGGATCGGAACGCCGGTGGCCGGGAATTCTTCGGCTTTGGGCTCTGAATGTGTCAGCGCGAATATCGATGCCAAAAGCGGCGGACCCGGGATGCCCGGTCCAGAGCCTACGGTGAAGGACAGCGGGACCGGGATCTCTATATCAGAGATTGGCCAGGGCATGCCGATTTTCAGAACGATCCGGCCTCGGAAATCAAAGCGGTCCTCGGTAAGCCGCCCGGCCAGAAACGCGGACAGGGTGAATCCCACCTTGACGAAAAGCACTTTGACCTGCAGCCCGCCGGACAGGAAAATCTCGCCCACGATCATGAACGGATCGTCTGCAACGCCAAAGTTGTAGCCGGCCGCGGCGTGTATCTTGATGTTTATCGCGTCTGGGCCGATCTGCTTGGGGCCGTATTGGAACATCAGCCCGTGGCTGAACGCCCGTTTCCCCAGATCGGGTCGCGGACCCATGCCGGCAAGCGCAAAGCCAAAGGCCGTCTGCCCCTCGCTTTCGTAGGCGATGTAAAGTTGCGCGCGAAAGATGTCCTTGAACAGGCGCGCAACAATCGGTCCGCCGCGTTCCGGCAGGAAATGCCCGATTGTGACGCGAAATCCATGACTGCCCGAACTGATCTCGATCGGACCCGCGACCGACAGGATCTCGTCGTTCCCTGACTTGACCAGAAATTCGAACCGGATGCGGATCGCAAATGATCTGGAAGGATCATCATAGACAACAATCGCCGTTGCCTCGAAGTTGACGGCCTTGACCTTCACCCGACCGGCCGCCGCCAGCCAGAATTCATTGAACCCCAGCATCAGCAGACCTTCGACATCGACAGCGCGCGACCCCACCGGCCCGGCGCGCACCTTCAATCCGGCGACAATCAGATCAGTGCCCTCGGTGAAATTCTTCGCCGGATGCCAGGTGGCGTTGGTTGGAACCGACGGCCAGTCCAGAACGTTGTCGAAACTCTGGCCATTGCCCTCGATCCAGCTGGCAATCGCCGATGCATCGCGCACGTCGCCCGGAACCCCGGGTGCAATGTTCTTGCCGAACAGGCCGGCCAGTCCATAGATCCCGACCGGCCCAATGACGATGAACGGGCTGGCCCCCTCGTAATGGGCTTCGACGAACAGGAAATCCAGACGCCGCGCAGGGTCTGACCGGAATGCCTCGCCCCATGCCACTTCGCCGCCGAAACGGTAGTTGTAGTTCGCGAGATCATTCAGCAGGCGCAAGCTGTCCTTGCCGATGTCGGCGCCCTTGGGCACCTTGCTGTTGATCACCCCGACATCGACAGAGATCCGGTTCTGCACGCCGTCAAATCCGGGAATCGGCTTGTCCAGTTCAAAGACGCCGTCGACCAGCACCCAGTACGGGATCACGAACCGCAAGCGCGGTTCGATGACCAGCGACGGTTCCAGTTCTATCCCGAATTCGGGGCTGAAATAGATCACGATGCCCAACACTGCAGGGCTTTCCAGCTTGAAATCCGGACGTTCGATACCTGTGATCTGCAACGACAGGCCGTATTGCGTAGCGCCCGATTTCTCTTTGCTCAGCATTTTGATCCGCATGATCGGCTTGGGGATCCTGGACGGGCCGCCGCCGCCGCTGCTGGCGGGTGGCGGTTTCAGGGAAATGGCCGGGAATTTGCGCGGTTTGAATTGAAGATCCTTCTGCCCGGCGACCCGGCGCACGCGTTCGTCAACGTCGCTGACCATGCTGGTTTCGGCCTGAGTGACCTCGAATGCCATGCTCAGATTGGAAATTTCCAGGTCCAGGGGCCCCTTGATCTCTATCTCGCTTGCCGTCGTCGCGAAGAGCTTGCCAAACGACTGCGCAGTGTCGAGACCGCGCCCCCCCAACGCGCCGA
>JAJDOB010000290.1 GCA_022340385.1 Rhodobacter sp.
TGTCGGTCAGGGCGATGTCGGTGCCCTGGTGGCCGTCATATGTCAGACCGTGACAGGCGAAATCGACGGCCCCGGGGCCGGGATCGCGATCGACGTAGTTCTGGACAAAGCAACTGTCGCCGATCACGCAGTCGATCGGCAGATCCAGCCGCAGCGGTTGCGATGCCGCCGGGGCCGCGCACAGGACAAGCGCTGTGACGAGGCCCCGGATCACCGTGTCAGTCGGCCGTCAGCAGGGGCGGTTTCTTCGACTGCAGCCTTGGCGCCTGCGCCTCTTCGATGCGCAGATCCAGCGCGCCATCCTTGACGCCGACCTGAATGTTGCCGCCCTTGGCCAGCTTGCCGAACAAAAGCTCTTCGGCCAGCGGTTTCTTGATATGTTCCTGAATAACACGGCCAAGCGGACGCGCGCCCATCTTGTCGTCATAGCCCCGGTCGGCCAGCCATTCGGCGGCGGGCCGGGTCAGTTCGATGGTGACATTGCGGTCCATCAGCTGTGCCTCAAGCTGCACCACGAATTTCTCGACGACCTGCAGGATCACTTCCTTGCTGAGCGGCGCAAAGCTGATCACCGAATCCAGCCGGTTGCGGAATTCCGGCGTGAACGTCCGCTCGATCGCGGCGGTATCCTCGCCCTCGCGGCGGTCGCGGCCAAACCCGATGGCTTCCTTTGCCTGCTCGGACGCGCCGGCATTGGTGGTCATGATCAGGATCACGTTGCGGAAATCCACCTGGCGGCCATTGTGGTCGGTCAGTTTGCCGTGATCCATCACCTGCAACAGGATGTTGTAGACATCCGGATGCGCCTTTTCGATCTCGTCCAGCAGCAGCACGCAATGCGGGTGCTGATCGACGCCATCGGTCAGCATGCCGCCCTGATCGAACCCGACATAGCCCGGAGGCGCGCCGATCAGCCGGGAAACGGCGTGTTTCTCCATGTATTCCGACATGTCGAACCGCAGCAGTTCCACGCCCAGCGAATCCGCCAGTTGCTTGGCCACCTCGGTCTTGCCGACACCCGTCGGACCGGCAAACAGGTAGTTGCCGATCGGCTTTTCCGGTTCGCGCAGGCCGGCGCGCGCCAGCTTGATCGCCGACGACAGCGCGGTGATCGCCTGGTCCTGCCCGAACACGACCCGTTTCAGCGAGGCCTCCAGATCCTTGAGCACCTCGGCATCGTCCTTGGACACGTTCTTGGGCGGGATCCGGGCGATTTTCGCCACGACGGCCTCGATCTCCTTGGCGCCGATGGTCTTGCGGCGCTTGGATTCGGCAACCAGATGCTGTGCCGCGCCCGCCTCGTCGATCACGTCGATTGCCTTGTCGGGCAGCTTGCGGTCATGGATGTAGCGCGCCGACAGTTCGACGGCGCTGCGGATCGCATCGCTGGTGTACTTGATGTCGTGGTGATCCTCGAAATAGGGCTTCAGGCCTTTCAGGATCTTGATGGAATCATCGACCGTCGGTTCGTTCACGTCGATCTTCTGGAACCGGCGGCTGAGCGCGCGGTCCTTCTCGAAATGCTGGCGGAATTCCTTGTAGGTGGTCGACCCCATGCAGCGCAGCTTGCCGCCCTGCAACGCGGGTTTCAGCAGGTTCGAGGCGTCCATCGCCCCGCCCGATGTCGCCCCGGCACCGATCACGGTGTGAATCTCGTCGATGAACAGGATCGCGTCGTCGTGATCTTCCAGTTCGGTCACGACCGCCTTCAGCCGCTCCTCGAAATCGCCGCGATAGCGGGTGCCCGCCAGCAGCGCGCCCATATCAAGCGAATAGATCGTCGCCCCGCTCAGCACTTCGGGCGTCTGGTGGTCCACGATCTTGCGGGCCAGGCCTTCGGCGATGGCGGTCTTGCCGACGCCGGGATCGCCGACCAGCAGCGGGTTGTTCTTGCGCCGCCGGCACAGCACCTGAATGCAGCGTTCGACTTCGCTTTCGCGCCCGATCAGCGGATCGACATCGCCCTTTCTCGATTTGGCGTTCAGATCGACGCAGTATTTCGCCAGCGCCGATTCCTTGCCGTCGTCCTCGACGGTCTGCGCCTCTTCGTCCATTTCCGTGGCACCCGAAACCGGACGGGTTTCGCCGAAGGACGGATCCTTGGCGACGCCGTGCGCGATGAAATTCACCGCGTCATAGCGGGTCATGTCCTGTTCCTGCAGGAAGAAGGCGGCGTTGGATTCACGCTCTGCAAAGATCGCCACCAGCACGTTGGCGCCGGTCACCTCTGTCCGGCCGGAGGATTGCACATGGATCGCGGCGCGCTGGATCACGCGCTGAAAGGCCGCCGTCGGCACCGCCTCTGATCCGTCGACATCCGTCACCAGCGTCGTCAGATCCTCGTCGATGAATTCGACCAGCGTCTTGCGCAGTGATTCCAGGTCGACGCTGCAGGCCTGCATCACCTTGGCGGCATCCGGCTCGTCGATCAGGGCAAGCAGCAGATGTTCCAGGGTGGCCAGTTCGTGACGACGCGCATTGGCCAGCGCCAGCGCCGAATGAATGGCTTGCTCGAGCGTGTTTGAGAATGACGGCACCTTGTAGTGCTCCTTCAAATTGGGCTGGATGGTCCGAGAACCCGTTCCAACCGTGGCCTCTTATCCTTAAGGATCGGTTTTCTGGCCCGATCTTCAAGGGTTTTCTTTTCAATCCGGGTCACATTTTCTTTTTGCGACCGGAATTTAGGCAGATCGGCAACGCGACGCGGGGTTGCCGGGATTGTTGTCAGAACCGGTCCTTGCGGGCGCGAATCTCTGCAAAGCACTCTGCATCGCCCGCGCCCTGCATACCTATGGCGGCTTTTACTTCAGACAAGTGGGCGCGCAAAAATGGGTTTGTCGCCAGTTCTTCGGCCAGCGTAGATGGCACGGTGGGCGTGCCGCTGGCGCGCGCCGCGGCGATGGATTTGGCGCGGGCGATCAGGGCGGCGTTGCCGGGTTCGACGGTCAGTGCGAATTTTGCGTTTGCGGCGGTATATTCATGCCCGGAACAAACCATTGTTTCCGGTGGCAGAACGGCGAGTTTCGACAGGCTGGCCCACATCTGTTCGGCAGAGCCTTCGAACAGCCGCCCGCACCCCAGCGCCATCAGGCTGTCCGCGGTGAACACCGCATTGGCATCGGCGATATAGTACGCGATATGGCCGATGGTGTGGCCCGATACATCGAAAACCTGCACCTCGTGCCCGGCAAACGCGAACCTGTCGCCCTCTGCCACCGTCAGGTCAAGCCTGGGCAGCCGCCGGGCGTCCGCCGCAGCCCCGACGACCCGCGCGCCACTGGCCGCGCGCAGCGTTTCGACCCCGTCGATGTGATCGCCGTGATGATGCGTGATCAGGATATGGCTCAGCGACCATCCGCGCCGCGCCAGTTCCGCCGAAATCGCCGCGGCCTCGGGTGCATCCACCAGCGCGGTCTTGCCAGTGTCGGAACTGTGAATCAGGAAGGCATAGTTATCGGCAAGGCAGGGAACGGTTACAATCTCAAGGGGCATGGCGTTTCCTTCTGCCTTCGGTATGTTCGGACACAACTTTTGCCGATCCAGAGGCGGTTCGCAATGCACCTTGATGTGCTTGACCTACGGAACTTCTATTACCGCACCGGGCTGGGCCGCGCGGCGCAAAAGGCGATCCGCGATCAGGTCCAGCACCTGTGGCCTTCGGTGGATGGGCAAACCGTTGTCGGCTTTGGCTTTGCCGCCCCCTTGCTGCGGCCCTACATGGAGCGCGCGACGCGCGTGGTCTGCCTGATGCCGGGTCCGCAGGGGGTGATGCCCTGGCCGGCGGGCCGGCCGAATGTTTCGGTGCTGTGCGAAGAACACCTCTGGCCGCTCCAGACCGGACAGGCGGATCGGCTGGTCCTGCTGCACGGGCTGGAAACCAGCGAGACGCCGTCGCGCCTGCTGGACGAAAGCGCCCGGGTGCTGGCGCCGTCGGGTCGGGTGCTGTTCATCGTGCCAAATCGCGCCGGGTTGTGGGCGCGGCGCGACAAGACGCCCTTCGGATATGGCCGCCCCTACAGCCTCGGCCAGCTTGAGACCCAG
>JAJDOB010000086.1 GCA_022340385.1 Rhodobacter sp.
CCATCGGCCATCTGCAGGGCGAATTCGCCGCCGATTACCTGGGTATCCCGGCGACACTGGGCATCGTGCATCTGCGCTATGGCGAAGCGCATTTCGTGGATGACGGACGCATTCGCCACAGCCAGGTCCAGTTCGACCTGATCGACCTGATGCGACAGGCGGGGGTCTGGCCGCTGCCGGCCAGTCTTGGCACCGAAGGCATGTGGCCCGGCCCGGCAACGCAGGACGGGCTGCGCCTGGACCATACGTCCCGGGACGATTCTGACAGCCTTGCGACCGTCTTCAGGATGCACAACGCGCTGTTGTCATTTGACGGCAAGACCCTTCAATCGATGCCGCACGCCGAATTCTGGACACCGGATTTCATGTATTATGCTGGCGGCGGTATCGGAATGATGCGCGGCATGGACGGATTTCACGCGCATCACCAGATCCCGTTCCTGCGGGCCTTTCCCGATCGCAGCGGGCGCGGACATTTCATCCGCATCGCCGACGGGCCCTATGCGGTGACCGGTGGCATCGTATTCGGAACCCATCGCGGCGAATTTCTGGGAATGCCCGGCACCGGTCGTGTCATCGATATTCCGGTGATGGATTTCTACCGGCTTGATGCCACGGGGCGCATTGCGGAAAACTGGTTGCCGATCGACATCCTTGGCATCGCGCACCAGATGGGCAACGACCTGCTGGCGCGGGTACGGCACTATCGCGGCCAGCCCCGGCGGACACTTTGATCGCGGGCTGTGGCCGGCAGTCGAATCCGGTCAGACCGGCATGTTGTCGAAAAGGTCGTCGGCGTCGTCCTTGCCCAAATCCGACTCGAATTTTTTCAGATCCGCAGGCACCGGCTGTCCGGTCGCTTCGAGCGCGGAAATCATTTCGCGCAACTGCTCTTGCAGGACGTGACGATCTTCGGGGCGGCGGGCGATCTCGTCCATGATCAGGCTGATCGCTGCCTTGATGTCTTCAAATGCCATGTTTCTGACTCCCGGTTTCAATCAACGGCCTTCGCGCCGGCACAGGTCCGGCAGAATGGTGTGTATGGTAACACATCCAGCCGCTCTGGCAGAATTTCATCGCCACATTTCACGCAGGTGCCGTATTCTTCGTCATCCATCCGCTTCAGCGCCGCCTCTATCATCCGGATTTCGGCCTGACCCGAGGTGCCCATGTGTTCGAGTACCTCGTCTTCCTCGCGTTCGACCGCCAGGTCCTCCCAGTCTCTCGTATGGTGAGATTCCAGTTCGCCCTCGATCTCGTGCAGTCGACCCCGCAACTCGGCCATACGATCGGTCAAGGCTTTGCGACGTTCCGCGATGCGTGTCATGCTATTCTCCCTGAAGGTGCGCAAACACCTTGGCGATGCCGGCCCGACCCTGCATTGATACAGGTCAAGAAAACTGAGGCATTGAAACGAATGCAAGAAATCGCATATAACTGAACATCAACAACCGACGGAATGGAAAACACCATGTCTCCCGATGTCACCGCCTTTTTCGACGACGCCACCAATACGGTTTCCTACGTGGTCCGCGACCCGCAGGGGCGCAGCTGTGCAGTGGTCGATTCGGTGCTGGATTTCGACTATGCCAGCGGTCACACCGACACCAAATCGGCCGACACGGTGATCGCGTTCATTCGCGACAACGACCTTGAACTGGCCTGGATACTGGAAAGCCATGTGCACGCCGATCACCTGTCGGCAGCGCCCTATATTCAGGAACAGCTGGGCGGCAAGATCGGGATCGGGCACAACATCACCATCGTGCAGGACACTTTCGGCAAGGTTTTCAACGAGGGCACCGCGTTCCAGCGCGACGGCAGCCAGTTCGACCGGCTGTTCCAGGATGGCGACAGCTTTCACATCGGCCAGTTGCGCGGCGACGTGATGCACACGCCCGGTCACACCCCGGCCTGCCTGACCTATGTCATCGGCGATGCGGCCTTTGTCGGCGACACGCTGTTCATGCCCGATTTCGGCACCGCGCGCTGTGATTTCCCCGGCGGCTCTGCCAAGGATCTTTACAACTCGATCCAGAAAATCCTCGCCCTGCCGGACGAAACCCGGATATTCGTCGGCCACGACTACAAGGCACCGGGTCGCGATCAGTTCGCCTGGGAAACCACCGTAGGCGAACAGAAAGCCAGAAACGTGCATGTCGGCGGCGGGACCGGTTCGGACGCGTTTGTCGAAATGCGTCAGGCGCGCGATGCCACGCTGGCGATGCCAAAGCTGATCGTGCCGTCGCTGCAGGTCAACATGCGCGCCGGCAACATGCCCGAACCCGACGACAGCGGCACCAGTTTCATCAAGGTGCCGATCAACAAACTTTAAGGAAAACGAAATGCCACAAGACTGGATACTGGGCCTGATCGGCGGTGGGCTGATCGGGACTGCGGCGGCGCTGTTCCTGCTGGTGAACGGCCGCATCATGGGGGCCTCGGGCCTGTTGGGCGGGCTGGTCGACGGCACCGGTCGCGGCAATGCCACGGAACGCGCAAGTTTCATCGCCGGGCTGGTGGCCGTGCCTGCGGTGCTGGCGCTTGCATTTGGGCCCTTCAACACCAACCTGACGCCCAATCTGGCGCTGGTGATCATCGCGGGACTGCTGGTCGGGGTCGGCACGCGGCTGGCCAATGGCTGTACCTCGGGCCACGGGGTCTGCGGCATCTCGCGGCTTTCGCTGCGCGGCATGGTCGCGACGGTATTCTACCTGCTGGCCGGCGGCATCTCGGTTCTGGTGTTCCGTCATATTCTGGGAGCGATCTGATGCGTGCCTTGTTTGCATTTCTGGCCGGCGGCCTGTTCGGCGCCGGGCTGTTGATTTCCGGGATGACCGACACCACCAAGGTGCAGGGCTGGCTTGATGTTTTCGGCGAATGGGATCCGACGCTGGCCTTCGTTCTGGGCGGCGCGATCCTTCCGATGGCCGTTGCCTGGCGGTTCACTGTCGGGCGCAAACCACAACTGGGCGGGGCGTTTCCACCGCCGCCGGAACCGAAACTGGGCCACAATCTTGTGATCGGCTCGGTCCTGTTCGGCGCGGGCTGGGGGCTGGCCGGATTGTGCCCGGGTCCGGCGATGGCCTCGCTCAGCTATGGCGGCATCGGCGGGCTGGTATTCCTGGCGTCGATGGTGGCCGGCATGACCGCCGCGCCGCGTGCGCGCGGATGGGTAGACGGGCTGGCCGGATCGGCCTAGAAGTTGGCGATGGACCTTCGACAGATCACCCCCGACTACGCCGTCGCTCCGCAGATCGAGCCTGCGGACATGACCGAACTTGCCACCCTGGGCTTTACCACGGTCATCAACAACCGACCGGACATGGAAAATCCGGACACCCTGCAATCGGACGCGATGCGTGCGGCAGCACAGGCAGCGGGGCTTGCCTATGTGGACAACCCGGTTGTGAACGGCGCGATGACGATGGACATGGTCACGGTGCAGGGTGAAACCGTCGCAAGCTCGGCAGGCCCGGTCTTTGCCTGGTGCCGATCCGGCACCCGGTCGTCGATTGTCTGGGCGCTGTCGCAGGCCGGCAAGCGCCCCACGGCAGAGATCATCGCGGCGCTCAATCAGGCCGGATACGACATCCCCGGCCTTGACGCCCAGATCGAGTCCATCGCGGCACAAGGCTAGAACGCGACCGGATCAGGCCGAAGCGGTCCGGTTTTGGCGTCCGGAAACGGGTTGCGGGCCGTCGTTGAAACAAGGCACCAATCCCGGGTGACGAAAACAACCTCTTGCCAGGTCGCCAAAGTCACGTCGCGCGATGCCGTCACTCTACGCCCGGCGGTGCGGCCATCGCGGGCGGGTCCGGATCGTTGGGCAGCGTTTCCGACGGGTTCGCATCGCCCGACCCCGCTTCGGTTTCGTCCGTGTCAGGCACGACTACGTCTGGCTTCACGCCGGGATCCCGCATCGCGACTCCCCTGGATACCATTGACGGGCCATCAACCATTGCCGGTCTGGGCCGGGCCGCAGGGCTGCCAAGGTCCAGCCGCACCGCGCGCACCGACCCCGAACGCCCCAGCCGTGCCCGCATCACCGGGCTGCCGTTCGACCCGACCAGCAACACACCGTCCAGGGTTGCCCCGCTCAGCGGCAGGCAATCCCCCACCGTCAGCGCCGCCACATCGGCCAGCGGCAGTTTGATCCGGCACAGCACCGCCTCTATCCGCGCGGCGGTGCCCATCACGGCGTTTTCCAGCGTTGCGTGCCAATTCTCGGCGCTTTGCCCCGGCAAGGCACCGGACCCGCGGTCGACCGGGAAGTTCAGCGACAGCGTGCCGGTCTTTGCCCCGTTGGCGAAATCCAGCCCGATCCGGAAAGATCTGTGCGCCACATCGGCCAGGAACATCTGCGCCGCGCGCGCATCCGCCAGCCCGGCCCCGCACCGGTAGCCATCGACCGGCGGCCGCGGCACGCAGCCCTGCGCCATCACGCCAAACGCGCCAAGAACCTTGCCCAGAAACCCGCCCACAAGCACCGCATCGGTACGTGTCGGCTTGCGATTGACGGCAGCGGTGTTCAGCACCGCGCCCATCGTCTGCGCCTCGATCACGGCGGCGACCACCTGCGGGCAGGCCACGACCAGACCTACCGCCAGTCCCGGCCCCTCAAGGCGCAGGAACAGGGCCGATTCCGGCAGATCGTTGCCCAGCGCGTCTGGCAAGATTGACGTTTCCGCAACGTCGTGCACATCGACAATGGTCGCCAGCACCTCATCCCCGGCGCGCGCAAACGCGTTGCGCAGCGCCTTGGCGGCGGTCATTTCGCCTGGCCCCGCCGCCTCGGCCCGTGATCCGGCCATGCGCCGCAATACGGATGGTGCTGCCTCGTCGCGCATGAAGTGCGCCCTTGTTGCCTGTAAGGCCTTCAGAATTCGCAGATTGTGATTACCAAAGCGTTAGCGCACGGATCACTCCGCCGCTTTCGCCTCTGGGCCGGTCTGTACCTGCACCAATGGCAGCGTCACACGGAACGCCGCGCCGTCCTGGCCGGGCAGATAGGTGATCGACCCGCCCAGCCGGTCCATGATCTCGCGGCAGATCGCCAGACCCAACCCCGCGCCCCCGGCCTGGGACTTGTCCGACAGGCGCGAGAATTTCTCGAATATCACCGCGTGGCTGGCACGCGGAATGCCCGACCCGTTGTCGATGAAATCCACCGTCACGCCATCGCCGCGCGCGGCCACCGCAACCGTCAGGCGCGGCGCCTTGGCATCGCAATACTTTCGGGCGTTGGCGATCAGGTTGAT
>JAJDOB010000023.1 GCA_022340385.1 Rhodobacter sp.
GGGGTGCGTATTTGTGCTGCACATAATCGGTGGTGGTCAGGTACATCACATCCGGCTTCCATTCGGCCAGCAGTTTGACCCCGGCGGCAAAGACGAACTCGGACAGGTCCGCCGAGTAGACCTCTGGCACCGGTCGGCCCAGCCAGTTGCTTGCATTCTCGATGCCATGTTCGGCCCTTGTCGTCTCTGCCGAGCGTTCAGAGGAAAACGCAATCGCGCGATCCTCGTCGAACCGCAGGCCGGCGCCCAGCAAGGCGCGCAGCTTGTCCTTGGCAGTGACGATGGCCACCCGTGCCCCGGCCTCGTAGAACCTGGAAAACAGCGTCGGCGCGCGCAGGAAACGCACGTCGTTCATCATCACTTCCTGCCCGGTTTCCGGCTCGTACAGGTAATTGCCGCAGATGCCGTGCACCGAGGGCGGTCGCCCGGTAGCAATCGACAGGTTGTTGGGGTTGGTGAACGACGGGATCACCGAATGCGCCAGCCGGTTTGTGCCGGTGTCGCGCATGCGTTTCAAGGTCGGCATCAGGCCGTCGGCGATGGCCACGTCCAGATACTCCGGTTCGCACCCGTCAAGGCAGATGGCAATGGCACAGGTTCGGGGCGCGGGATAGGTTCGCCCGTTGGCGATGACCTCGGTTGATATCGGCATGGTCTGACGTTCCTTTGTTTCTCAGGCGGCGAGTTTCTTGCGTTCTTCAAGCGCGCGGGCGGATGGCGCGGCGCTGGTCACACCCATCTCGGCCAGCGCGTTGGCGGCGGCCGCGACCACGCGGCGCATGACGTGGGTGTCCATGTGCCCGATACAGCCGATGCGGAAGCTTTCCACAACCGTAAGCTTGCCGGGATAGATGATGAATCCTTGCGTTTTCATCAACTGATAGAAGCGGTCAAAGCGGAAATTCGGGTCTGCCGGGCAGAAGAATGTCACGATGATCGGCGACAGCCACCGATCCGCCAGCAGGGTCTCGAACCCTTGCTCGCGCAGGCCCTCGACCACGGTGTCGCGATTGGCCAGGTAGCGGGCACCACGGGCGGCGACACCGCCTTCGGCGGCGTGCAGTTTCAGCGCCTCGATAAAGGCGGCGACCACGTGGGTCGGCGGGGTGAACCGCCACTGCCCGGTTTTCTGCATCGTCGCCCATTGCGCATGCACGTCCAGCGACAGCGAATGCGAATTGCCGCGGCTGGCCTCGATCGCCGCCTTGCGGGCGATGACGAAACCGAAACCGGGCACACCCTCGATACATTTGTTGGCCGAGGACACGAACGCCTCGAACCGGATGTTCGCGGGCTCCAGCGGGATCGCACCGAAGGCCGACATGCTGTCGACAAGAAGTTTCCGCCCGGCGGCATAGGTCGCGGCAGAGATTTCCTCGATCGGATTCAGAATACCGGAGGATGTCTCGCAGTGGATCGCCATGACATGGGTGATCGCCGGATCGTCGGCCAGTATCCGTGCAACTTCGGCGCCGCGCGGCGGCAGATAGTCGCCCTTGTCCAGCAGCACATGCGCGCGGCCGAGGTATTGCATCGTCGTGGCGGCGCGCAGCCCGTAGGCGCCGTTGGCCAGCACCAGAACCTTTCCCTCGCGCGGCACGAAACTGCCCAGCATCGCCTCGACCAGAAACGAACCCGAGCCCTGAATCGGAACGCAGTCAAAACCTTCCGCGCCCTCGCCCAGCATCGCCAGCAGACGGCCCCTCAGATCCCGGGTCATGGCGCGAAAATCGTCGTCCCAACTGCCCCAGTCCTTCAGCATCGCCTGCTTGACCTCGTATGCGGTGGTCAGCGGTCCCGGCGTCAGCAGATATGGCTCTCCCATTCGGGGCGGCGAAAAGGGGCGTGTGGCGGTCATCCCAAGGCTCCGTCTGCTGGGGAACTTTGGAAAGATTGACCGGAATTCAATTATATGTAAAATCTTTTAATAGTATAAAATCATAGGAAAAACTTATACATGCGTTACAGCCAGCTGCGCGCTTTTCACAATGTCGCCCTGCACGGCGGATTCTCTCGCGCCGCCGACGCCCTGAACCAGACCCAGCCCGCGCTGTCGGATCAGGTCCGGCGGCTGGAACAGGACCATGACGTTCTGCTGTTTCACCGCGAGGGGCGGCGGATTCGGCTTACCGATGCGGGCGATGACCTGCTTCGCCTGACCAAGCGGTTCTTCGAGGCCGAAGACAGCATCGCGCAGCATCTTGAGCGCGCCCGCGCCGCTTTGTCCGGAAAGTTGCGGATCATCGCGGATTCCGCGCTTCATGTGACCGACGCGCTGGTGGCGTTCCGCACCCGTCACCCCGGGGTTTTCGTGCAGTTGCGTGCCGGCAATTCCGAACAGGTTCTGAATGCACTGCGCAACTACGATGCCGAGATCGGCGTGGTCGGCAGTCTGGAGCCCAGCGCCGATCTTGAAGCCGTCGATCTGGGCGAAACCCCGATCGTCGCCATTGCCGCGCGCGGGTTGCTGCCCGCCGGCACGGTCAGCCTTGGCCTGGACGACCTGCATCTTTACCCGCTGATCTTCCGCGAACGCGGGTCGCGCACCCGTGCGAGGCTGGAACACGAAGCGCGCCGTCGCGGCCTGCGTCTGGCCCCGGTGATCGAGGTCGAGGGGCGCGAGGCGATGCGCGAGGTCGTGGCCTCTGGCGTCGGCATCGGGTTCATCTCGGAGGCCGAAAAAGGCTATGATCCGCGGATAGAGCGCATCCTGCTGTCCGGCGTGACCCTGCCGATGACCGAAACATTGGTGTATCTCTCGATGCGGAAAGACCTGCCCGTGATCCGCGCGTTCACGCAGGAAATGCAGGCAATCTGACCCTTCGCCGGTGTTGGCGGGCGCAGCCAGCCAAATGACACTCACCGCCCCGATATTCGCGTGTGGATAAGTAATAATTATTGAATTATTTCGAATACTTGCAGGTTCAGCGATGTTTTCGCCAAAACTGGCTAAATACGATGAACAAATCTTTGACCGGTCATCAAATAGTCACATTCAGACGGGATTCTGCTGTGTGCAAAGGGGCCG
>JAJDOB010000045.1 GCA_022340385.1 Rhodobacter sp.
GGGCGATGGGGCTGCCTATGCAGACCTTGGATCGTGTATTCTCGACAAGTTGAAGCCGGCGGTCACAGCCAGTCCGCGCGCCCGGTGCCGACCGCATCGCCAAGCCGCGCGAACCCGTCGCGCGCCAGCAGCCCGTCAAGCTCGCGGGCGATGTCTGCGGCCAGCGACAGGCCCTGATAGACCATACCGGTATAAAGCTGCACCGCACCGGCCCCGGCACGGATCTTGGCATAGGCGTCTTCGGCACTGGAAATGCCGCCGACCCCGATCAACGGTATCTGGCCGTCGGTCAGATGCGACAGTTGCGCCAGCACCCGGGTGGATTTTTCGAACAACGGCCGGCCAGACAGCCCGCCCGCCTCTGCACGTTGCGGGCTTTGCAGCCCGTCCCGCGACAAGGTGGTGTTGGTGGCAATGATCGCATCGACACCCGCCGTGCGGGCGACGGCGGCGATCTGCGCCAGGTCATCGGGCGTCAGATCCGGGGCGATCTTGAGGAAGATCGGAATCGGGCGATCCAGCCCGGCGCGGGTTTCCATCACCCCGTTCAGCAGCGCGCCCAGCGCCTCGGCCCCTTGCAGGTCGCGCAGCCGTTCGGTGTTGGGGGACGAGACATTGACGGTGGCGAAATCGACATGCGCGCCGCAGATCCGCAGGACGGTCGCAAAATCGGCGGCGCGGTCGGTGCTGTCCTTGTTGGCCCCGAGATTGAGACCGACCGGGATGCCGGTTGGGCGCAGCGCCAGCCTTGCGGCAATAGCCTCTGCGCCGTCGTTATTGAACCCGAAGCGGTTGATCGCGGCGCGATCTTCGGTCAGGCGGAACAGGCGCGGACGCGGATTGCCGGGCTGCGGACGCGGCGTGGCCGCGCCGGTCTCGAGAAAGCCGAACCCGGCGCGCATCAGCGGTGCAACGGCGGTGGCGTTCTTGTCGAACCCGGCGGCCAGTCCCACCGGGTTGGGCAGCTCAAGCCCGGCGAAGCGGGTTTTCAGCCGCGCCGACGTGACCGGGCCGGGCAGGGGGGCAAGGCCGGTTTTCAGCGCCTTCAGCGCCAGGCCGTGGGCGGTTTCCGGATCAAGCCGTTGCAGCGCGGCAAGTCCGATCCGTTCAATCAGCTTCATGTCATTTCGGGCGGAAAGACATGGCCGTCCGGCCCAAGCGGCAGCGGTCTGGCCCAAAGCAGGTCAGCCAGCTTCAGCGTGCCGTACAGATGCGGAAACAACTGGCCGCCGCGCGACTGTTCCCATTTCAGTGCCGCGCCGAAGCCATCGGCTTCCAGCGCCAGCAGCATCAGCCTGTCCTGGCCCGCGAAATGCCTGGCGGCGGTTTCTGCCGCCTGCGCGGCGGTCGAGAAATGGATATAGCCATCGGTCAGGTCGATCGGCGCACCACGGGTTTCGCCGGCGGTCTGAAGCTCCTGCCATTCGGAGCTGCGGAAAATCTTGTAAATCAGCATGGTCCCTCTCTTGCCCGCAGGCTGACCGGCGGTCAATGGCCAGGCGGTCACCTGGATGTCATGAAGTGCTGGCAGGTGCCGTAGCGAGAGGCTTTGACTCTGCCGCGGTTCACGGCGAACATGTCGGCAGAAATGTCCAAGGGGAGATGAACCATGACTTTTCACGAGAACAAATTGGCAGCGCTGCTGCTGGGAGCCACCTTTCTTTCCGCAGGCATGACGGGTGTTGCCAACGCAGAAACCGTAAAGCTGACCATTCTGGGTGTGGGTGACGTCTATGAATTCGCCGGCGACGGCACGCGCGGCGGCTTTGCCCGCCTGAACGCGGTGGTCCGGGCGGAACGCGCCGCGAATCCCAACACGATCTATGTAATGGATGGCGACATGCTGTCGCCGTCGCTGCTGTCGGGGTTCGACAAGGGTCAGAACACCATTGACCTGACCAATCTGGAACCTTTCGATCTCGCGGTCCCGGGCAACCATGAGTTCGATTTCGGCCCCGAGAACTTCATGGAGAAGATGAACGGTTCGAACTACCCTTGGGCGGCGGTGAATATCACCAATGCCGACGGCTCGGCAGTTGATGGCCTCGGCGGCACAATGATGAAGGAAATGGCCGGGCTCAAGATCGCCCTGGTGCCGGTGGCGCAGGACACTTCGCCCGAGGTGTCGACCACGGGCGATCTGAAATTCCTTCCGACAGTCGAATCCGGCGTAGGCGCCGCCAAGGCCGCACGCGAGGCGGGGGCCGATCTGGTGATCGGTGTGGTGCAGACCGACATGTCCAACGACCGCCAGCTGATCGCCAGCAAGGCGTTCGACGTGATCATGTCGGGCGATGACCACAGCTATGCGACGTCCTACGACGGAATCACCGCCTATGTGGAAACCTCGATCGACGGGCGATTCCTGTCGCCGCTCGACCTGATGGTCGACATTGGCGAAAAGGACGGCAAGCGGCGGATCAGGTGGACGCCGGCGTTCCGCTTTATCGACACAGCCACTGTCGCGCCCGATCCGGAAACCCAGGCCGTTGTCGACAAGTTCACCGCAGAACTGGACACCAGCCTGAATGTCGAGATCGGCACCACCGCCGGGCCGCTGGATTCGCGGCGTAACGTGGTGCGGGGAGAGGAATCGGCGATGGGCAACCTGATCGCCGATGCGATCCGCGCCTCGACCAAGGCCGATGTCGCGATTGCCAATGGCGGCGGCATCCGCGCTGACCGCACCTATGACGCGGGCACCATGCTGACCCGGCGCGATATCCTGACTGAACTGCCCTTCGGTAACGTCACAGTGCTGACCGAAATCCCCGGCAGCCAGGTTCTGGCGGCGCTGGAGAATGGGTTCAGCCAGGTCGAAAAGGGTGCCGGGCGCTTTCCGCAGGTTTCCGGTTTGACCGTTGTCTATGACCCGTCCGCCCCGGCGGGCTCGCGGATCACCGAACTGATGATCGGCGGCGCACCGGTGGATCCCGACAAGCTGTATAAGGTGGCGGCCAACGACTATATCCTGAGCGGCGGCGACGGCTATGGCGCGCTGGGCGGTGGCAAGGTCCTGATTAACGCGGGCAATGGCATCCTGATGGCCAATGACGTGATGAACTATGTCGTTGCCAATGGCGGCGTCACCAGCAAGGTCGAAGGCCGGATCAAGACGGTCGGCCAGTAACGCGCCCGTTTGGGCCATCTGGTCCGATTGAAATCAGGAAAGGCCGCGGCGCTTGTCGTGGCCTTTTCGCGTTTTCCCGCTCTGGCTTGCTAGGTAGACTGGCTGCATGTGCGGACGGTTCGCCATAACTCTTCCACCCGATGCCATGGCGCAGTTGTTCGCCGCCGCGCCCGCAAATGACCTGCCGCGGGTGCCGAACTTCAACGTCTGCCCGACCAACAACGTGCATGTGGTGCTGGCGGGCGAAACCGGGCGGCGGCTGGTGGCGATGCGCTGGGGATTTCTGCCGCATTGGTACAAGGCCCCCAACGACGGCCCGCTGCTGATCAATGCCCGCGCCGAAACCATCGCCGAAAAGCCCGCCTTCCGCGCCGCCGCGCGCGAACGCCGCTGCCTGATTCCGGCCAGCGGGTTCTATGAATGGACCAAGGATGCCGATGGCGCCCGCCTGCCGTGGTATATCCACCGGGCGGATGCCAGCCCGATCGCCTTTGCCGGGGTCTGGCAGCTTTGGGACAAGGGTGACACGCCGCTGACGACCTGCGCCATCGTCACCACGCCGGCGCGGGGGCCGGTCACCGCGATCCACCACCGGATGCCGATGACGGTGAGGCCTGAAAACTGGCCGCTGTGGCTGGGCGAGGCGGGCATGGGCGCGGCGGCGCTGATGGCCGCCCCCCCGACCGATTTCGTGTTTCACCGGGTCGACCGCGCGGTCAATTCCAACCGGGCCAGCGGGCCGGACCTGATAGAGCCCATCGACTGAATCGAAAAAAAGACCGCTCGTAAGAGCGGCCTTTTCAGTTCGGGAGGAAAAAATAATGCGCCATTATTTCTGTTCTGGCGTCAGTACCCTGGAAAGTGAACCTACGAATAGGCTGGCCACAGAATAAGGCAATTCTGTGGCACTTTGCAGGAATTGTGGGCAATTCGCGCCAAACCTTTCAGTTTGTTTCCGAGAATTGTTCGATTTGCGACGAAATCCCTGCGAATCCTCCGCCTAGAGCGGCGTCCGTTCAATGTGAATCGGTGGCGCCGCTCCAGCCTTCCGTTTTTGCGCGCAATTCATTGCGAAAACCGGTTCCCACTTTTCGGACTGCGCTCTAATCCTTCGATGGTGCGCCGCCCTCGAAGAGATTGCCGTTCTGATAGTCGCAGGGCGCTTCCTGCATTTCCAGATGCAGGCCGCTGCCCCGATAGGGATGCGCCAGCGCCAGCGCCTCGTCAACATCAATGCCCAGCCCCGGACCCCGGGGGGGCAGGATATAGCCGTTGTCGATGACGATACCGCCTCGGATCAGATCGTGATGAAACGGCGTCTCGATGGTCTCGGCGATCAGCAGATTGGGGATCGAGGCCGACAGATGCACATTCGCGGCCCATTCCACCGGCCCGGCATAGAGATGCGGCGCCATCTGCGCGTTGAAGGCCTCTGCCATCGCCGCGACCTTCTTCATCTCCCAGATGCCGCCGGCGCGCCCCAGCGCCGGTTGCAGAATGCTGGCCCCGCCGGTGCGCAGCAGGGTGGCGAATTCCGCCTTGGTCGTCATCCGTTCGCCAGTGGCGATGGGGATATTCACCGCGCGCGCGACCTCTGCGAATTCCAGCAGGTTGTCGGGCGGAATCGGTTCCTCGAACCAAAGCGGCTGGTAGGGCTCCAGCGCCTTGCCCAACCGGATCGCGCCCGCCGTGTTGAACTGGCCATGCGTCCCGAACAGCAGATCGGCCTTGTCGCCCACCGCATCGCGGATCGCGCGGCAGAATGCGACCGAGGTCGAGATGTCGCTCAGCGCCGGATGATGACCGCCGCGGATGGTGTAGGGCCCGGCGGGGTCGAATTTCACCGCCGTATAGCCCTTTTCCACCAGCGCAACGGCGCTTTGCGCGGCCATGTCGGGTGACACCCAGAAGTCGGGCAACGGGTGATGGGCCAGCGGATAAAGATAGGAATAGGCGCGGATACGCTCGTTCATCAGCCCGCCCAGAAGCGCCCAGACCGGCCGGTCGCGCGCCTTTCCCAGAATGTCCCAGCAGGCGATTTCCAGCCCCGAAAACGCGCCCATCACCGTCAGGTCAGGGCGCTGGGTAAAGCCGCTGGAATAGGCGCGGCGGAACATCAGTTCGATGTTTTCGGGGTTCTCGCCGGCCATGTGACGCTCGAACACGTCGGCGATGACCGCGCGCATCGCCTCTGGCCCGACCGAGGACGCGTAACATTCGCCCCAGCCGGTGATGCCGTCATCGGTGGTCAGCTTGACCAGTATCCAGTAGCGCCCGCCCCAGCCCGGCGCCGGCGGAGCGGTGACGATGATGTCGAGATCGGCAAGTTTCATCGGGCGCGCCTTTCGCAAAGGGGGCATGCCGCCCGACACAATCACCATTCACCGCTTTGGTCCAGCGGATGCGGACCTGCCCTGCTGAATCTTTCCGGTTTCAAGAGATGGCGAAATGCCCCTGACCCGGATGCCGGCCAAAGCCGCCGGGGTAGCGCAATACCGCGCCCGGGGCCGCAATCATGCGCCCATCGTCCCGATCCGCAGTCTGCAAGTCCCCCCTGTCGCCGCGCCGCCCGCCGCGTCAGTTGTCAAGCTTGGTGCCGCCCCCGGTTGTCGTCGTCGTACGCCCGGCGCCGGTCGTGCCCGTCGGCTCGGTGATTGTTCCGTTGGATCGCGACGGCAGGCTGTTGAGGCGAATCTTCGGACTTCCCGGCGCCTCTGTGCAGTTCTTCCAGTCCTTGTCGCACTCGACGCACATCGTGACGGATTCGCCACCGCCAAGGTCATCCTCGTAGCAACACCGATTGCTCTTGCTGTCGACCGAGATCGGATCGCCGCCATCGTTCTCTATGACGCAGCGTTCATAGCCGTTTTCGCCCGCCGGGCGTTTTTCCGCCGCGGCGCTGAATGCGCTTGCGCCATATACGATCACAGTGACCGCAACGGCCGCCAGAATGGATTTCAAGGAAAATGGATTCCCGGATATCATGTTCAGATACTCCTGTCGGCTCGTGCCGCCAAATGCCGCCGGTGGGTCCAGCCCGTTGACGTGAACGTCCACAATCAAGGGGCCTGAACAGAGCCGGAAGCGTTGCTTGCGGGCCCGTCACTCATAGCATTCCTGGCGCGTTTCGGCAATAATCTCTGATTTTGCGCGGTTTGAACACACGGGTGTTCCGCAGGGCTGTCAGCCGCCCGCGTGCGCCTGAACCACCCGTTCCAGCAGCGGCGCGTAATGCGCAAAGGCCGGGGCGGCATGGGCGGGATCCTTGCCGATATCGTCCCACATCCTGACCTGCAGGATCGCGTCCAGATGCGGGTTCTCGGCGAACAGCTCCGCCTCTGCCGTGCTCATCGGTCCGCCCTGCAGGCGCAACGAATGGATCGACGCCCCTGACAACTTGCCGAAATATTCGGGGTCGGTGGCGCAGAGATAGCGTTTGGCATCGACATGAAAGCGCACGCAGTCATGGATCAGCGGCGGAAAGAAATCGCGCAGAACCCGCGCGCCGGCCTCTTCATGCACGCTGTCGATGCCCTGTTCGGCGGCGTCCGCGGGGAACTCGTTGGTGAAATGGCCGATGTCATGCAGCAGCGCGGCGGCGATCAGCACATCGTCCGCCCCGGAACGCTCGGCGCATTCCGCGCATTGCAACATATGTTCGGAAATCGTCACCGGCTCGCCAAGGTATTCCTCGGCCCCGCGCCGGGCGAAAATGTCGGCGATGAAATCGACGATCGTGTCTGGACTCAGTGCTGAAATATCAGGTTTTGTCATTGGCTTACCTTTGTGTCCGCGCTCAGGGCCGCAAGCGTCGACAACAAACCGTCCTTGTCCGCATAGCATCCCTGAAGCCAGCGATTGCCCTCCCCGGAATAGCCCTTGCGCGCATGCAGAACCCGGGTGTTGTCGACGATGAACGCCTCTCCCGGTTCCAGCTTGAATGCCACCGCCATGCCGGGATCGTCGATGATGTCCGAGAGCCTGCGATAGGCCGCATAGTAATCCTGCATCTCGTCAAAAGGCACATCGACCAGCGGCGCGATGGATCGCGAGTTGAACCGTATCTGCTGCAACTGCCCGTCGGGCGACAGTTCGATCATCGGGCGGCGCGATTGCAGCCGCACCCCGGCGGTTCCGGCATAGTCGAACCGCGCCGCATAGCCGCACAAAAGCGCAAATCCGGCGGGGTCTTCGGATTTCAGCACTTCGGCCGCGCGAAAGCCGTCGACCACCATGCTGTCGCCACCGGCGGCGGAGTTTTCAATGCAGGCCAGCACTTGCAGCGTCGGCACCGGATCGCGGTAGGGATTGTCGGTATGGGCCTGCAACCCAAGCCCGGTATAGGCCAGATTGGTCGGATTGACTTCGGTGCGCACCTCGAAATGGCGGCCATAGTTGGTTTCGCGCACGTAACCGAACAGATCGACGACGCTGAACAGCGCGCCCGATTCCGCCGCCAGCCCGGTCACCCTGGCAAAGCCCAGCCGCGCCACATCGCCCAGCCAGTCGCGCAGCGCGGCGCGGTCGCTCTGCAATTCGGCGATCCCGGCGCCGGGCACGGGCGACAGCGTGCCGTCCCAGGTTTGCACTCCGTCCGACAGGCGGTCAGGCCGGGCGCGGTCATAGCGATGCGCCTTCAGCCAGGCAACGGGAAAGCGCGCGGTCTTGCCGTCGGGTGCAAAGCTGCACGCGACCTGCGCGCCCTCGGCCCTGGCCCCGCTCAGCCGGGTATCGCCCGCGACATCCGCCAGGGTGATCAGCCGCTGGCCGTTGCCCGGATCGCGCGTGTCGCCGTCCAACGCGTTGTCGCGCAGCCAGATCGCGTGATACCGGGCCACATCGTCACCATCGCTCAGCGCAAGGACCCGGCCTGCATCCTCGATCGTCACCTGCATACGCGTTTCCCCCGGCCGCCCCGTTGCGCTAGTCGAAGATGATCACGTTGCGCCGCGCCGCGCCGGTCCGGGTGTCGGCAATCGCCTCGTTGATCTGATCCAGCCGCCAGCGCCCGGAAATCAGCTCGTCCAGCTTCAGCCGTCCTTGCCGGTACATATCGACCATCCACGGGATATCGCGCGACAAGACAACGTCGCCCATTTTCGATCCGATCATCTGCTGCCCGGCGCCGGCCACGATCACCGGTTCATAGCTGGCAAGCTGCCCCGAATGCGGCATTCCGACCATCACCATCTTGCCATGCGCCGCCAGATAGCGCGGCGCCTGATCGAATGCCTGCACCGCGCCGACGGCGACAAAGACGAAATCCGCGCCACCACCCAGGATCGTCCTGGCCTCGCGCCAGGGCTTCGGGTCAGTTGCCAGCACCCCGTCCGTGGCGCCGAATTCACGCGCGATGGCCAGTTTTTCCTCGGTCATGTCGACGGCGACGATGCGCGAGGCCCCGGCAATCCGTGCGCCCTGGATCGCGTTCAGCCCGACGCCGCCGGCGCCGATCACCACGGCGGTCTGCCCGGCCCGCAGCCCGGCCGTGTTCACCACCGCGCCGACACCGGTGATCACGCCGCAGCTCAGCAGGCTGGCGGCATCCATCGGGATGTCGCCGGGAATCTTCACGACCTGGCTGGTATCGACCACGACGGCCTCGGCGAAAGCGCCGGTGCGCAGGCCCTGTTCCACCGGCGCGCCGCCCGCCGTGATCGGATGCGATACGATATCGAACCCGGTCGAACAGGTCGACGGATGCGCCGCGGCGCAGGACGGGCAGGTGCCGCAGGCGCGCACCAGCGTGACCAGCACGCTGTCGCCCGCCGCATAGCCGCGGACACCCGCGCCGACGCGGGTCACGGTGCCGGCCGCCTCGTGCCCGTAGACCGCCGGCAGATGCCCGCCCCAGCCGCCATCGGCATAGGAGATGTCGGAATAACAGATCGCGCAGGCAGCCAGCCTGACCTCGACCTCGCCGGCCTGCGGCGCGGCCAGGGTGATATCCTCGATCGTCAAGGGTGCGCCGAACTCTCGGCAAATGGCGGCTTTCACTGTCGTCATGGGGCGATCTTTCGTTTGCGGTCTTGCCGCAGCTTGACCATTGCGTGCCGCGCTCTGCAAGCGCGAAACCGACGTGGCGCGGTCAGATCCGGACCGGCCTTGCGAAGAATTCAGCGCGACTTCGCTTTGCCGCGCGGGCGCGACAGGAACACCGCACCCCCGGCCAGCATCAGCAGCGCCGACACCGCGAAGGGCGCGCCCGGCATGTAGAACGGCGCGGACGGGCCGGTGAACATGGCGAAAGTCTGGGTCATCATCAGCGGCGCCAGGATCATGGCGATCGCCGCGACCGAGGACAGCACGCCCTGCAATTCGCCCTGCGCGTCGTCAGGGGCGATGCGCGACATCATCCCGCGCAACGCGGGCTCTGCGACAGAGCCGATCGCGGTCAGCGGCGTCAGGATCAGCGCCACAGTACCGCTGGTGACCACCGCCATCGCTGCAAACGCCAGGATGTTGAATCCGATGCCCGCGATCAGCGTCCTGCGGTCGCCCAGCCGGTTCAGGATCAGCCGGATCAGCCCGCCCTGCACAATCGCGATGGAGATGCCGAAGGCCGCCAGCGACACGCCGACCATGCCCGGCTCCCAGCCGAACCGCGCACGGGTGAAATAGGCCCAGATCGCCGGGTAGGCGAAGAACGCGACCTCGTAGAGGAAGAACAGCACCAGCATCCGTCCGATGCCGGGCAACGCGCCGATATTGGCGAAGGCGCCAAACGGATTGGCGCGTGCCCGGCTGAACGGGCGGCGGATGCGGTCGGTCACGGTCTCGGGCATCACCAGACAGCCGAAGGTCATGTTGGCGGCGGCCAGTGCCGCGGCGGCGTAGAACGGCGCGCGGGTGCCGAACTGGCCCAGCACCCCGCCCAGCAGCGGCCCGATCACGAATCCGATGCCGAAGGCCGCGCCGATCAGGCCGAAATTGGCGGCCTTGTCCGCGGGGCGTGACACATCGGCCATGAACGCATTGGCCGTGGAATGCGTCGCCGCCGTGATCCCGCCGATGATCCGGCCCAGCAACAACAGCCAAAGCGCGCCGGCGACCGCCATCACCAGATAGTCCAGCACCATGACGCCAAGCGCGATCAACAGCACCGGGCGACGTCCGAACCGGTCTGAAAGATTGCCGACCACCGGGCCAAACAGGAACTGCATCACCGCGAACGCCGTCGCCAGCACCCCGCCCCAGGTCGCTGCACGCGCCAGATCGCCGCCGCCCACCTCGCGGATCAGATCGGGCATCACCGGCATGATCAGCCCGATGCCCATGCTGTCGATCATCACCGTGATCAGGATGAAAAGGATCGGCAGGGAAATCGGCACGCGCGGGGTCCGGTCCGGGGGCGGGGGGGCAAGATGAGCCGCCAGCCTAAATCGCCGCCGGCCGACTTGAAAGCCCCGCCCCCGCGATATTCCGGGGCGGTTCGGATTGGGGGCCAGCCCCCAAACCCCCGGGATATTTGCAGCGAAAGGAAAGGCAGCAATCAAATGTTAACCGCCCGGCGGTACAGCGGTGCCACGGTACAGGCGGGGACGCCGATGACCGTGCGATGGGAAAGGCCTTTGCCTGTTCTCCGGGGGAGGCTTTCAATGCCTTCCCCTTTCCTGTCGCTTCAAATATCCCCGCCGGAGGCATCCGGCCCCGAAATCCGGCGCCACCGCCTACAGCTTTCGTTCCAGCCCGTGCAACATATCCAGACAGGCCTGCAACTGGTCGAGGCTCAGGTATTCATCCGCCTTGTGGGCCTGTTCGATTGATCCGGGGCCGCAGACCACCGCGTCGATGCCCAGCGACTGGAACAATCCGGCCTCGGTTCCGAAAGGCACCACATCGACCCCGTTGGCGCCGGTCAGTTCGGCCACCAGATCGCGCGCGGCGTTGATTTCCATCGGTTCCAGACCGGCGACCTCGCCATGCGTGTGCGTGGTGATCGCCGCCTCCGGATCGACCGCCTGCATCGCCGGCAACAGGAAATCGCCGGTGTAGCCCGCCAGATCGGATTTCACGAAATCCGCGTCCGCCGTCACCACCGGGCGCATTTCCCAGTCGATGCTGGCGCGGCCGGCGATCACGTTATGGGCGACGCCGCCCTGCAACGCGCCGACGTTGATCGTGGTCCAGGGCGGCTGAAACCGGCTGCCTGCGGGGGTGCGGGTCTTCAGTTGTTCCTTCAGGCCCAGCAGGCGCGCGACATAGCGCGCGGCGTATTCCACGGCGTTGACGCCGTGATCGGGCGAGGATCCGTGCCCTTCCAGCCCCTTGAATTCGGTGGTGTATTCGTAACAGCCCTTGTGGCCCTCGATCACCCGCATTTCCGTCGGCTCGCCGATGATGGCCAGCGCCGGGCGGGTCTCGCGGGCGCGCAGCACCTCGATCAGGTGGCCGGCGCCGATGCAGCCGGTCTCTTCGTCATGGGTAAAGGCGAAATGCAGCGGGCGCTGGTCCACGCGTTGCGCCAGATGCGGCGCGACCGTCAGGCAGGCCGCGATGAAGCCTTTCATGTCGCAGGTGCCGCGTCCGAACAGCCGCCCGTCGCGCCCCACCATCGTAAACGGATCGCTGGTCCAGGGCTGGTCGGCCACGGGAACCACATCGGTGTGGCCCGAAAGCACGATGCCGCCTTCGGCATCCGGGCCAAGCGTGGCCCAGAGATTGGCCTTGGTGCCGGTTTCGTCGCGCATCACCTCGACCCGCGCGCCGATGCTGTCCAGACGGTCGGCCAGACAGTCGATCATCGCCATGTTGCTGTCGGTGGAAATCGTCGGAAAGGCGATCAACTCACCAAGTGTGGTAACCGCCTCGTGCAGCGCGGTCATCGGGCCGGCCCCGGCCGGAAAAAGCCGGGGCAATCGCATATGGCGTGTCGGCGCATCGCGTCACGCTTTCACGATCAGGTGCCGGGGCAGGTCGCAGAAACACTGCGCCGGACCATCGGCGGCAATCAGGATCGGTTCGGTGATCTCTATCCCCCAGTTGTCCATCCACAGCCCGGGCATGAAGTGAAAGGTCATGCCGGGTTCCAGAACGGTTTCGTCATTCTCGCGCAGGCTGATCGTACGCTCGCCCCAGTCGGGCGGATAGCTGAGCCCGATGGGATAGCCGCATCGCGCGCCGCGCTCGATCCCCGCCTTGTCCATCGCCGCCCCCAGCGCGCGGGCGATGTCGCCGGCGCGGTTGCCGGCGCGCGCGGCGTCAAGCCCGGCCTCCAGCCCCTCGATCAGTGCCGCCTCGGCGCGGCGGATATGATCGGGCGGCGTGCCGAGGAACACGGTGCGCGAGGCCGGAACGTGGTAGCGCCGGTAACATCCGGCCAGTTCGAAGAAGGTCGCCTCGCCGGCCAGCATCGGCCGCCCGTCCCATGTCAGATGCGGTGCCGCCGCGTCGGAACCCGACGGCATCAGCGGCACGATGGCCGGATAATCGCCCCAGTCGTCGCCGACGCCCAGTATGCCCTCGGCCATGATCCCGGCGGCGAGTTCGTTCTTGCGCTTTCCCGGCGCGGCATGCTCGATTGCGTAGTTCTGGATCTTTTCGGTGATGCGCGCGGCGCGGCGCATGAATGCCAGTTCCTCGCCGGATTTGACCGCGCGTTGCCAGTTGACCAGCGCGGTGGCGTCGATCAGCGTCGCATCGGGCAGTTCCTGCGTCAGAACCGCATGCGCCCTGGCCGAGTAATAGTAGTTGTCCATCTCGACGCCGATGCGCGCGGCCCCCAGCCCCAGATCGCGCAGCCGCATCGCCAGATCCTGCATCGGGTGCCGGTCGAACGCCTGCACATAGGTATCGGCATAGCCCGCGACATCGGTGCGCGCGGTGTCGACCGTGCGCACCGCGCCATTCGCGTCCTGATTGCGGCCCCACCACAGCGGGCGGCCGTCCAGCGGCAGCACAACGGCCTGGTGGACGTAGAACGACCAGCCGTCATACCCCGTCAGCCAGGCCTGATTGGACGGGTCGGTTGCGATCAGAACGTCGAGCCCGGCCCCGGACATGGCTTGGCGGGTTTTCGCCAGTCGGCGGTCGTACTCGGCGGCGGAAAAAGGCGGAATGGGATCAGTCATGCGTTAATCTTAGACAAACCGCGGCCATCTGGATACGTCAGAATGCGACCATGGCTGACGCTGGTAGACCCTGCCACGCTGGGCATGTTAGCCTTTGGCAGATTTTGAGTCGTCCTTGCGCGAAAGCGAGCCCCAGATGTTCCGACCATTCCACCTCAAGGTGGCCAGCCTGGCGCTGATCGTGGCCGCCACGGCGTCCTGTCAGGTCGACGGGCCGCGAATCGGCGCCAGCGTGACCGCCCGCGCCGGGTTCAAGGCGAATTACCTGGTGGCGCGCGCGGCACTGGAAAACGGCCAGTTCACCAAGGCCGAGCGCGGCTATGCCGGCCTGCTGAAGAAAGCCGGCCCGCTGGAGCCACGCCTGCGGCTGGAATACGCCCATGCGCTGTTGCGTGCCGGCAAATACGCCAAGGCCTCTGACGAGGCGCGCGTCGTGGCTTCGCAATTGCAGGGGCGCGGGCGTTCGGCGGCGCTGGCGGTACAGGCCACGGCGGATCAGGAAATCGCCCGAGGGGCAATCAACAAGGGTCTTGCGGATGCCGATGCAATCCAGCGACTGGTGGCGGCACGCGCGGGCTTTGACGAAATGCTGAAGAATCATCCCGACCTTGACCCGCTGGGCGCGCTTGCGCTGCGGCGCAAAACCATTGATGTCGAACTTTCGACGATAAACTGATTTTTCCGGACCCGAGGTGCCATGGACGACCTGCCATGAGCGATGACTGGCCACAGGCGCTTTTCCTGCTGTTGGTCAGCCCGGCTGTCGGCTCTTTTCTGGGCGTGCTGGTTGACCGGCTGCCTTCGCGCGGCATCAGGGCGTTGCTGCAACCCTCGCGCTGCGCCACCTGCACCGCCGCGCTGGCGTGGCGCGACATGGTGCCGGTGTTTTCGACAATGGTGCTGGGCGGGCGCTGCCGGGTGTGCGGCACCACGATCCCCGGGCATCTGTTGCGAATCGAGATCGCGGCGCTGCTGGCGGGGCTTGTCGCCGTGCTGCTGACCCGGTCAAGCGCCGAGATGTGGCTGACCGCGGCGTTGTTTTGGTGCCTGATCGCACTGTTCTATACCGACCTGCTGCAGTTTCGTCTGCCCGATGCGCTGACCCTCACGCTGTTCGTGCTTGGCCTGGCGATGGCATGGCTGGACCCGGAACGCGGGCTGGCCAACGGGCTGTTTTCAGCGGCGATCGCGGTCACGGCATTCTGGGTGATCCGCACGGGCTATTTCCAATGGCGCGGACGCGAGGGGCTGGGCCTGGGCGATGTCAAGCTGATGGCAGGCATCGGGGCGGCGCTGGGCTGGGCACTGGTGCCGGTGGTGACGCTGGTGGCGGCGGGCATGGCGCTGACCGTGGTCGCGGTCGAGGCGATCCTGCGCAAAACCGCGCCCGGGGCCGACACGCGCCTGCCGCTGGGCAGCTATCTCTGCGCGGCAACGGTATTGCTGCTGGTCGTCTAGCGCGCAATCCGAAAAGAGGGAACCGGTTTTCGGAATGAATTGCGCGCAAGAACAGAAGGCTGGAACGGCCCCACCGATTCACATTGCAAGGACGCCGCTCTGGCGGATCGACCGGCACATGTGAGTCCCCCGGATCTGTTGCAGCGCAGACTGTCCAGGGCACTCGAATGTTTCGATAAGTTGATCCATCTTCAACCGCGCGGCAAAACCGCTTGCCCTCTGCCGGTTAATTTGGTGGGGTCGGCGGCGGAACGGGCCACGCGCCCGGCGGTCCACATTGGCGAAAAAGGGTTTGAAACGATGCACTTCAGCGACCTGGCGATTCTGCGGTGGTCGGGAACAGGGCTTGCCGCCGCGCTGGCGCTGTCACTGTCCTGTGCGCCGGTGCTGGCGCAATCGGAAACCGCGATGCCGATGTCCCAGGTCGAGGCCGCGTATCAGTCGGGCGATCTGGCAACAGCCCGCGCCGGCCTGCGTGCCCATGCCGAAGCCGGCAACGTTCTGGCGCAGCACCGGCTGGGCTACATGATCGCCAACGCGGAAGGCGGTCCGTTCGACCCGGCAGAGGCCAAGCGCTGGCTGGAGGCGGCGCTGGCGGGCGAAAACCGCAGCGGTCTGGTGTTGCTGGCGCGGGTCTACCTGTCCGACAATCCCGAGATAACTGATTATGAACGCGCCGCAGAGCTTCTGGAGATGGCCGTGCAGGACGGCAGCGCCGAGGCGCAATACTACCTTGCCCAGCTTTACCGGCTCGGGCGCGGGGTCGAGGCCGACAAGGTCCGCGCCTTTGAATTGCTGCGCCTGGCGGCGGGTGCGAATATGGCGGATGCCCAATACGCGCTGGCGGAAATGTATTCGCGCGGCGAAGGCACCTCGAAGGACGCGGCGCAGGCCGCGCGCTATCTTCTGCAGGCCGCCGAGGGCGGCAATGGCGCCGCCCAGATGTCGCTTTATTTCAACTATTCGCGCGGCACCGGCTTTCCCAAGGATGCGGCGAAGGCGCAGCACTGGCTCGAAGCGGCCGCCGACAATGGCGAGGCTTTGGCAGAACGGATACTGGGCAGCGCCTATCTGACGGGCGAAGGCGCCGAGGCCGACCCGGAACGCGGTGTTTCGCTGCTGCTGCGCGCCGCCGCCAAGGG
>JAJDOB010000047.1 GCA_022340385.1 Rhodobacter sp.
AAGGGGCTTTCGAAAGAGGAGACCTGCGCTGCCCGGCAGAAGAACCCGTGTTTTCAGGCCTTCTGCGGCGAGACGCATTTCAAGCATCTGCTGCCCTTCAACCGTTCTTCCCTCACCCGCTGGCGCCAGCGGATCGGGCCCGGCGCGAAGTTGCGCGTCTGCTGCATGGTCCAGGCCACAAGCAGGGCCTGCGCTGGTAGAGGTATATGCGCACCTGGCTGGGGCGGTTGACCCGGGACATCCGGCGCAAGATCACCGGAGATCCGGCGCTGTAGGCGGCTTTCAAGGTTGTCCTGGAGCGCGCAGAGCGCATCCCGGGTCATGCCACAATCGCTCCAGCCCGAATTTCACGACGCAGAACTATTCCGTACCGTCGCCGCCTGCCATTTGCCGCCACGCGCAGATTTGACGCCGTGTTCATTCAGCGTGGCCGCTATCCGGCGCAGAGACAAGCCGCTGCGTTGAAGATCAAGAAAAATGGGCAGGACATTGGCTGCGAAATCGTCGGCATTGGCCTATCAGTTGGCCGCGCCCTTGCGGGCAGACGCACGGCCCTGAGAGTTCGCGGTGTTGCATCTGACGCGTGTTGAAACCGGGATGTCTGACGAGGATCAGCGATTCTGACTTATTCTGCCGATCACTCAGGAAAATTGTCCCCCACATGTCACCCAGTCTTGGAAGGTGGCATTGCCACAGGCGGTCAATTTATTTTAAAGACTTTGATTTCAGTGGTGAGCCGTGCAGGATTCGAACCTGCGACCCACTGATTAAAAGTCAGTTGCTCTACCAACTGAGCTAACGGCCCACTAGGGCGCCTAGTTAGGAAAACCGCATCAGGGGGTCAAGGGCTAAAGCGGCCGGTAAAACACTCTCTGGCTGGAATAAACCGAAATGGCGCTGTATATGCCGCGCCATGCGGGATCCGGGTGATCAGAATGGCCTGGCATTCATGAAAATGCACGGGCTGGGCAACGACTTTGTCGTGTTCGATGCACGCCGGCGTGGCGTGGCGATGACGGCTGTTCTGGCGCGGGCGCTGGGGGATCGGCACCGCGGGGTCGGATTCGATCAGCTGGCCGTCATAGAGGCCGACGCCGAGGCTGACGCGCGGCTGGTGTTCTACAACGCCGATGGCTCGGTCGCCGGGGCCTGCGGCAATGCCACGCGCTGCATTGCCCGGTATCTGATGGACGAAAGCGGGGCCACCGGGCTGACCCTGCGGACGGACCGAGGGGTGCTGGCCTGCGCGGATGCCGGGGGCGGGCTGACCCGGGTCAATATGGGGCAACCGCTGCTGGACTGGCGCGATATTCCGCTGGCGCACCAGACCGATACATTGCATCTGCCGATCGACGGCGACCCGGTCGCCACCGGAATGGGCAATCCGCATTGCACGTTTTTCACCGACGATGTCATGGCGGTCGACCTGGCCGCACGGGGCGCCGGGACAGAGCATCACGCGCTGTTTCCCGAACGCACCAACGTACAGTTCTGCCAGCTTGTCGGCCCCGATCATCTGCGGGTGCGGGTGTGGGAACGCGGCGTGGGCGTCACGCTGGCCTCCGGGTCGTCGTCCTGCGCCGTGGTGGTTGCCGCGGCTCGGCGCGGGCTGACCGGGCGCAAGGTCACGGTGACGCTGGATGGCGGCGATATCGCCATCGACTGGCGCGAAGACGGTGTCTGGATGACCGGGCCAAGCGCGCATGTCTTCGACGGGTACCTGTCGCGGACCTTTCTGGATACGCTTTGACATGGATCGCCGCGCGCCCGTCTTCTCGACCCTTGGCTGCCGCCTGAACGCCTATGAAACCGAGGCGATGAAGGAACTTGCCGCCACCCATGGCGTCGAGAACACCGTGGTGGTCAACACCTGCGCGGTCACGGCAGAGGCGGTGCGCAAGGCCCGGCAGGAGATTCGCAAACTGCGTCGCGACAACCCGGCCGCGACCCTGATCGTGACCGGATGCGCCGCGCAGACAGAACCGGAAACCTTCGCCGCGATGGCCGAGGTCGATCACGTGATCGGCAATACCGAAAAGATGGCGCCGAAAACCTGGGCCGGGCTTGCCCCCGAATTCATCGGCCAGACAGAGGCGGTGCAGGTCGACGACATCATGAGCGTCACCGAAACCGCCGGGCACCTGATCGACGGATTCGGAACGCGCAGCCGGGCCTATGTGCAGGTGCAGAACGGCTGTGACCATCGCTGTACCTTCTGCATCATTCCCTTCGGGCGCGGCAACTCGCGGTCGGTCCCTGCCGGCGTCGTGGTCGAACAGATCAGGCGGCTGGTCGGGCGCGGCTATAACGAGGTGGTGCTGACCGGGGTCGATCTGACCAGCTGGGGCGGCGATCTGCCGGGGCTGCCGCGCCTTGGCGATCTGGTGATGCGGATCCTGCGGCTGGTGCCCGATCTGGCGCGGCTTCGGATATCCTCGATCGATTCGATAGAGGCCGATGACAACCTGATGCTGGCGATCGCGACCGAACCGCGGCTGATGCCGCATCTGCACCTCAGCCTGCAGGCGGGCGACGACATGATCCTGAAACGCATGAAGCGGCGGCATCTGCGCGACGACGCCATCGCGTTCTGCCAGCAGGCGCGCGCGTTGCGCCCCGACATGACTTTCGGTGCCGATATCATCGCCGGTTTCCCGACCGAGACCGAGGCGATGTTCGAGAACTCGCTGCGGCTGGTCGAGGATTGCGATCTGACCTGGCTGCATGTGTTTCCCTATTCGTCACGCCCGGGCACCCCGGCGGCGCGCATGCCCGCCGTCGACGGCAAGGCGATCCGGGCGCGTGCGGCGCGGCTGCGGGCGGCGGGCGATGCTGCTGTCGCGCGGCACCTGGCGGCACAGGTCGGGCGCCGCCACAAGGTGCTGATGGAAAGCCCGCTGATGGGGCGGACCGAACAGTTTGCCGAAGTGGGTTTTGATACACCCCGCCCCGAAGGCAGCATCGTTGACGCCGTGATCAAGGGCACCCGCCAGCATCAGCTTTGGGCATGACCGGGCTGCCGGTACTCTACAGTTTCCGCCGGTGCCCCTATGCAATCCGCGCGCGCCTGGCGTTGTCCGGGTCCGGGCAAAAGGTCGAATTGCGAGAGATCCTGCTGCGCGACAAACCGGCGGAGTTTCTGGCAGTATCACCCAGCGCGACCGTGCCCTGCCTTGCAGACGGGCCGGCAGTTCTGGATGAAAGCCTGGACATCATGCTGTGGGCGCTGGCGCGGAATGATCCGGCTGGCTGGCTGGATATGCCCGACGCCGGACATGCGCTGATCGCCGACGCCGATGGCCCGTTCAAGATGGCGCTGGACCGGACGAAATACGCCACCCGGTATCCGGACGAAGACCCCGAAGTGAACCGCGCCAGGGCGCATGAATTCCTGCATCGCCTTGATGGCCGACTGGGCGGCAACCCCTGGCTGTTCGGTGCGAAACCGGCGCTGGCCGATTTCGCGATCCTGCCGTTCGTGCGGCAGTTCGCGTTTATCGACAAAGCCCGGTTTGATGCCGAAGACTGGCCCGGCCTGCATCGCTGGCTTGCGGCATTTCTTGGCTCTGACCTTTTCGCGAAAGTCATGGCGAAATACCCCGTCTGGCATAACGGGGATGCGCCGATTACCTTTCCCGTGCCCGCAATTTCCCTAAGCGGCCTTTGACACGTCCGCCCTGGTCCGGGCGATCGTCAGCGCCGCCTCTGCCGCCTCGCGCCCTTTCAGAACGAAATGTTCGGCATAGATCGCCCTGTGGTGATCGGTTTCCTGATAGTGATGCGGCGTCAGCGAGATCGACAGAACCGGCACGCCGCTGTCCATTCCGGCGCGCATCAACCCGTCAACGACCGCCTGCGCCACAAAGTCGTGCCGGTAGATCCCGCCATCGACCACCAGCGCCGCTGCCGCGACCGCGCCGTAGCGGCCCGACGCCGCCAGATCGCGCGCCAGCAGCGGCATTTCGAATGCACCGGGCACATCGAACACGTCGATCCGGTCTTGCGGGATCAGTTGCATGAACCCTTCCAGGGCGCGGTCGACGATATCGGCGTGCCAGCGCGCCTTGATGAATGCGTATCGGGTGTGTGCCATTTCCTTGACTCCTTTCGGCAACAGACACGTCACCCAAGGCGTCACGGGCGATGCCACGCCAATCGGCGCGCGCGTCGCACGTTCTCTTCCATCCGGACTGTGACCGTCGGCCCTGGAATTTCACCAGATCTGCTTGACCCACGAAACCTCGTGGCGCTCGCGGGCTGTAACCGCCGGTGGGGAATTTCGCCCCGCCCTGAGAACGAGATCCAGTTTGCATCACCGCGCGCGGTTTGCAATGGATGATCGCAGAGTTTTTCAGGACAGCGCGATGCACCCCAATCCGGTATACCGCAAACCCGACCGGGCGCGGAACATCGACTTCGCCCGTCAGCGGGGCTTCGGGACGCTGGCCGTGAACGCCGGAACCGGCCCGCTGCTGTCGCATGTCCCCTTCGTGCTGGATGTTTCGGGCGACTGGGTCGAACTGCATCTGGTACGGTCCAACCCGATCCTGCGCCTGCTGGACGCGCCGCAGCCTGCGGTGATCGCGGTGCAGGGCGGCGACAGTTACGTTTCGCCGGACTGGTACGGGATCGCCGATCAGGTGCCGACCTGGAACTACATCGCAGTGCATCTGCGCGGTGAACTGGAACCCCTGCCGCAGGACGATTTGCGCGGTGTGCTGGACCGGCTGTCGGCGCAGTTCGAGACCCGGCTGGCGCCGAAACCGGCGTGGATCGCGGACAAGATGACCCCCGAAGTCCTGGACAGGATGATGCGGATGATCATGCCCTGCCGGATGCGGGTCGATGCCATCGACGGCACCTGGAAGCTGAGCCAGAACAAGACCGACGCGGTGCGGCTGGCGGCGGCTGACGGGGTCGCGGCAACCGGCATAGGCTGCGGGCTGGACGCATTGGCGACGATGATGCGTGACCCGCCCGACGAGACCGGTTAGACAGGCCCATGGACAATATCGAACCCGGCCTGACCGGCCATGCCGAAATGATCGTCGGCACCAATGACACCGCCCCGCGCGTCGGGTCGGGCAAGATCGCGGTGCTGGCGACGCCGGTGATGATCAACCTGATCGAAGAGGCGGCGCTGGACGCGGTCGAGGGGCGCCTTGGCGCCGGAAAGCAATCGCTGGGAACGCATCTTGATATCTCGCATATCGCCGCGACTCCGACCGGCATGAAAGTGCAGGCCACGGCGGTGCTGGACCGGATAGATGGCCGGACGCTGGAATTCACGGTGCAGGTGCGCGACGCGCTTGAACTGGTCGGCGAGGGCCGCCACAGCCGGGTTGTGGTGACCGCCGCAAAGTTTCAGGCGCGCATTGATGAAAAAGCCAAACGCTGATCTTCAGGAGATTCCGGACATGATGCAGTTGTACGACAATCCCGCCTCGCCCTACTGCCGCAAGGTCAAGGCCCTGCTGCACGAGACCGGGCAGACCGGCGATGTCGAGATCGTCTTTGCCGCCGGTCACCCGCTGGCACCCGAAAAGATGCCGACCGCGACCAACCCGCTGGGCAAGATTCCGGCTCTGGTGCGCCCCGACGGGCCGGCGCTGTATGACAGCCGGGTGATCTGCCGGTTTCTGGATGCGCGCGCGCAGGCCGGCCTGTACCCCGATTCGCGGATCTGGGAGGTGTTGACGCTGGAGGCGACGGCGGATGGCATCATGGATGCGGCGCTGCTGATGGTCTACGAGACGCGCGCCCGGCCCGAGGACAAGCAGTTTCCCGAAATGGTCGATGCGCAATGGGAAAAGATCGCCCGCGCGCTTGACGCGATCGGCCAGCGCTGGATGGGTCATCTGGCCGGGCCGGTGGACATGGGGCATTTCGCGATCGGCTGTGCGCTGGGCTATCTGGACCTGCGCCAAGATGCGCGCAACTGGCGGCAGGGGCGTGACGCACTGGCAGACTGGTACGCCGGATTTTCCGGGCGTCCCAGCATGGAAGCCACGGTTCCCATCGGGTGAGCGTTCCCTTCGCACCCTTCCTGGCCGCATGGACGGTTCTGACGCTTAACCTGCTGACGCCGGGGCCGAACGTGATGAACACGATCACCACCTCGATGGGATCCGGCTGGCGGGCGGGCATTGCGTCGTCGCTGGCGGTGGCGCTGGGCATCGGGTGCTGGTGCCTGGCGATGTCGCTGGGCATGGCGGCGGTGTTCCGGACGTTTCCCTGGGCCGAGACCGCGCTGACGCTGGTGGCGGCGGGATTGCTGATCTCGTTTGCCAGCGGCTATCTGCGGACGGCGTTTGTTTCGCGGAACCGGGCGACGGCCCTGCACGCGGTCGGCGGGCTGGGGTGGTCCGCGTCATTCCTGCGATCCCTGTCGATCAACGCGACCAATCCCAAGGCGCTGACCACATGGATCGCGATTCTGGGACTGTTTCCGGCGACAATGGCCAGCACCGGCGATATCGCGTTGCTGACCTTCGTGGCCGCGCTGATCGGATTCGGTGTGCATTTCGCCTATGCCACGGCGTTCTCGACACCCACGGCAGCCCGATTCTATCTGCGCGGGACGCGGGTCATAAACACCTGCGTCGGTGTGTTCTTTCTGGGATTCGCGATCAAGCTTGTCGCAAAACTGTTCTGAGCATCGCCCGGACAAATGTTTCGCGCGCGAAACATTTGAGCGTTTACAAACAGTTAACCTTTGCAGCTCGTGGCCGGACCTAAAAGCTGAACGACACGCCGATGTTCAGCGCGTTGGTGACGATATTGGTGCTGAGCGTTCCGCCGCTGGCAAGATCGGCCTCGTTCATCGTGTAGGTGCCCTTGTATTCGCCGAACAGGCCCCAGCGGTCGTTGATGTCGTACTTGACCCCGGCAACCACCTGGACCGCGGGCCCGGTCAGTTGGTATTCAAAGGTCTTGCCGCCCGCCGATTCGATATCGACATGCGGAATCGCCACGCCAAGCCCTGCCCCGACATACGGCGTCCAGCGCCGCGCGGGGTTTTGCCAGCGATACCAGACATTGGCGGTCACGATGTTCAGGCCGTCGGTGAATTCCAGCCGCGAAAACCCGCTGGATGCCAGCGTGGCATCGTCGGCGTAGACCTTGGCATGGTTGAAATCGATGCCGAAGCCCAGGCGTTCGCTGGTCCAGTAGGTGGCACGGAAACCGTAGTATGGCGGGGCCTCGAACGGACGGCCTTCCCAGGCGGACAGAAAATCGAACGCGCCGACGCCGCCGGGATCGGTTCCTTCGACCCGGCTGTGTGGAGCGGCCTGAAACCCGGTGTAAAAGCTGAGTTCGGTTTCCGCCATGACCGGCGTGGCCAGCAATGCCAGCGCGACCGAGAGGGACCGCAACAGACTGAAATTCGCCATGATCTCTTTCTCCAACCGGGTGCCTGACCCCTAGGTGGCTTTTTCCACAGGCAATTTCAAACCATATTTCGGAATGTTTCGTCGGCTGGCCGGTGTTTGCCGTAAATTTGAACCAAAACACCCTTGAAAGATGACAAACCGCGACAATGCGCCCCAACTCAGCGCGAATGTCTGCTGGACGTGGTTTTCTCTGCCTTCTAAACAAGCCCAAGGAACAGGTGCGTGAAAACGGCACCAAACACGTTATGACCGCCTGACGGCCATGAAATGGAGAAACGCTCGTGTCCCATGCAGACGACCACGAAGGCACCCGCCGCGATTTCCTTTACTTCGCGACTGCCGGTGCCGGTGCGGTAACCGCCGGGGCGGCGGTTTGGCCGCTGATCAACCAGATGAACCCATCGGCCGATGTCGCCGCGCTCAGCTCTATCCAGGTGGATGTGGGCGGGGTCGCCGAAGGCACGCAACTGACGGTGAAATGGCTGGGCAAGCCGGTGTTCATCCGCCGCCGCACCGCCGACGAGATCGAGATGGCCAAGGCGGTCAATGTCGATGAGCTGCCCGATCCGGATGCGCGCAACGCCAATCTTCCGGCCGGTGCCCCGGCAACGGACCCGAACCGCGGCCTGCTGCCGCCGGGCGCGGAACCGGGAACCGACAGCGAATGGCTGGTGATGATGGGTGTGTGTACGCACCTGGGCTGTGTGCCCCTGGGCGATGCCGGCGATTTCGGCGGCTGGTTCTGCCCCTGCCACGGGTCGCACTACGACACTGCGGGTCGCATCCGCAAAGGCCCCGCCCCGCGGAACCTGCCGGTGCCGATGGCTGGATTCGCCGACGAAACAACGATCGTTCTGGGATAAGGAAAAGCAACATGTCCGGAATTCCACACGACCATTACGAACCCAAGACCAAAATTGAAAAGTGGCTGCACAGCCGCCTGCCGATCGTTGGCCTGCTGTATGACACGCTGTTCATTCCCACGCCCAAGAATCTGAACTGGATGTGGATCTGGGGCATCGTGCTGACCTTCTGCCTGGTGCTGCAGATCGTGACCGGCATCGTTCTGGCGATGCATTACACGCCGCACGCCGACATGGCCTTTGCCAGCCTCGAGCATATCATGCGCGATGTGAACGGCGGGCATATGCTGCGGTATCTGCACGCGAATGGCGCGTCGCTGTTCTTTTTCGCCGTCTATATCCACATTTTCCGCGGCCTGTACTACGGCAGCTACAAGGCCCCGCGAGAGGTGACCTGGATCGTCGGCATGCTGATCTACCTGGCGATGATGGCGACCGGTTTCATGGGGTATGTTCTGCCCTGGGGGCAGATGTCGTTCTGGGGCGCCACGGTGATCACCGGCCTGTTCGGTGCGATCCCCCTGATCGGAGAGCCGATCCAGACCTGGCTGCTGGGCGGACCGGCGGTGGACAATGCCACGCTGAACCGGTTCTTCAGCCTGCACTACCTGCTGCCCTTCGTGATTGCCGGGCTGGTCGTGGTGCATATCTGGGCCTTCCATTCCACCGGCAACAACAACCCCACCGGGGTCGACGTGCGCCGCGGATCCAAGGCCGAGGCGGAAAAGGACACGCTGCCGTTCTGGCCGTATTTCGTGATGAAAGACCTGTTCGCGCTGTCGCTTATCCTGCTGATCTTCTTTGCCGTCGTCGGGTTCATGCCGAACTATCTGGGCCACCCGGACAACTATATCGAGGCCAACCCGCTGGCGACGCCGGCGCATATCGTGCCCGAATGGTACTATCTGCCGTTCTACGCGATCCTGCGGGCGTTCACGTCCGATGTCTGGGTGGTGATGTTCGCCGGCTGGATCACCGGCGGCATCGTCGACGCCAAGTTCTTTGGCGTGCTGGCGATGTTCGGCGCGATCTTCGTGATGGTGCTGGTGCCGTGGCTGGATACCTCCAGCGTGCGGTCGGGCCGGTATCGGCCGATGTTCAAATGGTGGTTCGCGCTGCTGGCGATTGATTTCGTCGTGCTGATGTGGTGCGGGGCGCAACCGGCAGAGCCTCCCTATTCGACCATCGCACTGATCGGGTCGGCCTATTGGTTCGCCTACTTCCTGGTCATCCTGCCGCTGCTGGGCGTGATCGAGAAACCGACGGCACAGCCGGACACCATCGAAGACGACTTCAAGGCGCATTACGGCAAGACCGGTGGGTCTGCCGATGCGACCCCGGCAGAGTGAGAAAGGGAAAGACAATGATCAAGACACTCACCCTTTCCGCCGCTGTGGCGCTGGGCCTTGGCGCGGGCAGCGCGATGGCCGCGGGCGGTGAATCCCATGTCGAGGACTTCGCGTTCTCGTTCGAGGGACCGTTCGGCAGCTATGACCAGTTTCAGTTGCAACGCGGGCTGCAAATCTTCACCGAGGTCTGCTCGGGCTGTCACGGGCTGAGATACGTGCCCTTGCGCACCCTGGGCGATCCGGGCGGCGTTGGCCTGCCGGAAGATCAGGTGCGCGCCTATGCCGAGCAGAACTTCGAGGTATTCGACCCAGAGCTGGACGACACCCGCCCCGCGCGGCCGACCGACAACTTCCCGGCCAACACCGGTGTCGGTGCGCCCGACCTCAGCCTGATGGCCAAGGCGCGCGCCGGGTTCCACGGGCCTTACGGGCTGGGCATCAACCAGGTCGTCAAGGGCATGGGCGGGCCGGAATACATCGCCTCGGTCCTGTCCGGTTATACCGGTGAGGAAAAGGAAGAGGCCGGCGTGACGCTGTATGAGAACCACGCTTTTCCGGGTGGCTGGATCGGCATGGCCCCGCCGCTGGAAGATGGTTCGGTCGAGTATCAGGACGGGCACCAGAATGACCTGCACCACCTTGCCCAGGACGTTGCCGCGTTCCTGATGTGGGCCGCAGAACCCAAGATGATGGCGCGCAAGCAGACCGGTCTGGTTGCGGTGCTGTTCCTGGGGCTGCTGACGGTGCTGCTGTACCTGACCAACAAGCGGATCTGGGCCCCGGTCAAGAAACGCGCCAAGGGCGAGGCCGCCGAATAGGGCTGGTTCCGCCACGACGTCAAACGAACGCGCCTTTCGGGGCGCGTTTTTTTGTGTCCAAAGGTGGTTTGCCGGCGCTTCGGAAGCATTCGTCTGTTCGGCTGGAAACGGTTCCAGGTCAGATTCCGGCACGTCAGAGAAGGGCCGGCGCAGGCCCGTGGGGTGGCGCTGCAACGATTTTTGGGCAGCGCTTTATCGCGCCAACGACATCTTCCTTTTGCGACGCGCGCAACCTCCGGAAAGCGCCGACCCGCCGGGACGGGCCTGCGCTGGCAGGGCGCCTACAGCGCTGTTAACCGGCCTGGAAAAACAGTCAGTTGATTGCTGTGCGTCAGAAGCCCAATTGTCCGGCAAGCCAAACCTGACCAACCCAAAGCCCTAAAGATAGGCGCGCAAACTCGGCGGCGGGTCGGCGAACAGCGCGGCGGTGTCCTTTGGCGGATGCGCGATGCCATCGGCCACCAGCACGGTCTGCCCGGCCATCTGCACCGCATCCGCCGGGTCATGCGTGACCATCAGGACGGTCGCACCGATCGCGGTCGCAAGATCGGCCACAAGATCCAGCATCTCTGCCTTCAGGCCCGGCCCGAGGGCGCTGAACGGTTCGTCCAGCATCATCAGCGGGCGATGGCGCACCAGCGTGCGGGCCAGCGCGACGCGGCTTTGCTGGCCGCCCGACAGGGCTCCGGGCTTGCGATGCTCCAGCCCGCTCAGCCCGGTCTTGTGCAACGCCTGCATGGCCTGACCGGTTTCCTCGGCAGACAGGCGCAGCCCGGGTTTCAGGCCAAGCGCGACATTCTGGAATGCCGTCAGGTGCGGGAACAGGTTGTTGTCCTGAAAGATGATCGACAGGGGCCGCGCGCCGGGATCGGTGCCGGTGATATCCGCGCCGTTCCACAGGATGCGCCCCGATGCGGGGGCGATGAACCCGGCGATGGCCGCCAGCAGCGTTGATTTGCCGGCCCCGGACGGGCCGATCACCGCGACATGCGCGCCGTCCGGCACCGCAAAATCCGCTGAAAGCGTGAAATCGCCCTGAACGATGCGAAACCCGTCAAGCGTCAGCATTCATCCGCCCCCCACGGTCGAACAGCCAGAACAATCCAAGCGCGCAGATCAGCAGCAGCAGCGACGCGCCCGCCGCATCCTGCATCCGGTAGCTGCCCATCAGCCGGTAGATCTGCAGCGGCAGCGTGCCGCGTTCGGCATCGGCAAACAGCGCGATCACGCCAAGGTCGCCCATCGACAGGGCCGACGACAACCCGGCGGCAAATCCCAGCGAGCGGCGCAGGCGCGGCAGGATCAGCACCCGGAGCCGCGCCCGGCCGGTCAGCGCAAGACTGCTGGCGAGGCGGCCGAAATCGGATTCTGTCCTTGCCAGTGCCGGGGCGATCGCGCGCAGGGCAAAGGGCAGCGCCATCACCGCATTGACCAGCGCGGTGATCGGCAGCGCCAGCGCGACCGGGTTGGCGAAAGGGTACAGCAGGATGAACAGCCCGGTGCCGACAACCAGCGGCGAGGCAGAGATCGCCAGATAGCCGATGGCCTCGGCAATTCCACCGGCGCGCGGCATCTGCTGGCCGAGGATCGCCAGTGGCAGGGCCAGCGCCAGGCACAGCGCCGCAGAGCACAGCGCCACCGCAAGCGAGCGGCCCATGGCCACGAAAACCTGTGGCGGCAGGCTGGCGAGGCCCGGCAGACCGCGAAGCAGGATCATCAGCAGGGGCAGGATCAGGAACAGCGCGGCAAGCGCGATGACCGCGATGTCCATCGCCCGCAGCCATCGGCCGGTGCCGGGGCGAAAGGTCTGGTGCCGGTCCAGCCCGGCACCGATTGCATCGGGCACCGCGGCCCGGAACGCCAGCAAGGCCGCAGCACCGCCGATGGCGAATTGCACGCAGGCCAGCAGCGCCGCCTTGGACAGGTCGAATTCAAAGCGAAACGCCTGATAGATTGCCAGTTCGACGGTGGTGGCGCGCGGGCCCCCGCCCAGCGTCAGCGCCACGGCAAAGCTGGTGGTACAGATCAGGAAGATCACCAGCAGCGCACCGGGCACGATGCTGCGCAGCATCGGGTATTCCAGCAGGCGCCGCGTGTCGGCGGGCGCGAAATTGAGGCTGGCGGCAAGGCGAAAGCGTTCCGCCGGTATCGCCTGCCAGCCCTGCAACAGCAGGCGCGTGGCCAGCGGCAGGTTGAAGAAGACATGCGCCAGCACCACGCCATGCAGCCCGTAGATGTGGATCGGCGGCAGACCCAGCGACCCAAGCGCCGCGCTCAGGATGCCGCCGCGCCCGAAGACCGCCAGCATGCCCAGCACCGCAACGATCACCGGCAGGATGAACGGCGCCCCCAGCAGCGTGACCAGAAGCGCGCGGCCCGGGAACTGCCGCCGGACCAGCGCGCGCGCCAGCGGGACCGCCAGCGCGACGCTGATTATCGCGGAAAGGGTTGCCTGCACCACCGTGAACCGGATCGCCGCCCAGTCGGCCGGACCCAGCCGCGACGCGGCCTCTGCCCGCCAGGCGACCGCGCCCAGCGTGCCGAAGGTCAGCCCAAGCACCAGCGCGGCGGCAACCGTGCCGGGCCACGGGCTTATTGGCTGAGCGCGCCGAGCCATGTCTGCAATGCCCGGTCGCGGGCCGCGACCGCCTCGGTCGCGGAATAGATCAGCGCGGTTTGCGGCGTGGTCAGCGTTTCGAACCCCGGCGGCAGCCCGCCTTCGGGGGTGCGCGCGGGATACATCCAGTTGGTCGTCGGGATGATCGCCTGAAAGCGGTCCGTCAGCATGAAGTCAAGGAACTGTTCCGCCAGTTCCGGCTGGTCGGACGAGGCGATGCGCCCGGCGACCTCGATCTGCATGTAGTGGCCCTCGTCGAACCCGGCGGCGGCCTTGGTGTCATCCTCTTCGGCGATCAGGTGATAGGCGGGCGAAGTGGTGTAGCTGAGCACCATGTCGGCCTCGCCTTCCAGAAACAGCCCGTAGGCCTCGGACCAGCCCTTGGTGACAGTGACGATGTTGTCGGCCAGCGCGGCCCAGATGTCCGGAGCCTTGTCGCCCCAGGCCGATTCCACCCACAACAGCAGGCCGAGCCCGGGCGTCGAGGAACGCGGATCCTGAATGATGATCCTGAGATCGCTTTGCCCAAGCGCGGAAAACGAGGTCGGCACCTCGGCCAGTCTGGTTCTGTCATAGACAAAGGCGAAATACCCCCAGTCATAGGGCAGGAACATCGGATCGTCCCAGACGACCGGCAGATCGAACGTGGCGGCGTCACGACCGTGCCGGGCAAAGAGACCGGTCGCGGCGGCGGCGGCGGTCAGGTTGGTGTCGAGCCCCAGCACCACATCGGCCTCGGTGCGCACGCCTTCCAGCCGCAGCCGCGCCAGCAGCGCCGCGCCGTCGCCGGCGCTGGTGAATTTCAGATCGCAGGCGCAGGTTTCCTCGAACGCCGCCTCGATCTGCGGGCCGGGGCCCCAGTCAGAGACGAAACTGTCATAGGTCAGAACTGTCAGGACGGGTTTGTCCTGTGCCGTTGCAGGGGCCG
>JAJDOB010000084.1 GCA_022340385.1 Rhodobacter sp.
GCGGCGCGCTATGATTTTCCGGTTTTCCTGCAGAACGACGCCTCGGCGGCCTGCGGGGCAGAGGTTGTGTTCGGACCCGCCGATGCGCCCCGGGATTTCCTGTATTGTTATATCGGTTACTTCGTCGGCGGCGGTGTGGTCCTGAATGGCGCGCTTTATACGGGCGGCGGCAATGCCGGCGCGCTGGGGCCGTTGCCCGTGCCGGCACCGGGCGGCGGTGTGCAGCAGTTGATCGACGTCGCCAGCCTGTCGGTGCTGGAAGACCGCCTGAAGGCCAGCGGCGCCGATACCGCGAGCATCTGGAAAAACACCGAGGACTGGCAGATCGATCCGGGCATTCTGCATGACTGGATCGACAGCGCGGCAGAGGGGCTGGCCTATGCCATCGTGACGGCGGCGTCGGTTATCGATTTCAAGGCAGTCATGATCGACGGCTGGCTGCCAGAATCGGTACGCGACGACATGGTTGCCACGGTGGAACGAAAGCTTGACGCGCAGAACCTGACCGGATTGCACCGTCCCGACATTCTGGCCGGATCCATCGGGGCGGACGCGCGCGCGCTTGGCGCCGCCAGTCTGCCCTTGTCCGAGCGTTTCCTGATCGAGCCGAATTCCTTTTCAAAGCCGGTCTGAACGGGCGCCCCGGACGGCGACTCAATCCTCCAGCCAGATCGGGTTTGACCAGGCCCGCTTGCCGGCCTTGTCAATGACACTGACCCGGATCCAGGGCGATGCGGCAAACAGGTTCAGCGGCAGTTTTCCCCGTGTCATCGACAACCCGTGCACCGCCTTCGCCCGATTGCCATGCGCCTGCACGATGATCGAGGCGACGGCGGAACATTCCACCTCTACGTGGCGCTCGGTGATCGCGATGTTGCGCAGTTCCGGGCCCTGGCTGGAATAGAATGTGCCCGCCTTCAGGCTGTCGAGCAGCGCATCGGGGTCGTTTTCGGTCGCCTTGACCATGACCCAGCCGCCGAAATGGTCCGGCTCGGTGAAATGCGCGTCATCCGTTGCGACCAGATTCAGTCGTCGCCCCTCTGCCAGCAACAGATCAAGCGTGTGGAACCCGTCCGGCCGGTCGCAGCCCATCGCGCAGCCGTGGTTGTAGGCCTCGATCGAATGCGCAGCGGTAATCGAGCGGGCGTCATCCAGCGTCAGGCCCGACCAATGCGGATGCGCGACCGATACATAGGCCCCCGCCGCCCGGGCCCGCGCCGCCAGGTCGGGGCCACTTTCCTGATCCTCGTGCGCCAGAAACGCAGGCACCAGGGGGGGCGCGAAATCCATTGGCAGGCCGACCGCCAGGATATGCCACAGCTCGCCGTTCTGTTGGGCGCCAGAATGTATCTCGGCGCCCGGAATCGTGGTGAATCCGTTGCCGCGATAGCCGGTGGTATCGGCAATCGGATAGTCGTACATGCCGATAAGATGGTCGGTCAGCGAGATGAAATCATAGCCTTCCGCCTTGTAGCGCCGGCAGACCTCGGCCGGTTCAAGCGCGCCATCGGACAGCGTTGAATGGGTGTGCAGGTTGCCACGGTGGAACCGCCCGGGTTGGGTGAAGAAGTCGGTCATGAGTTGTGGTTCCCCGCTGATCCGGAATGCCGTGTATTGGGGGCACCTTGGCAGGTTATTTTCGCCATCGCCAGAGGGGTTTTGCGGGGTCAAACAGCGATCGGGCGCCGCAGGGGCGCCCGATCTGTTCTGGTGTTGTCCTTGCCCGGCGGGGCCGGGGTTCAGGCTCTGCCGTGACCGGCGTGGCCGCCCGAGACTTCCTCTGTGGATTCGTCGGGCAGGTCATGGGGCAGGATCAGGTTCAGCACGATGGCGATGACAGCCGCAGGCAGCAGCCCGCTTGTCATCAGAACCCGCAGCGTATCGGGCAGGTGCTGGACCGCGCCGGGTTCCAATTGCAGGCCAAGGCCGACCGACAGCGCGATGGCGAAGATCACCATGTTGCGCTTGTTCCAGTCGACGTCGGACAGCATCGAGATACCGGCGGCAACGACCATGCCGAACATCACGATCACGCCGCCGCCCAGAACCTGGATCGGGACGGTAGAGATCGCGGCACCCACCTTGGGCACCAGACCGGCGACGATCAGAAAGATCGCGCCGAAGGTCACGACATGGCGGCTCATGACGCCGGTCATCGCGATCAGGCCGACGTTCTGGCTGAACGAGGTGTTGGGCAACCCGCCGAACAGACCAGCGATGGCAGAGCCGAAACCGTCGGCATAGGTGGCACCGGCCAGTTCCTCGCCCGTGGCCTCGCGGCCCGCGCCGCCCTTGGTGATGCCGGACACGTCGCCGACGGTTTCAATCGCCGAAACGATGCCCATGAAGCAGAACCCGACGATGGCCGCGAGTTGGAATTCCAGCCCGAAGTGCAGAGGATTGGGCAACGCAAAGCTGGCTGCACGGCCGACGTTGCCAAAGCTGATCATGCCCATGGCAAGCGCCACAAGATAACCGGCGATCAACCCAAGCAGCACCGCCGAAATCGACATCATGCCCCTGGTGAAGAATTTCAGCCCCAGCGTGACCACGATCACCACGATGGCAAGGAACCAGCTTTGGAACGAGCCATAGTCGGGCGTGCCGATGGCCGGAACCCCGCCCGCCGCATATTGAATGCCGACCTTGACCAGCGCCAGACCGATCATGGTCACGATCAGGCCGGTGACCAGTGGCGGCAGGGCAAAGCGGATCTTGTTGATGATCAGGCCCAGGCTACCCTGGAAAAGCCCGCCGATCAGCACGCCCCCCATCAGCCCGGCCATCGCATCGACGCCCTTGCCAGCAACCAGCGGAATCATGATCGGCAGGAAGGCAAACGATGTGCCCTGAACGATCGGCAATCTTGCCCCCATCGGGCCCACACCGATGGTCTGGAACAGCGTGGCGACGCCGGCAAAGACCATCGACATCTGGATCATGTAGATCAGTTGCGGAAAGTCCGGCGAGTTGCTGCCAAAGCCGAACCCTGCCGCCCCGGCGACGATGATCGCGGGGGTGACGTTGGAAACGAACATGGCCAGCACGTGCTGGATGCCCAGCGGCACCGCCTTGGCCAATGGTGGGGTATAATTGGGATCGCGCAGCTGTGCTGGCGTCCCGATGCTTGAATTTGACATGTCCCTTCGGATCCTTTCCCGTTGTCATCATGTGCCCTCTGTCCGGGGCGCTGGCTTAGATTTCTAGCGTATATGGTTGCTCGAACCAAAACTCTTCGAGGTTCGGGGTCTCTCCTATCCGGTCCACGACAGCGAACAGGCCGGTTCCGGCAAGCGGAGTCAGAACGCCATGCCAGGTGCCGCGATGGAAATTGATGCCCTGACCCGGGGCAGTCTGAAACGCCAGCGGCCTGCCGGGCCGCGCGCCCTGATCGGGGGCGACGACTGCCAGAAAACCATGCTCTGACATCGGCACAAAGGCCTGACTGCCATCGGGGTGCCGTTCGACCATCTCCAGAAGGCAGGGCAAAGTGCGCAGTTCCGCCTTGAAGATGCTGATGCCGGCGCGGCCGTTGGGGCCGAAATCAAGCGTCGCGCGATCATGGTAGCGGCCGCACAGACCCTGATTGATCAGCTTGTCAGGTGCCCCCGAGGCGTCCAGCACATCGCCATAAGGCGCAAAGGCCTGTGCGGTCAGCGGCTGAATCCGGATCGTGCTCAACGTCCGAGTTCCAGCGACGGATGACGGTTGACGTCCTTGTAAAGCAGGTAGCGGAACGGTTCGTCGCCTGTTGCGACGCAGGCTTGCGGGCAGAAGGCGCGCAGCCACATGAAATCACCCGGGCCGACCTCGACCCAATCCTTGTTCAGCAGGTAGCGCGCGGTCCCTTGCAGCACGTAAAGCCCGTGTTCCATGATGTGGGTTTCGGCAAAGGGGATCAGCCCGCCGGGCTGGAAGGTGACGATATTGACGTGATGGTCATAGGCGATGTCACTGTTGTCGACAAATCGGGTGGTGGCCCATTTGTCGGTGTTCGGCATCGGTGTCGGCGATACTTCCTCGTCCGAGGTGATCATCACGGCGGGAACCGCTATTCCGTCAAGCGGCTGATACCGCTTGCGAATCCAGTGAAACTGCAGCGCGCTTGCGGAATCGTTGCGCACGGCCCAGCGCACGCCGGGTGGCAGATAGGCATAGCCGCCGTCGGTCAACTCATGCGCTGTGCCATCGACCGAAAGGTGCATCTGCCCGCGCGCGACGAACAGCACGGCCTGCGCCATCGGATCGGGTTCGGGGGCGTCGCTGCCGCCGCCCGGCGCGACCTCGACCGCGTATTGTGCGAATGTTTCGGCGAAACCGGTCAGCGGGCGCGCTAGTATCCAGGCGCGGGTGTCGTGCCAGCCCGGCAGCAGCGAGGTGACGATATCGCGCTGGGTCACGGCGGGCAGAACCGCATAGGCGGGTGTGAAGATCGCCGTGCCCTCGGGGTTCACCGACTGGTCGGGAAGACCGCCGGGGGGAAAAGCGTAACTCATGGCAACACCTCGTTCAGGCGCAATTGCGCGATCCGTTCGACCTGTTTGCAGGCCTCGGCAAATTCGGTTTCCCGGTCATTCCCGATCCGTGCCTTGAAGGCGGCAAGTATACCGGCCTTGTCGTAGTCGCGCACGGCTATGATGAAGGGAAAGCCGTGCTTTTCCACGTAATCGGTGTTCATTTGCGTAAAGAGGGTGCGCTCTGCGTCGCTCAGCGCATCAAGCCCGGCACTGGCCTGTTCGGCGGTGCTTTCCGCCGTCAGCCGTTTGGCCGCCGCCAGCTTGCCGGCCAGATCCGGATGCGCCTTCAGCACGCCCAGACGCTCTGACTCGCCGGCGCTGCGGAAGACCCGTGTCAGCGCATTGTGCAGTCCGGCGGCAGTGTCATGGGCCGGGCCCAGCTCCAGCCCGAACGCGCCTTCTGCGATCCAGGGCGAATGTTCGAAGATGCCGCCGAAGGTGCTTACGAATGTTTCGCGATCCATCTCGCTGGGCCGCGCACGGGCCACCGGCGGGTGGGTTTCGGCCCAATGACGGGCAATGTCGATCCGGCGCGCAAACCAGACCTTGTTCCTCTTGCGCGCGTATTTGATGAAGTTTTCCAGGGCCTTGAGCCGCCCCGGTCGGCCGACCAGACGGCAATGCAACCCGATTGACATCATTTTGGGCGCGCCGGCTTTGCCTTCGGCGTAGAGCACGTCAAAACTGTCTTTCAGGTAGTTTTCGAACTGGTCGCCGGCGTTGAATCCCTGCGGCGTGGCAAAGCGCATGTCGTTTGCGTCCAGCGTGTAGGGAATGATCAACTGGTCGCGCCCCGCTTGCCGGTCCCAGTAGGGCAAGTCATCGGCATAGCTGTCCGAGATATAGTCGAAACCACCTTCTTCGGCGGCAAGGCGCACGGTGTTGACCGAACAGCGCCCGGTGTACCATCCGCGCGGGCGGCTGCCGGTGACCTGGGTGTGCAGGCGGATCGCCTCGGCCATGTCGGCGGCCTCGTCGGCGGCGGCATAGTCCTTGTATTCGATCCATTTCAGCCCGTGGCTGGCGATTTCCCAGTCGCTGTCCTGCATCGCCCTGACCTGTTCGGGCGAACGCGCGAGCGCGGTGGCGACGCCGTAGACGGTGACGGGGATATCGTGGCGCGCGAACAGGCGATGCAGGCGCCAGAACCCGGCGCGGGCGCCGTATTCATAGATCGATTCCATGTTCCAGTGGCGCTGCCCCGGCCACGCGGCGGCGCCGACGATCTCTGACAGAAACGCTTCCGAAGCGGCATCGCCGTGCAAGATGTTGTTTTCGCCGCCTTCCTCGTAGTTGACGACAAACTGGACGGCGATCCGCGCGCCGCCGGGCCATTGGGCGTCAGGTGGATTGGCGCCGTGGCCGATCATGTCTCTGGGATAACGCTGCATTGGGACTCCAAACCGTAATATTGTGCCTATACCAGCAAATCCGCGCCAGACTTTCTGGAAATTCAGAAAAGTCTTTCAGGGTGGAAAGAGGCTGTGAAACCGCAGCCCGATCAGGCAAGGTAGAGGCCCCGCGCCGGGCCCGGTGCGGTTTGGGTATTGGAGACAAGACAATGGGTTATCTGACGACACATGTGCTGGACACCGCGCGCGGGGTGCCGGCAGAGGGCGTCGGACTCGCGCTGTATCGCGTGTCCGGGAATTCCCACAAGAAGATTGCCGAAGCGATTACGAATGCCGATGGCCGCACGGATCAACCCATTCTTCCCGAAGGGAAATTCGAGGTTGGCGAGTATGAGCTGATCTTTTTTGCCGAGGATTATCTGGACGCGAACGGTGTGCCCGCAGAAGCGCCGCGGTTTCTGAGCACGATCCCGATCCGGTTCGGAATATCCGATCCGGATTCGCACTACCATGTGCCGTTGTTGCTGTCGCCGTTCGGATATTCGACCTACCGGGGCAGTTGACCGGGCATGAAGGCCGGCAAAAGGCATCGCTAGTTTCCGGTCCCTGTGCCAGACAGGCGCATGGAGTTTGATTTTATCGACAGCGGCGACGGCCCGGAGTCTGCCCCGGTGCTATTATTCCTGCCGGGGTCCTACAGCACCCATGCGGCCTGGCGCGGCGTGCAAAAGCAACTCGGCGGATCATACCGGCTGATC
>JAJDOB010000095.1 GCA_022340385.1 Rhodobacter sp.
TTGCGCGAAGGCAAGCTGTCGGCCGGTCACGCCCGCGCTCTGGTCACGGCGGACGCCCCGGCCGCGTTGGCGCGCAAGATCGTCGCCAAAGGGCTTTCGGTGCGCCAGACCGAAGCTTTGGTAAAGGCGGATTCAAACCCAAGGCCAGCCAGAAGCCCGGCGAAACCTGCAAAGGATGCCGACACGGCGGCGCTTGAGGCGGACCTGTCGGCGGCAACCGGCCTCAAGATCATTCTGGATCACCCGCCGGGTCAGCAGGCCGGACGCATGACCATCAAATATGAAACGCTGGAAGAGCTGGACCGGCTTTGCAATATCCTGTCAGCGGTGCGCTAGGTCTGGCGAACCAGTTCCTGAATGATCGCATTCAAGACCGGTCTGCCGCGGGGCGTGACAAAGATCCTGTCGCTGTCCAGCTTGATGTATTCGAGGTCGAGCAGGCTTTCGTTTCGCAGATCAACTCGATGCCGCTTTGACAGGCGGCGCGGGTCGACGCCCTCGACCGTTCTCAAGCCCATCAACAGTAATTCCAGATCGCGATCTTCCTCGGACAGGATTTGGCGCGAAAGCTCTCCAGTGCCAGAAGCCTCGACCGACTCGATCCAGCGCCCCGGCGCAAGTTCGGTTTCGGTCGAATATCTGCGATCCTGAAAGGACAGGCGCCCATGCGCACCGGGCCCGATACCGGCGTAGTCGCCAGACCGCCAATACATAAGGTTGTGCCGGCATTCATGTCCGGGCCGGGCGTGGTTGGAAACCTCGTAGGCCGACAGACCCGCGGCATCGCAGATTTCCTGGGTCAGAAGAAACAGATCGGCGCCAAGATCCTCATCCGGAAGCCCGGGCAGTTTGCCGCGCCGGAACCGGTCGCCAAAGGCGGTGCCTTGTTCGATCGTCAACTGGTACATCGACAGATGCGACGGCGACAGTTCAAGCGCGGCCCGCAGTTCGGCGCGCCATTCGGCAAGCGTCTGGTGTTGGCGTGCATAGATCAGATCGAAACTGACCCGGTCGAAATTTGCATGGGCCACGTCCAGCGCAGACATTGCCTCTTTCACCGTATGCAAACGGCCTAACGCCTTGAGATCATTGTCATTCAAAGCCTGGACACCGACAGAAACCCGATTGATGCTAGCCTGGCGGTAGGCGGCGAAACGTCCCGCCTCCACAGAGGTTGGGTTCGCCTCCAGCGTCGCTTCGAAATCGTTGGCGGTTGTCCAGGTGTTGCGCACGGCATCCATTATGTCGGCGACAGTGTCGGGGTTCATCAAACTGGGCGTGCCGCCGCCAAAGAACACCGTGCTTAGAACACGATCTCCGGTTTCAGACCCAATTCGCGCGATCTCTGACAGGTAGGCGCGTTTCCAGCGATCGGCGTCGATATGGGCCGCAACATGGGAATTGAAATCGCAATAGGGGCATTTGGCGGCGCAGAATGGCCAGTGGATGTAAAGGCCGAAGCCCGCGATCTGCCAGTTTTCAGGCAAAGCAACCCGCAACGAGTTTGGCGAATGCGTCGGCACGATGGCTCATCGCGTATTTCCGGGCGCTATCCATTTCACCGAATGTTTCGGTTTCGCCATCGGGCAGAAAGATCGGATCAAACCCGAAGCCGAGTTGCCCGCGCATCGGCCAGACAACCTGACCGTCAACCCTGCCGGAGAAGATCTCGTCATGCCCGTCTGGCCAGGCCAGGCAAAGCGTGCAGTTGAAAGCCGCTTTGCGCGGGAATCGTGCCTGTTTTTGTTCCAGCAGCGTCCAGACTTTGGTCATTGCCATGTTGAAATCACGCCCCGTCGGGGTTTCGGCCCAATCGGCGGTGTAAACGCCGGGCGCGCCGTCCAGCGCGTCGACCGTGATGCCGCTGTCATCCGACAAGGCGGGCAGACCGGTTTCACGGGCGGTGAAATGCGCCTTGATCCGGGCGTTGCCGGCGAAATTATCCTCGGTCTCTTTCGGTTCGGACAGGTTGTAGTCCCCGGACGACTTCACCAGCACACCGTAGGGGGCCAGCAGCGCCCGCATTTCGCGGATCTTGCCGTCATTGTGCGATGCAATGACCAGGCTGTCACCGTCGAACCGCCGCATCTTACCCAACTGCCGCATTTTGCGCCGCGACCAGTTCGGAAATGCCCCGGTTCGCCAGATCCAGCAGCTCACCCATTTCGGGTTGCGAGAAGGTGGCGCCTTCGGCCGACATCTGAACCTCTACCAGCCGTCCGCCGCCGGTCATCACGAAATTGCCGTCGACGCCGGCCTCGCTATCCTCGGGATAGTCGAGATCCAGCACCGGCTGCCCGGCGTAAATGCCGCAGCTGACCCCGGCGATATTGTCGGTCAACGGGTCTGTGATCACATCTCCGGCTTTCATAAGTTTGTTTACCGCCAGCCGCAACGCGACCCAGCCACCGGTGATCGAGGCACAACGGGTGCCGCCATCGGCCTGAATGACGTCACAATCAATGGTGATCTGACGTTCGCCCAGGGCAACACGATCGACCCCCGCGCGCAGCGCCCGGCCAATCAGCCGCTGGATTTCCTGGGTGCGCCCGCTTTGGCCGTTCTTGGCCTCGCGCCGCATCCTTGTGTTCGTTGCACGCGGCAGCATGCCGTATTCCGCGGTCACCCAGCCAAGGCCGGTATTCTTCAGAAACGGCGGAACGCGTTCCTCCAGCGTGGCGGTACACAGAACATGCGTGTCGCCGCAACGGATCATGCAGGACCCCTCGGCGTGCCGGGTGATGCCGGTTTCGATCGAGATCGCGCGCATTTCGTTCAGCTCTCTGCCAGAGGGTCGCATGTTCTTCCTTCCATTCGGGGTGCCGACCCCTTACCTGTGTGATGCTTTCCAGCGCAACCCCGATTGACGGGAACGCTGGGTGGTCTTTAATGGCGAATGCTGTGAGAGTCCGGTAAAATGAACGACACATCGCACATTCTGGCAGAGATGAACGACCGAAGCCGAGAGGTGTTTCGGCGAGTGGTCGAAAGCTATCTCAGCAACGGCGATCCGGTCGGGTCGCGCACCCTGACCCGTACCTTCAGCGAAAAGGTGTCGGCGGCGACGATTCGCAATGTGATGCAGGATCTCGAATATCTTGGGCTGCTCGATTCGCCACATGTTTCCGCCGGACGAATCCCGACGCAGCAGGGGCTGCGGATGTTTGTCGACAGCCTGCTGGAAGTCGAGGATCTGGCCGATTCAGACCGCGAACTGATCGACGCCACCCTTGGTTCGAACGAACGCGATGTCGGCACGATGCTGGATCGCATCGGATCGGCGCTGTCGGGCATGACCAGCGGCGCAAGCCTGGTGCTGACGCCAAAGCATGAAGCGCCGATCAAGCATATCGAATTCGTTTCTCTTGCTCCGGATCGGGCGCTTGTGGTGCTGGTCTTTGCGGACGGGCATGTCGAGAACCGGGTTTTCAACCCGCCCGTCGGCCAGACCCCGGCCTCAATGCGCGAGGCGGCGAATTTCCTGAACGCATTGGCCGAGGGCAAGACGCTTCGCGAACTGCGCAAGTCCTTTGAAACCGAAATTGTCCGACGCCGGCAGGAACTGAACGATCTGGCGCGCGCGCTGGTCGAAAGCGATCTGGTAATCTGGGAAAATGAGGGCGAGCGCCACGAACGCCTGATCGTGCGCGGCCGGGCGAATCTGCTGGATGGCGACGATCAGGCAGAGAACCTGGAACGGGTGCGGTCACTGTTCGACGACCTGGAACGCAAGCGCGACATCGCGGAATTCCTGGAACTGACCGATGAGGGCGAAGGTGTGCGCATTTTTATCGGTTCCGAGAACAAGCTTTTTTCACTTTCGGGTAGCTCTCTGGTGGTTTCTCCTTATATGAACGCTGACCGAAAGATCATCGGTGCGGTGGGCGTGATCGGCCCGACACGGCTGAACTATGGCCGGATCGTTCCGATCGTGGATTACACCGCGCAGCTGGTCGGAAGGCTGATATCCGACCGGGGTAAAGGGTAGGAAGATGGCAGACGCGAAGAAAAAAGACGAGCTCTCCGACGTTGAGGCGGCAATTGAAGAA
>JAJDOB010000097.1 GCA_022340385.1 Rhodobacter sp.
CATCGAGAACCGGTTTTGCCGAATCAACGGCCGTGTCTGCCATGCGATTCCGCAAATCGGGGCCGACCTTGGCCAGCGGTCCAGGCATCAGCGCATCCTGTGGCGGGCGGGGCAGTGCATCTGCCGGGCCAACGTCTGATATCACGTTTGTCGGTGCATCCGCGGTCGGGTTCGCCGTCGGCTTTGCGACGGCGGCAACGACCGTCACCTCGTTCTGCACCGAGCCAAAAGCCGGTTTCGGCAACTCCGGCGCGGTCGACGCGGCAGCGACACCGGCCCCTTGTGGCGCGCCTGTCCCGCTGCCGGGACTTCCACCGCTTTGCATCAGATGCGCAGTGACCGCGGCCGCAGCCAGCGTCACACTTGCAGTGATGTATCGTTGTTTCTTTTGCATTGCAGCCTCCGTCACCAGGTGCGGTTTGCGACCGTATGCTTAATAAATGAGGAATTGGTGTGGCGGGCTTGGTCAAACCTGTCACATTTGGGAAACAATCGGAGAAAATGCTTAAGGTTTTTCCGAAATTCCGTCGAATCCGGCAGTTTTCACGCGACTGGCGCTCAGGTCAGCCGCCCGTGGCAATGCTTGAATTTCTTGCCGGACCCACAGGGACAGGGTTCATTCCGGCCCGGATTGCCCCAGGTTGACTGGTCGCTTTCGTCGAATCCATCGCGCGGACCCGGCGCTGGGGCCGCTTGGTCGGCGCCAACCGTGGCAGGTTCCGGTTCCGGCGCTGTGGCGGGCTGCCGGGCTTTCTGGGCCGCCTCCTGTTGCGCAAGCATCTGCTGCATCATCGCGGCGCGCTCTTCCTCGCTGAGCGGCCGGATTTGCGACAGTTTCTGTGTCACGTCCTCGCGCAGCGCGTTCAGCATCGTTTCGAACAACTGAAAGCTTTCGGTCTTGTATTCGTTCAGCGGATCACGCTGGGCATAGCCGCGAAAGCCGACGACCGAACGCAGATGTTCCAGCATCAGCAGATGCTCGCGCCATTTGCCGTCAATCGTCTGCAAAAGTACCTGCTTTTCGATCGAGCGCATGTTTTCGGGGCCGAACTGGACCGCCTTGGCGGCCATCATCTCGTCAGCGGCCTTGTAGAGGCGGTCACGGATAACCTCGTGATCGACGCCTTCTTCATCGACCCAGCCGATCACGCCGGCATCAACGCCGACCTTTTCCAGCACCGCGGCATATAGACCCTCTGCGTCCCACTGGTCGGCATAGGTCTTGGGCGGAATGTAAGTGTCGACCAGATCATCGACGACCTGGTGGCGCATATCCTCGACCACTTCGGCCAGATCCTCTGCTTCCATGATCTCGCGCCGCTGGCCGAAGATCACCTTGCGCTGGTCATTCATCACATCGTCGAATTTCAACAGCTGCTTCCGGATGTCGAAATTTCGCCCCTCGACCTTGGCCTGTGCCTTTTCCAGCGACTTGTTTACCCAGGGGTGAATGATGGCTTCGCCTTCCTTCATGCCCAGTGTCTTCAGCATCTTGTCCAGCCGCTCGGAACCGAAAATGCGCATCAGGTCGTCTTCCAGGCTCAGGAAGAATGCCGAGCGCCCCGGATCACCCTGACGACCCGACCGGCCCCGCAGCTGGTTGTCGATTCGACGGCTCTCGTGGCGCTCTGTCGCCAGAACGAAAAGGCCGCCGGCGGCAAGAACCTTGGCTTTTTCGTCGGCATGGTCGGCCTCGATCTGCTGGCGCACCTCGTCCGGGTTCGCGTCGGGATTCTCGGCCAGAGATTCCAGCACCTTCATCTCGACATTGCCGCCGAGCTGAATATCGGTGCCGCGCCCGGCCATGTTGGTGGCAATGGTCACCGCGCCGAACTTGCCGGCATCGGCGACGATCTGCGCCTCTTTCTCATGCTGGCGCGCGTTCAGAACATTGTGGGCGATCTTGGCCTCTGTCAGCATGTTCGACAGGAATTCGGATTTTTCGATAGACGTCGTGCCCACCAGAACCGGCTGGCCGGTTTCACTGGCCTTCTTGATCTCGGCAACGATGGCTTCGAATTTCTCGCGCGCTGTGCGATAGACCGCGTCATGATCGTCCTTGCGGGCGACGGGCTGGTTGGTCGGCACCTCGATGACGCCCAGGCCGTATATCTCGGCGAATTCCTCGGCCTCGGTGGTGGCGGTGCCGGTCATGCCCGCCAGCTTTTCATACAGGCGAAAGTAGTTCTGGAAGGTGACAGAGGCGAGGGTGACGTTTTCAGGCTGAATCTTGCAGCCTTCCTTGGCCTCGATTGCCTGATGCAGCCCGTCCGACAGCCGCCGTCCGGCCATCATCCGGCCGGTGAATTCGTCGATCAGCACGACCTCGTTGTCGCGCACGATATAGTCCTTGTCCTTGGTGAACAGCTTATGCGCGCGCAGACCCTGGTTGATGTGATGCACGATTGTGGTGGATTCGGGATCGTACAGCGTGTGTTCGGCAGGCAGGATGCCGGCGGCATGCAGGCGCTGTTCCAGAAACTCGTTGCCTTCTTCGGTATAGCTGACGTTGCGGGTCTTCTCGTCCAGCGTAAAGTGATCTTCCTGGATCTCGGGAATGATCGTGTCGATGGTCTGGTACAGCTCGCTGCGATCCTGCGCGGGGCCGGAAATGATCAGCGGGGTGCGCGCCTCGTCGATCAGAATGCTGTCGACCTCGTCGACAATCGCAAAGTGATGGTCGCGCTGGTACATGTCGGACAGTTCCGATTTCATGTTGTCGCGCAGATAGTCGAAACCCAGCTCATTGTTGGTGGCATATGTGATGTCAGACGCATAGGCGGCGTGTTTCTCATGGTCGGGCTGCTGGGGATAGACGACGCCGGTGGTCATGCCCAGCGCGCCATAAACCTTGCCCATCCATTCCGCATCGCGTTTCGCCAGATAGTCGTTCACGGTCACCACATGCACGCCGCGCTTGGTCAGCGCATTCAGATAGGCCGGGAAGGTCGCAACCAGAGTCTTGCCCTCACCGGTCTTCATTTCGCTGATATTGCCCTGATGCAGGAAGATGCCGCCCATCAGCTGTACATCGAAGGCGCGCAGGCCCAGCGAGCGGCGCGCGGCCTCGCGGCAGTTCGCGAACGCCTCTGGCAGCAGTTTGTCCAGCGTCTCGCCACCCGCGATCCGGCTCACGAACTCTTCGGTCTTGGCGATCAGTTCGGCGTCGCTCAGCGTCTGGAACTCGGGTTCCAGCGCGTTGATTGCGTCGACAATCGGTTGGGTTGCCTTGACCTTTCGGTCATTGGGGGTGCCAAAAACCTTCTTGGCGAGTGTTCCGATACCCAGCATAGTTTCTCCGACCGAATGCGATTTGACGCCAACGTGTAAGACGGGTGCTTGCCCGCCCCCGCGCCGCCCCATAGGAATGGCACCAAGGAAGCGGCTTCTCTCGTCTCATGGCGATGTAAGGGTCGCTTAGTTTAGTGTCAACGTCACGGCGGTGCCGGGACTACCTCAAAGGACTTGGAATATGTCGAAGATCAACAGTTTTCTGCTGGCGACCGCGCTGTGCACCACATTGGGTACGCCACTTGTTGCCGAAGACGTCACCGGCAACACCGTTGTGGCCACGGTCGGTGGCACAGAGATCACAGTCGGTCACATGATAGCGATGACAGCAAACCTGCCTGCCGAACAGCGGCAACTGCCGATCGAGGTGATATTCGAAGGCGTGCTGGAGCGATTGATCCAGCAAGAGGCGATCAGCCAGACACAATCCGACCCGTCCTACATGACGCAACTGCAACTGGAAAATGAACGCCGTTCCCTGATAGCCAGCGAGATCGTGAACGGCATTGCCGAAGCGATCGAGGTGACGCCAGAGGCAGTGCAGGCCGCTTATGACCGGCGCTTCGACAATTTTACGCCGTCGATGGAATACAACGCCTCGCATATCCTGGTCGAAACAGAGGATGAGGCCAAGGCACTGATCACCGATCTGGAAGGTGGCGCCGACTTTGCCGAACTGGCCAAGACCAAATCGACCGGCCCCTCGGGGCCGAACGGGGGCGAACTGGGCTGGTTCGGCCTGGGCCGCATGGTCCCAGAGTTTGAAACAGCCGTGGTGGCGATGGAAAAAGACGGTATTTCCGCCCCGGTGCAAACCCAGTTCGGCTGGCATGTGATCAAGCTGAACGACACTCGCCAGCCAGAGGCCCCGACGTTGGAAGAGATGCAGGGCGACCTGGAACAGGAAGTCTGGCGCGAAGCCCTGCAGGCGAAGATATCGACGATGGTGGACGCGGCCAGCGTGGAACGCGCGGATGTTACCGGCATCGACCCCAACGTGCTGGCTGATGTCACTTTGCTGGAAAAATAAACTTCGTCAGGGGCGATAGCATGGGCTCGAAATCGAAAAAGATCAAAAAGCTGAAGCGCCAGCTAAAGGATCTGCGCGCGCAATTGGGTGCAGGTGACGGGCCAAAAGTTTCGCCACTTGCGCCAATGTCGGGCTTCCCCGAAATCCCTGCGATTCCGGGCGTCCGGTTTGCCACGGTCCAGGCCGGCGTGCGCTATGCCGGGCGCAGGGATGTCATGCTGGCCGAACTGGCGCCCGGCACCGCGATGGCAGGCGTTTTCACCAGATCCGCCACCCGCGCCGCTCCGGTTCTGGATTGCCAGGACAAGCTTGGCGGTGACAGTTCGCGCGGCGCGGCGATCATCGTGAATTCCGGCAATGCCAACGCCTTTACCGGAAGCAACGGCCGGCAGGCGGTGGCGGCGATCACCGGCCAGGTGGCCAGCAGTCTGGACGTGCCGGAAACGCGGGTGTTTTCCTCGTCCACCGGGGTGATCGGCGAGCCTTTGCCGCATGACCGGATCACCGCCAGACTGGCGGATCTGAAAGCGGGCCTGTCGGTTGATGGTATCGCCGACGCCGCCCGCGCGATCATGACCACCGACACGTTCCCCAAGGGCGCCTATGCCGAACTGTCCGTGAACGGCAAACCGGTGCGCATTGGCGGTATCGCCAAGGGATCCGGCATGATCGCGCCGGATATGGCGACGATGCTGGTCTACATCTTCACCGATGCGAAGGTGAATCAGGCGGCGCTGCAGTCGATGCTGGTGCGGCTGACCGACAGGACGTTCAACTGCATCACCGTCGACAGCGACACCTCGACCTCTGACACTGTACTGCTGGCGGCCACCGGCCAATCGGGTGTCGACGCGGGCAATGACCCGGGTTTTGAACAGGCGCTGCTTGGGGTGATGACCGATCTGGCGCAGCAGGTCGCGCGCGACGGCGAAGGCGCGACGAAATTCGTCGAGATCAACGTCACCGGGGCGCGCAACGATTCGGACGCACACAGGGCGGCGATGGCGGTTGCCAATTCGCCGCTGGTGAAGACCGCCGTGGCGGGCGAAGATCCGAACTGGGGCCGGGTGGTGATGGCCATCGGCAAATCCGGCGCGGAAGCGGACCGCGACGCGCTGTCGATCTGGTTCGGCGACATCGCGGTGGCCGAACGCGGCTGGGTCTCGCCGCAGTATCGCGAGGACGACGGCGCGGCCTACATGAAGAACCAAGACCTGAAGATTCGCGTTGACCTTGGCATCGCCGACGGCGCGGCCACGGTCTGGACCTGCGATCTGACCCACGGCTATATCTCGATAAATGCCGACTATCGCTCATGAAGACTGTGCTGGTGTCAGCGGTTGCGCTGATTGACCGGGACGGGCGGATCCTGCTGGCGCAGCGCCCCGACGGCAAAAGCATGGCCGGCTTGTGGGAGTTTCCGGGCGGCAAGGTCGAACCCGGTGAAACGCCAGAACATGCGCTGATCCGGGAGCTGCAGGAAGAACTGGGCATCGACACCTGGGCAAGCTGTCTGGCGCCGCTGACATTCGCCAGCCACAGCTATGAGGATTTCCATCTGCTGATGCCGCTGTTCGCCTGCCGCAAGTGGGAAGGAATCGTCCGCGGCAAGGAAGGCCAGGCACTGAAGTGGGTGGCCCC
>JAJDOB010000106.1 GCA_022340385.1 Rhodobacter sp.
GACATGTCGCTGCGGCTGCGGCGCAAGGACGGCACCGGACGGGCGCTGCCCCTGCAGGTCGAAATCATCGACGACGGCCCCGGCATCCCGCCCGAAATCGCCGGGAACATATTCGAGCCTTTCGTGTCGGGGCGTGAAAACGGCACCGGGCTGGGGCTGGCACTGGTCAGCAAGATCATCTCGGATCACGGCGGATGGATCGGCGTGGAATCCTCGCCCGGGCGCACTGTGTTTCGCATCTCGCTGCCCGTGGCTCCAAAGGAGGTTTAGATGGACGGCACAGTTCTGGTTGCAGATGACGACCGCACCATTCGCACCGTATTGACCCAGGCGCTGACCCGGGCCGGGTGCAAGGTGCACGCAACGTCCAGCATGGTGACGCTGATGCGCTGGGTGTCAGAGGGCAAGGGCGATCTGGTGATCTCTGACGTGGTGATGCCGGATGGCAATGGGCTGGACGCGCTGCCGCGGATCGCCGAGGAACGCCCGGGGCTGCCGGTCATCGTCATCTCGGCGCAAAACACGATCATGACGGCGATCCAGGCGGCCGAAAAGGACGCCTACGACTATCTGCCCAAGCCGTTCGATCTGCCCGACCTGATGAAGCGTGCCGCGCGCGCGCTGGAAATCAAGCGCCGGATCAAACCGGCAAAGACCCGCGACACCGACAGCCAGGACGACCTGCCGCTGGTCGGGCGCACGCCGGCGATGCAATCGTTGTACCGGCTGGTCGCGCGGGTGATGAATACCGACCTTGCAGTGCTGATCAGCGGCGAATCGGGAACCGGGAAATCGCTGATCGCGCGCGCGATCCACGACTTTTCCGACCGCCGCACCTTGCCCTTCGTCATCGCCAGCGCCACGGATCTGGCCACCATGGAAGGCCCCGCCACGTTGCTCAGCCGGGCGCGCGGCGGGTCCATCCTGTTCGACGAGGTCGGCGATCTGGACGAGAACGCGCAGGCGCGCGTGGTGCGGATGCTGGACAGCCTGACCGACAACGCGCCCCGGGTGATGGCCGCCAGCCAGGCCGATCTGAGCGACCGGATGGAGGCCGGCAGATTTCGCCAGGATCTGTTCTTTCGTCTTGGCGGCGTGACCCTGAACGTGCCGTCCCTGCGCGAGCGGGTCGACGACATCCCGTTGCTGGCCGCACATTTCATGGCGCGCGCCGAACGCGACGGGCTGCCGCTGCGCCGGTTCAGCGATCCGGCGATGGCGCTGATCCGCGCCTATTCCTGGCCCGGCAACGTGCGCCAGCTTGAAAACACCATTCGCCGGCTGGTTGTCACATCGGCCGAAGAAGAGGTCAGCCTGGCCGAAGCCGAACAGGTTCTGGGCAACCAGCCCGCGATGGAACCGATGCAGGGCGGCGATGCCGACAAGCTTGGGGCGTCTGTTGCCCGCCACCTGCGCCGGTATTTCGATCTGCATGGCGGGGTTCTGCCGCCGCCGGGGCTGTATGGGCGAATCCTGCGCGAAATCGAGGTGCCGTTGATCGAGATCGCACTGGATGCAACCGGCGGAAATCAGGCCAAATGCGCCGATCTGCTGGGGATCAACCGAAATACTTTGCGCAAAAAGGTGACAGAGCTCGAAATCCGCGTGACACGCCGCCGCAAATTGATGTAAAACCGCAACAATAGAGTGGCAAAGCCGCCGCAGCGGTAAAAATGGCCACCAGATATAGCGGTAATGGCGCGCAAAGCGCCGAAATCATGAGGTGGCTTTGCCGTGCGCACAGCCGTTCGACAACTCAGCTGGGAACGCCTGAGCAATTTGCGCCGCCAGCGCAGGGTGCAGAATTTCGCCACGCTGGGGCTGGTGATTCTGGGTCCGGTTCTGGCCGTGGCCACGTTTCTGGTGCTGGGACCGTTCGACCAGGGCAACAATTCTCACAGCCTGCGCTATGTGCTGCTGGCCGACCTGATCTATGTGCTGGTGCTGGCGACGCTGGTGCTGGGCCGGGTTGCCCAGATGATTGCCGCCCGGCGCGCGCAATCCGCCGGCTCGCGCCTGCACCTGCGCCTGACCGGGGTCTTCGCCATCGTTGCACTTGCCCCGACCGTTCTGGTTGCGGTCTTTGCCAGCATCACCGTGAACTTCGGGCTTGAGGGCTGGTTTTCCGAGCGGGTGCGCGGCGTCCTGAGTTCTTCGCTGACCGCGGCCGAAGCCTATGAGGAAGAACACCGCCGCGATCTGGAAAGTGACGCGGAAACGTTGGCGGCCTACCTGAACCTTGCGCGGCAATCGACCTTTTTCGTCACCGACGGGCAGTTGCGGCAGTTGCTGACCAACGGCCAGTCACAGGTTCAGCGCGGCCTGCGCGAGGCGTATGTGATTGATGGTGTTGGGGAAATTCGCGCGCGCGGCGAACGCTCCTACCTGTTCGACTTTGAAAAGCCGACGCAGGCGCAACTGGAACGGGCCCGCGACGGCGAGACGGTGGTCATCCAGGACTGGGACGTGAACGAATTTCGCGCCATCGTCGCCCTGAACGAATATGTCGATCGGTTTCTCTATGTTTCGCGCAATGTCGACGGAGAGATATTGAGCCTGCTGGACGACACCAAGGAAACCGTCGCACTGTACAATCAGCTTGAGAATGAGCGCGGCAGAATTCTGTTTGAATTCGGCCTGTTATACCTCGGTTTTGCAGTGATACTTATCCTTGCGGCGATCTGGCTGGGGCTATGGTTTGCCGAACGGCTGTCGCGCCCTGTGGGGCGGCTGGCGGGGGCCGCGCAGCGGGTCGGCGCCGGCGATCTGGATGTCCATCTGCAAGAAGAAGAGGGCGACGACGAGATCGCCATGCTGGGCCGTATCTTCAACCAGATGATCCGGCAACTGAAAGGCCAGCGTGACACGCTGCTGGACAACAACGCCCAGATCGAACGCCGCCGCCGGCTGTTCGATTCGGTGCTGTCCTCGGTCACGGCGGGCGTTGTCGGGCTGGACGCCGACGGCGGCGTGACCTTTATCAACCGCTCTGCCGACCGGCTTCTCAGCCTTCCGCAGGGCGTGCATGACGGCAGGCTTGTCGATGTGGTGCCTGAATTCGACGCGCTGTTTCAGCGGCTTCGCATCGGTGCGGGCGAACTGGCGCAGGACGAGATCAAGGTCACGCGCCACGGCAAGCTGGAAAATCTGCTGGTGCGCATGGCCACCCGCCGGTCCGAAGAGGGCAAGCTGGAAGGCTATGTCGTTGCCTTTGATGATGTCACCGACCTTGTATCGGCACAGCGTATGGCCGCCTGGGGCGATGTGGCGCGCCGGATTGCCCATGAAATCAAGAACCCGCTGACCCCGATTCAACTGAGCGCCGAGCGTGTGAAGCGGAAATATACCCGCATGCTGCCAGAGGAAGACGCCGCCGCGCTGACCCAGATGACAGACGTTATCATCAGGCAAACCAATGACTTGCGGCGCATTGTTGATGAATTCTCGAAATTCGCCCGCATGCCGGAACCCGAACGCCGCAACCAGGATCTGACAAAGCTGGTGCAGGACGCGGTGCTGTTGCAGGAAGGCGCCCAGCAAGAGGGCGTGCAGGTCAGTGCAGAGCTTTCCGAGTCTGAGGTCTGGTCCGACGTGGACGCGACGATGATAAGCCAGGCCTTGACAAACCTGATCAAGAACGCCGGGGAAGCGATTGAAACCTATCGGGAAAAGTCTGGCGACGCTAAGTATCCGGGCGAAGTGCGGGTTGCCATGTCGACCATTGGCGACACCGCCCTGATCACCATTTCCGACAATGGCGTCGGGCTGCCCGCCGACCGCGCAAAACTGTTCGAGCCCTACGTGACGACGCGCGAAAAGGGCACCGGACTGGGCCTGTCAATCGTCAAGAAGATCATCGAAGAGCATGGCGGCACGCTGGTGCTGACCGATGCCGAAGCTTTCACCGAAGGCGCGCGCCACGGGGCGCGCGCGGAAATCCGGCTTCCGCTGGCGCCTGCGCGCACCCAGCACACAGCCGACAAACTGGCCGTTTAGGGGATAGATATGGGCGACATCCTGATTGTTGACGACGAACGCGACATCCGCGAACTGATCTCGGATATTCTGGAGGACGAAGGCTATGCCACCCGGCTGGCCTCGAATTCCGACGAATGCATGGCCGCGATCAACAAGGAACCGCCGGCGCTGATGATCCTGGATATCTGGCTGAAGGACAGCCGGATGGATGGCATCGACATCCTGAAGGCGACCAAGCGCGACAATCCCGGTATCCCGATCGTGATCATCTCTGGCCATGGCAACATCGAGATCGCGGTCGCCGCGATCAAGCAGGGCGCCTATGACTTCATAGAAAAACCGTTCAACATAGATCAGTTGATGGTGGTCATCGGGCGCGCGATGGAAACCTCTCGGCTGCGGCGCGAGAATGTCGAGCTGAAGCGCCGGGACGAGGCGCCGACCGAAATGATCGGTGCATGTTCGTCCTTCAAGGCATTGAAATCAAACCTGGACAAGGTGACAAAATCGAACGGCCGGGTGATGCTGACCGGCCCCGCCGGATGTGGCAAGGAAGTGGCCGCGCGCTATATCCACGCCAATTCCAACCGGGCCGAGGCGCCATTTGTCACCGTGAACTGCGCCTCGATCGAACCCGAGCGCATGGAAGAAGTCCTGTTCGGCCGCGAGGGCGCGGACCGGGGCATAGAGCCGGGGCTGCTGGAACAGGCGCATGGCGGCGTTCTTTACTTTGACGAAGTGGCCGACATGCCGCTGGGCACCCAGTCGAAAATCCTGCGGGTACTGGTCGAGCAACAGTTCACCCGCGTCGGCGGGTCCGACAAGGTGCGCGTGGACATGCGGGCCATTTCAAGCACAAACAAGGACTTGCAGGCCGAGATTGAGACAGGTTCTTTCCGCCAGGAACTGTATCACCGGCTGAACGTGGTGCCGATCACCGTGCCCTCGCTGGAAGACCGGCGCGAGGATATCCCGATGCTGGCCGAGTATTTCATCGCTGCCTTCAACAAGGCGCAGGGACTGCCGCTGCGCGCGCTCAGCGACGAGGCGATCGCGCTGCTGCAAACCATGGTCTGGCCGGGAAATGTGCGCCAACTGAAGAACGTGATCGAGCGGGTGCTGATCCTGGGCGAAGGCAACGGGCCGATCACCGCAAGCGAACTGCCGCAGGCCGAGGAGGCCCCGAAGGAAGAGGGGCGCGTGGTGCTGTCGGGATCGCTGGCCACGCTGCCGCTGCGCGAGGCGCGCGAATTGTTCGAGCGCGAATACCTGCTGACCCAGATCAACCGCTTTGGCGGCAACATCAGCCGCACCGCCAGTTTTGTCGGCATGGAACGCAGCGCGCTGCATCGCAAGCTGAAAAGCCTTGGCGTGGTCACCAGCAACAAGTCCGGCAGCCGGGTCGCCCATATCGAGGACGAAGACGTCGCCAAAAGCGCCTGATCGCGGCCAAGGTTGCGCATCATCACGCACAATTGACGCCGCCGCGCGGTTCTGCCATCGGTGAGGCCCCTGAAATCGCACGAAGGTTCCTGCGATGAAAGTGATCATTTGTGGCGCGGGCCAGGTCGGTTGGCAGATCGCGCGGCACCTGTCGGGCGAAAAGAACGATGTCACGGTTGTCGACAACAACCCGGACCTGGTGCGCCGCGCCACCGATACGCTGGACGTTCAGGGCGTGGCCGGCTTCGCCAGCTATCCCGATGTGCTGGACCGGGCCGGGGCACGCGACGCCGACATGATCATCGCCGCCACCCATTCGGACGAGGTCAACATGGTGACCTGCCAGGTGGCGCATTCGGTGTTCGGCATCACCAAGAAGATCGCGCGCCTGCGCAGCCAGTCCTATCTGAACGCGATCTATTCCGATCTTTACCGGCGCGAACACATGCCCATCGACGTGGTCATCAGCCCCGAGCGCGAGGTCGCAAATGCCGCGCTGCGCCGGCTGGCCGCCCCCGCGGCGTTCGACACCGAAAGCTTTCTGGACGGTCAGGCAGAGCTGATGGGCCTGATTCTGGACGAGGACTGCCCGGTGGTGAACACACCGCTGCGCCAGTTGTCCGATCTGTTCTCGACGCTGCGCGCCGTCGTCGTCGGGGTGCGCCGCAAGGGCAACCTGTTTGTACCCGAGGCCGGCGACCAGTTGTTTGTCGGCGACGAGGTCTATGTCTTTGCCCATACCGACGACACCAGCCGCGCGCTGGAAATCTTCGGCAAGAAAGTCACCAGCCAGGACCGCGTGGTCATCATCGGCGGCGGCAATGTCGGGCTTGCGGTTGCGCAGGCGCTGGAAAAACGCGCCCGCCGGGTGCGCACCAAGATCATCGAGCGCAGCCGTGAAATCGCCGAACGCGCCGCCGACGTGCTGGAACGCACCATCGTGCTGAACGGTGACGGGCTGAACATGGAATTGCTGGCAGAGGCCAATATCGAGCGCGCGGATGCGGTTCTGGCCGTCACCGATGACGACAAGGTGAACCTTTTGGCGGGGGTGCGCGCCAAGGCGGCCGGGGCGAAGATGGCGATCTGCCTGATCAACGATCCGACGCTGACCTCGCTGATGGTGCCGATGAACATCGACGCCTATATCAACCCGCGCACCACCACCGTCAGCAGCATCCTGCGCCACATCCGCCACGGCCGGGTGCGCGGCGTCTATTCGATCGGCGACGCCGAGGCAGAGATCATCGAGGCGCAGGTCTTGTCGACCTCGCCGATTGCCGGCAAAGCGGTGCGCGACATCTCTTTTCCAGAGGGCGTGCTGATCGGCGCGATCATGAAGGACAAAGAGGTGATCCGCCCGTCGGGCCACACCCGCATCGAAGAAGGCGACGTGATCGCCATTTTCGCGATGGCCGCCGACGTGCCAGAGGTCGAGCGGCTGTTGCAGGTCTCGATCGACTTTTTCTGATGCTCGCCCGCCTGCAAGCCCTGCCGTTGATCGTGGCGCTGATGGGGCTCAGCGCGCTGGCGATGTACATGCCGGCGGTCTATGCCGTGGTGGCGCATGAATGGGATGCCGCGCGCGCGTTCTTTTATTCCGGCACGATCTTTCTGACGCTGACGGCGATGATTTCCATGGCAACCGCGAACTATGCCCCGCAGCGGCATGCGCGCAACTATCTGCTGGCGCTGTTGTCGGCGATGAGTGTGCTGCCGCTGATGCTGGCGGTGCCATTCTGGGAGAGCATCGGAAATACCACCTTCCTGAACGCCTATTTCGAGATGGTGTCGAGCCTGACCACCACCGGCGCCACGGTTTTCGACGACCCGGGCCGCCTGATCGGAACCGAACATCTGTGGCGCGCGCAGGTCGGCTGGATGGGCGGATTCCTGATGTGGGTCAGCGCTGTGGCGATTCTGGCACCGCTGAACCTGGGCGGATTCGAGGTGCTGGGCCCGGCCACCAACTCCAACGCGGCGGGGCTTAGCCAGATCGTCCGGATCGCCGATGCCTCGGTCCGGCTGCAACGCTACGCGGTGATGCTGTTTCCGATCTATACCGGGCTGACAATCGCGTTGTGGGTCGCGCTTCTGATCGCTGGCGACCGCCCGCTTGTGGCGCTGTGCCATGCGATGTCGACGCTGGCGACAAGCGGGATTTCGCCGGTCGGGGGCACGGCGCATGCCGGGTCGGGCCTGGGCGGCGAGGTGATGATCTTTGTGTTCTTTGCATTCGCCCTGTCGCGGCGCACTTTTGCTGGCGACGTGGCGTCGCATTCCAGGCGCCGGATGTTAAGCGATCCGGAAATCCAGATGGGGCTGTTCTTTGCCGTTGCGGTCCCGGGATTGCTTTTCGTGCGCCACTGGGTCGGCGCGCTGGAGGTCGAGACCGCGACATTGCTGGGCGAGGGGGCACAGGCGTTCTGGGGCGGGATGTTCACGGTGGTGTCCTTCCTGACCACAACCGGGTTCGAAAGCGCCCATTGGGAAACCGCGCGCAGTTGGTCGGGTCTGCAGACGCCGGGGCTGATCCTGCTGGGGCTGGCGATGATCGGCGGCGGTGTCGCGACCACGGCGGGGGGCGTGAAACTGTTGCGCGTCTATGTTCTGGTGCGTCATGGCCAGCGCGAGCTGGAACGGCTGGTGCATCCAAGCTCGATTGGCGGATCCGGCGGCCAGGCACGGTTCCTGCGCCGCGAAGGCGCCTATGTTGCGTGGATATTCTTCATGCTGTTCGCCATAGCCATCGCGGTCGTGATGCTGGCGCTGGCGCTGACCGGGCTGGATTTCGAAAGCGCGCTGGTGCTGACGATTGCCGCGCTTTCGACCACCGGGCCGCTGGCCGGCGTTGCCGCCGACACGCCGCTCAGCTATGCCGTGCTGCCAGAAGCCGCCAAGCTGATCCTTGCGGCGACAATGGTGCTGGGCCGGCTGGAAACCCTGGCCATCATCGCGCTGCTGAATCCGGAATTCTGGCGCAGTTGAGATCGCAGCCGAAGATCGCGCCAGTCGATGGCAGAACGCGGAAAATTCGCGCAAACCGCCGCTGCGCATGGCAATTTTGGCGCCAGCCGTGTCGTATTGGCCGCGCTTTGAGACCTTTCGCCTGACAAAGGGGCTGGAATCTTGCTTTCACTCAATCCATACTCGACCCAGATGCGAACCAGCGTTTCGCTGTGGGGCAGGATATAATAAGGGCGAAGATCTATGGCTGCTGACAAGCAGAGTTTGCAGGACGCATTTCTGAATCATGTCCGGAAGACAAAGGTTTCCGTCACCATCTTTCTGATCAATGGCGTGAAATTGCAGGGCGTTATCACCTGGTTCGACAATTTTTGCGTGTTGTTGCGCCGGGACGGTCAGTCGCAACTTGTCTACAAGCATGCGATTTCCACGATCATGCCGGCCCAGCCGATCAACCTGTATGACGGCGAAGAATAACCGGTGGATCTGACGCAAGCGTCGGATACCCGCGCCTGGGTTCTGCACCCTGACATCAACTCGGATCGCTCAAGACGGCCCGCGGAACCGGCATTGGCCGAGGCGGTCGCGCTTGCGGCCGCGCTGCCGGGGCTGAAGGTTGTCGGGGCAGAGACGGTGCGCCTGCCAAAGATGCTGCCGGGCCTGCTGTTCGGCAAGGGCAAGGTCGAGGAACTGCGCCAGCGGCTGGAAAACGCCGAGGCGGAACTGGTGTTGATCGACGGGCCGGTGACGCCGGTGCAACAGCGCAATCTGGAAAAGGCCTGGGGCGTCAAGATACTTGACCGGACCGGGCTGATCCTCGAGATTTTCAGCGACCGTGCCCGAACCCGCGAAGGCGTGCTTCAGGTCGAAATGGCGGCGCTGTCCTATCAGCGCACCCGGCTTGTGCGTGCTTGGACTCACCTTGAACGCCAGCGCGGCGGGTTGGGGTTCGTCGGCGGCCCGGGCGAGACGCAGATCGAATCCGACCGCCGCGCCATTGATGAACAACTGTCGCGCCTGAAACGGCAACTGTCCAAGGTGGTCAAGACCCGCACCCTGCACCGCGCGGCGCGCAAGAAGGTTCCGTTTCCGGTGGTTGCGCTGGTCGGCTATACCAACGCCGGCAAATCCACGCTGTTCAACCGGTTGACCGGCGCCGATGTGATGGCCAGGGATATGCTGTTTGCCACGCTCGATCCGACGATGCGCAGCGTTGTTCTGCCGTCGGGGCGCGAGGTCATCCTTTCCGACACGGTGGGGTTCATCTCGGATCTGCCGACGCAGCTGGTCGCCGCTTTCCGGGCCACGCTGGAAGAAGTGCTGGAGGCCGACCTGATCCTGCATGTGCGCGACATCAGCCATTCGGAAACCGCGGCGCAGGCCGCGGATGTTGCCACGATCATGGCCGAGCTCGGCGTCGGCGGGCAGACCCCGCAATTCGAGGTCTGGAACAAGATCGACCTGCTGAGCGCCGAAGATCAGGAACCGGTGAAGACCCAAGCGGGCCGGCGCGACGACGTGCTCGTGATCTCGGCACTGACCGGCTTTGGTATCGAGGCAATGCTGCAGGCGGTGTCCGACGTTCTGGCCGATGCGACAAGCGAGACCACGGTGACATTGCCCTACACGGCGGGAAAAGCACGCGCCTGGCTGCATGATCAGGGCGTAATCGAGAGCGAAACCCAGGCCGATGACGGATTCGCGCTGACAGTGCGCTGGACCGCGCGCCAGGAACGTGAATTTCGCGGCCTGCGTCAGAATTAGCCGCCGCAAAGCCTTGCCTGCGCGAATTTTTCCCGGTTCAATCGCCCGATAGTTGATGCCATAGGGATTGCCGCCATGACCGCCCCCGCCGCACATCCGGTGTTCGACCGGCGCGTCCTGCTGCTGGCGCTGATCCCGCCGCTGGTTTACGCCGTGGTCAACTGGGTGCTGATCGGTGCGCAGTCGACGCTGATCGCGTTCGAGACGCTGCCGCGCATGCCGCAGGGCACAGCATCTGCCAGCCTTGCCGCGCCGCGTGCCGATATTGCCGGTGCGGCACTGGAATACCGCTTTCGGATGTTCTGGATCAGCGCCTTTCTGATCTCGGTCAGCATCGCGCTGCTTGTCGGTATCAGCGCGGCGCTGTCGGTCTGGCGCAACACGCCGCGCCGCGATCGCGGGCTGGTCTTCGGATTGGCGGCGACCGCGTTCGGCGGGTTTGTCATTGCCGAACTGGGTTTCACCGGCGATCGCTGGTACGCCAATCTGGGCGAGGGACTTTTCCGCGGCTTGTACAGCACGGCGGACGCGGGCGCCTTCAAATGCCGCGGCGACGCCGCCTGTTCGTTGATCGCACAGCTGGACACCGGGCTTGACCTGGCAAAATATTCCGGCGGGTTTGCATTGATCATGCTGACGCTGGCGTTCGCGATGACGCTTTCCACTTGTGTCGGGGACGACCGCGACCGGGCAAACAGACTGGCGCGCAGCGTGCGCGAGCAGCAAAGCCTTCTGTATCAGGGCGCGCTGGTCTATGGCGCGGCGGTGGTCGCGATGATCGCCTGGATGTCCTGGCCGCTGCCGCACCTGACAGCGGCGTCGGCGGATGCCTATCGCGAGGTGCTGATCGGGGCGGCGGCGGTGCAGGGCGTCGGGTTCACACTGGGCATCGCGTCGATTTTCCTGCCGGCATCCATCCTTCTGCGCCACCGCGCCCAGAGTATGGCAGAGGCAGAGGCCGAAGACACCGCCGAGCAACAGGAATGGCTGAAACGCTGCGGTTTCGACGGGCAGATCCGGAATCGCGCCGCGCAGGCTGCCGCGATGCTGCTGCCCGCCGGTGTCAGCCTGTTTCCCGCGATCACCGACTGGTTCGGCTGACGCCGGGACTTTTCGCCGGGACTTTTCAACGTGACCTGGCTGCGGCGCGGCAAGGGTCTGTTTTCCAACGAGGATGCCCCGAAAACCGCTGCCCGCTGGCGGCTATCCGACGGCGTAAAGCGATACCACCACGCTGGAGGCGCGGCGGGCGCCGGTGCCCAGAAACAGCGTCCTGTTGACCCAGTCATATCGCGGATCGCCGGTTTCAAGCCGGGCCTGGGTGCGCATCGTATAGCGGGACGGATCCACATCCTCGCCCCGCGCCAGTGCCGCGATCACATCTGCAGGTCCGTGTCGGTAGCCGTAGTTGATGATCTCGATCACCGCGCCGTCGTCGGTTTCCATCGCATAGCGCGTATCAAGCTCTGCCACGCCGGAGGGCCAGATCGTCTGCCAGTCGGCGCCCAGATGCAGCAGCCGGCCCGACAGGCGCGGCCCGCTGACGGTGCCGCCGACGATCGGGATGATCCGCCGCTGCCCGGCGCGGCCGGTGCCAAGGGCGATGATCGGGTCAAGCTCGACAGTCAGGTCACAGACATGGCTCAGGTCGGGGGCAGGCAAATGTGGCGTCATGGCATCGGCTCCAGTATCGTGACACCCACGGCTGCGGCGCGCGCCAGACCGGGGTCGAGTGACATCGGAATATATTCGCCGCGCCGCCACAACTCTCCCAGGTCGTCATAATGGCGGCTGAGCGGATGGCCGGACTGGCCGGTGGCGATGATGAACACCGAACTGTCGGGATCGGCGAAATCGTAGACCCCGCGATACCCCGCGCCATGCACGTTCAGGAAGGGTTCGGGGCCAGAGCCCAATGTCTTGCCACGCTGCAACGTGTTGTCGCCGCCGCTGGTCGACTGGCGGATATTGACGAACCATTTCAGCACCGGCACCTCGCCCAGCGTCGGGTGATCGTGGGTCGCCTGATGCGCATCGCCCCAGCGCAGCGATTCCAGCGCCGAGCCATAGTTTTCCGTCACCCAGATCAGCGCGTCATCCAGCGCCAGCCGCGCGATATCGCTACAGGTTTCCACCGGCGACGATTGCAGCACATCGCACCAGACGCTGGCCCCGAAGATGTCGCGATAGACCCGTTCGATGAACAGCGGCTCGACATGGGTGAATTCACGCGCCAGCGGCCCCAGTTCATCGCGGATCAGCCGGTCCTGCAACGCCCGCATCCAGGCAGAGTAGATCAGCGGCTCGGGCCGGTGTTCATTCATCTCGCCGTTCCAGTCGGCCAGCAGCTTCAGCGCATCCTGGCGCAGGCGTTCGGGGGTGCCGGCGGGGGCCGCCTCGCCGGTAAACCACAGATCGGACGCGACCAGCGGCAGCAGCGCGCGCGCCGTCGGGCTGACCTCGTCAAGCTGTGCTTCGATGAAACTTTCGCGGGTGTGAACCTCGCGGTTCTGCATCAGAAAACGCCAGCGCTGCACTCGCTGCGTGTCGCCATATGTGTGGCTGACGTGCAGCGGGAACGGGCGTTCCACCGTCTTGTTGTTGGTGTTGCCGACGATGCCGCCAACCGGCGCGATGAATTCGGGGTTGGCCGAATAGTTCATTCGCCCTTGCCAGCGGTTCTCGGCCACCCAGCCCGGGGTCGGAATCCGCCCCTGTGTCTGGTGCCGGGCAGACCGTTTGGGCATCGCGCCGATGGTCTTCAGCGCAATCGTCTCGCGGTCCGCCAGCGTCAGGTTCTGGCTGGGGGCGATGAATTTCTCACCCGCGGCCAGTCCTTCGGCCACGGTTTTCGCCTGCATCAGCGCGATGCCGGAACTCATCGACGTGTCGGCGGGCGACAGGACGGTCCAGGCCAGCGACGTGACATAGCCCTGTGGCGTGATCGGGCCGAGGTTGTAAAGATGCCCGGGCAGCACCGGGCCGTTCTGGGTCCATTGCAGGTTGATCGTGACCGGGTCGGCGTCCTTGACCTGGATGATCGAGGGGCGCGAGGTCATCGCGACATAGCCGTCGGGCGTCAGAACTTCGTCGGGGTTATCCGGGTTCAGCTGCTCGACATAGACATCCTGATCGTCAAGATAGGACGAGGTGATGCCCCAGCCGAACCCTTCCGAGCGCCCCACCAGCATCACCGGCATACCCGGAATGGTGCCGCCGATCACACCGCCCGATTGCAGCTCCAGCCGCGCGAGATACCAGGTGGAGGGTGCTGAAAACCCCAGATGCGGGTCGTTGGCCATCAGCGTCGCACCGGTGGCCGAGCGTGACGGCGCCGCCGCCCAGGCGTTGGACGCACCGCCCAGCCCGCGCGGCTGATTGGGGGCCAGCGGGTGATCGGGGCGCGGCGCGGCCTCGGCATATTTCGGCAGGCCCGGAAACAGCTGAGCGTATTCGGGCAGGGCGGCGATACCGGCCCCGGGGGCATCGGGCAGCAGATCGCGCAGCCGTTCGTTGGGCAGCAGCAGCGAGGTGCGCGCGCGCAGCACTTCCTCTTCCAGATGCGCCGAAAGCTGCAATCCCATCAGCTTGACCACGGCCAGCGAATCCGCCGGCTGCCAGGGCGCGATCTGGTTGGAAAACAGAAACAGTTCCGGTGCGCCGCGCCCCAGCGCCTCTTCATTGATCTTCAGTAGCCAGGCATTTACCCCGGCTGCGTAGGCCTCGAGCGCGGTCCGCGTCTGCGGATCCTGCGCAGCCAGCGACTGTACCGCCAGATTGTAAAGATCAAGCCGGCGCAGCAATTCGTCGATCCGCAGGGTGCGCTCTCCGAAAAGTTCCGACAGGCGCCCCTGCGCCGTGCGCCGCAGCATCGCCATCTGCCACAGCCGGTCCTGCGCATGGGCAAAACCAAGCCCGAAATAGACATCGGCATCACTTTTGCCGAAGATATGCGGCACGTTGGAATTGTTGCGCACGATCTCGACCCGATCGCCGATCCCCTGCACCCGGTGCGTGGTGTCGTAATCGGGCAGCGAGCGCGAGGCGAACCAGTACACGATCACCAGCGCCAGCACGCTCAGCACGACAAGCCCGGTGAACAGGCGCAGAAGCCAGCGAAACGTCAATGCCATGTATGCGCGATCCCGGTTGACCGTGGTGTAGAAGCCGTTAGTTAGCTAGCCAGCGCGAAAGAGGCAATGAGGGACGAGACATCATGGCAAAGCTGGCATTCCTGGGACTGGGCGTAATGGGCTATCCGATGGCGGGGCATCTGGCCGCTGCCGGACACGAGGTGACGGTCTACAACCGCACCCTTGCCAAGGCAGAGGCATGGGTTGCCAAGCATGGCGGCGCGGCGGCGGCGACCCCGCGCGCGGCGGCCGCGGGGGCCGAATTCGTCATGGCCTGTGTCGGCAATGATGACGACCTGCGCTCGATCTGTCTGGGCGAGGACGGCGCGTTTGCGGGCATGGCTGCCGGCACGGTCTTTGTCGACCACACCACGGTTTCCGCCGCCGTGACCCGCGAATTGTTTGCCGCGGCCAATGCGGCGCAGGTGTCATTCGTCGACGCGCCGGTTTCCGGCGGTCAGGCGGGGGCCGAGAATGGCCAGCTTGTGGTGATGTGCGGCGGCGATCAGGGCGCCTATGACCGCGCCGCGCCGGTGATCGACAGCTATGCCAAGCTGTGCAAGCGGCTGGGCGAAAGCGGATCGGGCCAGCTGACCAAGATGGTCAACCAGATTTGCATCGCCGGTCTGGTGCAGGGCCTGTCCGAAGGGCTGCATTTTGCCGAAAAGGCCGGGCTGGACGGGCGCGCCGTGATCGAGGTGATCGGCGGCGGCGCGGCGGGGTCGTGGCAGATGATCAACCGCTACGAGACCATGCTGGACGATCATTTCGAACATGGCTTTGCCGTCGACTGGATGCGCAAGGATCTGGGCATTTGTCTGGATACCGCCGACGAGAATGGCGCCTCGCTGCCGGTGACGGCGCTGATCGACCAGTTCTACAAGGATGTGCAGAAGATCGGCGGCGGACGCTGGGACACGTCGAGCCTGATCAAGCGGTTGCGGGCGCTGGACGGGGCCTGAATCGATCCGGTCGCGCGCTTGCCGCGCACCGGATCCGGCCGGCTGTCAGGTGACGCATCGCCGCAAGGCGGTGCAACGGGCCGGCTGACCAAGGCGTTCCCCTGAAAGGGCGAAACGACGGCGGCTCAGGTCTTGCGCCAGGCCGCCAGCCAGACCACGGCCAGCGCGAGGCTGAACAGGGCGTTCCAGCCGGCCATGCTGATGCCGAACAGCGACCACGCGACCTCGTCGCAGCGCACCAGCGGGGCGGCAAGGATCTGGTTCATCAGATCCTCGGTCGAAAGCCCGCCGATATCGCCGCTGGTGCAAGTCGTCGGGCCCTGCCACCAGTCGCGTTCGACGCCTGCGTGATAGATGCCGATGGCCCCGGTCGTGGCGGCGGCCAACGCGCCGATCAAAGGCAGAATCACCCAAGGCAGCGCCAGCGCAAGCGCGCCGGTCAGCACGGCGACCGCATGCGGCCAGCGTTGCCAGAGGCACATTTTGCAGGGCGCATAGCCAAGCGCCTGGAAGCCCCAGGCCCCCAGCAGCAGCGCTGCCGATCCGGCAGCGGCAAGCATGACAAGCTGTGTTCGGGTCATAGATATCTCACCAACAGGAAACCGCCCAGCAGGATCACGACAAACAGCGTGAACATCAAGCCCAGACGACGCTCGATGAATTCGCGGATCGGGGCGCCGAACTTCCACAGCAGGGCGGCCAGAACAAAGAACCGCAGCCCGCGCGCGACGATGGATGCCGTAATGAACACCGGCAGGTTCAGCGCCGTTGTCCCGCTGAGGATGGTGATGACCTTGTAGGGGAACGGCGTGACCCCGGCGATCAGCACCGCCCAGGCGCCCCAGTCATTGTAGCGCGCGCGGAACTGGTCGAAATAGGCTTCCTTGCCGTAGAATTCCAGCACCGGCCGGCCGACGCTTTCGAA
>JAJDOB010000133.1 GCA_022340385.1 Rhodobacter sp.
AACCAGTTCGCGCCCGCCCATGACCGGGCCGAACCGCCGCGCCGCAAGGTGACGATGGTTGACCTGGATGGCGCGACATTCGCCGCCGAACCGATGCTGATCGGCGATGTGCGCGGCTTCTGGGAAGACGCCGAGGCGATGGGCAGCCGGATTTTCACCATGCAGGCCGACGGCAGCGCGATCTACACCGAGGATCCGGCGGGCCTGCGCCTGACCGGCACCTGCGAGGTGACGAATTGAGGTGGCTTGCGGTGGTGATCTGCGCCCTGCCCGGTCTTGCGACGGCAGAGGGGCGCAACGATCCGTTCCTCGACTGCCGGTTCGAGGGTGGCCGCCAGGTGACGCTGGCCGAAAACGGCGATCTCGTCGACTGGATCGAGGATGATTTTCAGGGGCCGACACACTGTACCAGCGGCACCACGGTGATCTGCGTCACCCAACACCCCGAATGGGGCCCCCAGACCCTGGTTGTGACCGCCGGCACATCCGAGACCGAGGAAAGGATGCGCATCATGCCGGGAACTGCCCTGCTGACAACGGTATGGTTCGGGCCAAACCTCATGTCACTGAACCTCGACAACGGGCTGTGCCAAAGGATCGGACGCTGATGGATTTCCTCAACGCGCTTGTCGCGCTCGCCAATTTCGTGCTGATCCCGGCCACCGCCTATGGCGCGCAGCTGGCGCTGGGTGCGCTTGGGGTGACGCTGATCTACGGTATCCTGAGATTTTCGAACTTCGCGCATGGCGACACCATGGCGTTCGGCGCGATGATCACGATTCTGGTGACTTGGGCGATGCAGGCCAATGGCATCAGCGCAGGCCCGCTGCCGACAGCGCTGCTGGCGTTGCCTGTGGGCATCGTGGCGACCGCGGCGCTGCTGCTGGGCACCGACAGGGCGATCTATGCATTCTACCGCGAACAACGCGCCAAACCGGTGGTGCTTGTGATCGTGTCGATGGGCGTGATGTTCATGATGAACGGGCTTGTCCGCTTCGTGATCGGGCCGGACGACCAGAATTTCTTTGATGGCGAACGCTTCATCATCAGCGCGCGCACCTTCAGGAATATGACCGGGCTGGACGAGGGTCTGGTGATCAAGTCGACGCAAGGCATCACCATCGTCACCGCCATCATCGTCGTGGCGGTGCTGTTCTGGTTCCTGAACCGCACCCGCACCGGCAAATCCATGCGCGCCTATTCCGACAACGAGGATCTGGCGCTGCTGTCGGGCATCAATCCCGAACGTGTGGTGGCCATCACCTGGATCATCGTCGCCGCCCTGGCGACCGTGGCCGGCGTCTTGTACGGGCTCGACAAGTCCTTCAAGCCCTTTACCTATTTCCAGCTGCTGCTGCCGATCTTCGCCAGCGCGATCGTCGGCGGGCTGGGCAATCCGCTGGGCGCCATCGTCGGCGGTTTCGTCATCGCCTTCAGCGAGGTCACGGTGACCTATGCGTGGAAAAAGGTGCTGATCTATCTGGCGCCCGAACAATGGGAGCCGGACGGGTTGGTCCAGCTTCTGTCGACCGACTATAAATTTGCGGTCAGCTTTGTCATTCTGGTGATCGTGCTGCTGTTCCGACCGACCGGAATTTTCGCGGGGAGAGTGGGATGAGCCGTCCGATCAAGAATACCCTGCTGTTCGCCGCCGTGCTGGGCCTGATCCTGTCGTCCGGTTTCTACCGCAGCTGGAACGTCAGCCTTGGCATCCTGAACATGGGTCTGATCAGCGCGATCATGGCGATGGGCGTCAACATGCAATGGGGTTATGCCGGCCTGTTCAACATCGGTGTCATGGGCTTTGTCGCGCTTGGCGGGCTGGCGGCGGTGCTGGTGGCGATGCCGCCGGTGCCAGAGGCGTTCGCGGCCGGCGGCTGGCAGGCAATCGGCGCGCTGATCCTTGGCGCACTGATCATCGCCGCCGCGGTCTATCTGTGGAAACATATGGCCAGGGGCATGGCCCGCGCGCTGGCGATGGTCGCGCTGCTGGTGATCGGCTTTTTCGTCTATCGGGGCGTGTTCGACCCGGCTGTCGCCGCGATCGAGGCGGTCAACCCGGCCGGCACCGGCTATCTGGGCGGGCTGGGTCTGCCGGTTCTGATAGCGTGGCCGGTCGGCGGTCTGCTGGCGGCGGGCGCGGCATGGCTGGTGGCGAAAACCGCGCTTGGGTTGCGTTCGGACTATCTGGCCATTGCGACGCTGGGCATTGCCGAGATCATCATCGCGGTGATGAAGAACGAGGAATGGCTGTCGCGCGGTGTCAAGAACGTCAACGGCATTCCGCGCCCGGTGCCCTACGAGATCGACCTGCAAAACGATCCCGGATTCGTCGCCCGGATGACCGACTGGGGATTTGACCCGGTGTCGGCCTCTTCCATCGTCGTGAAACTGGGTTATGCGGCCCTGTTCCTGACGGTGTTGCTGATCGTTCTCTGGCTGGCCGAAAAGGCGCTGAATTCTCCCTGGGGGCGGATGATGCGCGCGATCCGCGACAACGAGGTCGCGGCAGAGGCGATGGGCAAGGATGTGACCGCGCGGCATCTGCAGATCTTCGTGCTGGGCTCTGCTGTCTGCGGCCTGGCGGGCGCGATGATGATCACGCTGGATGGCCTGCTGACGCCGGGCACATACCAGCCGCTGCGCTTTACGTTCCTGATCTGGGTGATGGTGATCGTCGGCGGATCGGGCAACAATTTCGGCGCGGTTCTGGGCGGGTTCCTGATCTGGTATCTCTGGGTCGAGGTGGAACCGCTGGGCCGGTTGCTGATGGATCTGATCACCGCCGGGATGGCCGATGACTACTGGCTGAAGCTGCACCTGCTGGAATCGGTGGCCCATATGCGGCTGCTGACGATGGGGCTGATCATGGTGCTGGTGCTGCGGTTCAGCCCGCGCGGGCTGATACCGGAGCGCTGAGGCGCATGCGCCCGGTCACCATCCTCGTTCTGGCGGCCGGCGCCTCGTCCCGGATGCGCGGCGCCGACAAGCTGTTGCAGATGGTGGACGGCGTGGCGCTGTTGCGGCGGCAGGTGCAGGCGGCGCTGGATACCGGCGCGCCGGTGCTGGTGGCCCTGCCGACGGATCGCCCCGTGCGGCGGGCTGCACTGGACGGGTTGGCGGTCAACACAATCGAGGTGAGCGATGCCGACGCCGGCATGTCCGCGTCGATCCGCGCCGGCGTCGCCGCGCTTTCGGCCGCAACCCGCGGCGTGGCGATCCTGCCCGCCGACATGCCAGAGCTTACCACCCAGGATCTGGCGGCCGTTCTGGCCGCGTTTGCGGACGCAGGTGGCGCGGTGGTGCGGGCAACCTCGGCGGCGGGCGACGCCGGTCATCCGGTGGTGTTTCCCGCGCGGCTGTTCGATGCCCTGAAGGACCTGCACGGCGATCAGGGCGCGCGGGCGCTGCTGCGGGACGAGGCGATCGTGCTTGTTGCCCTGCCCGCCCGGCACGCCACCACCGATCTGGACACACCAGAGGACTGGGCCGCGTGGCACGCTGCACGCCAGACCTAGTGGATCGCCAGAAGCCCTGAAGGCGACCCCTATTTCATCAACTGGCGCGCTTCCGCCTGGGTCAGCACGCGGCGCGCCGGGCGAAACCTTTCGCCGCCCAGACCGGGCGCGACATCGGGGAAGATTTCCAGAATCTCCTGCCGCTGGGCATTGCCGATGCCGCGCAGCGAATAATCGGCAGCCTGGAAACTTTCCGACCAGCTGCCGTTCGACAGCACGACCTCGTGACGCTCGAACATGATGTGAATATACGCGACACCAAGGCTGTGCACCCGGAACACGCCGCGATTGTTGACCAGATGCTTGGCCGCAACCAGCACTTCGCGATCCTCGAAATACAGCGCCGTCTGCTCGTTGTTGACAAGCACCCGGTGGTTCGGGCTGAGGCTCATGTCCTGTTCGGGCAGCCCGTCGCCAAAGGCCCCCGCCTTGATCAGGATCGGAAACAGATGCGGGGTGGCGGCCAGATCGCGCCCACTGATCCAGCGCGCGCCGATCCAGCGGATCTTCTGGATGCCGTTGTCGCGGGTGACGATCCCGTCGTCAATCGAAAGATCCTCTACCAGCCGCTCGCCGCGCTCGGTCGCGATCACCGTGCCGGGCGTGAAACAGGGGCTGACCGCCCGCGCTTTCGGCGCCTTGGGTCGGTCGGCATCAGTTGTGCCCGCCAGATTTATCGCCGTTGCCATTTCGCATCCACTTCCGGTTGGCCTGTTTTGCAAATCACCCCTGATCAGGCCATTTGGTCGAAGAAACCTAGCGATTGCGCGCGGTTGGGCGAAAGGGAAATGTGGCAAGTTTAGGGCAGGATCGCGGAGATTGGATGGCAATTCCGGGGGAAAACCTCGCGCCGGGGGCCGCCCCGACATGCAGATTGTCACCGTTTTGGGAACGACGGCGGGTGGCAGATCCGGCAATAGCGGGGCGTTCCTGCGCGACCCCGGCACAAAACCACAGACTCCGTTGTATTCGACCGATTGCCGATGTCGATTTGTCGTCGCGCGGGAAACAAAACCCGACCCACGTCATCCGTCGAATCTGGGCGATCGGCAAGACGGATGAATTGTCTCTGATTCATCCCCAATACCTGGTGTGAATCCCGGACTGTCCGGTGTCGCGACGCGCAGGATCTACGAATCGAACGGGTTGCGATCCGGCTGGATCGGCCGCGCGGCCAGAACCGGCAGCGACAGCCACAGCGCCGCGCCCATTTCGGGAATCGCGCCGTCTGCGCGCATCCACGGCAGCGTCAGCGGCTGGCCCGCGATCTGCACCCGGATCGTGCCCATGCCGTATTCCGCCGCGATCACGTGCGCCTGCAGCGTCAGTTCGGCGTTGTTCAGCCCCGGTTCGCTGTCGGACAACAGAAACTCGCGCCCCAGCGGCAAGGCCCATGTCTCGCCAATAGCGCCATGCCCCTGAAGCCAGACACGGCGGTCCCCCAGCGCCAGTTCGATCTGCCCCGGCGCGACCGCCGCCACCTGCCCGATCAGGCGCGGCGTGGCGGGCAGCCAGCCGGTCAGGCGTCCCTCGGCGAGCGACAGGATCCGATCGGCCAGAAATCCGATTTCACTGTTCGAATGCGTCACATAGATCGCGGGCACGCCAAATCCGGCCACGGCGCGGGCGATATAGGGCATCAGGTCGAATTTGCGGGCCCGGTCCAGCCCGGTCAGCGGCTCGTCCATCAGCAGGATTCGCGGCCCCGAAGCCAGCGCCCGTGCCAGCGCCACCCGCCGCGATTCGCCCCCCGACAGGGTTGCAGGCGCGCGTTTCAGCAACGGACGCAGGTCAAGCGCGTCGATGACGGCGTCGACCAGCCGGGGATTGGTGCCACGCCGCCGCGCGCCGTAGTCAAGATTGCCCGCCACGTCGAGATGCGGAAAAAGCCGTGCGTCCTGAAAAACATAGCCGATGCCGCGCGTGGCGGCCGGCTGGCCGGTCCAGTCCTCGCCGGCGAAATGCACCGTGCCCTGTGCGTTGCGCTCCAGCCCGGCGATGGCGCGCAGCAACGTGGTCTTGCCGCTGCCCGACGGCCCCGACAGCGCGGTGATCCCGGTCAGCGGCACATCGGCGGCCGCGGTCAGGGTGAAATCGGGATACCGGACAGTGATATCGAAGCTGAGCGTATCAGACACCGGCCCGCACCCCGCGTGCGTTCATCAGGTAGACCACGCTCAGCACGATGAAACTGAACACCAGAAGCCCGCCCGACAGCACATGCGCCGTTTGATAATCAAGGGTCTCGACGGCAGAGTATATTTCTATGGAAATCACCCGTGTGCGGCCCGGAATGTTGCCGCCCACCATCAGCACCACACCGAATTCGCCAATCGTATGGGCGAAACTCAGCACGGCTGCCGTCAGCACGCCGCGCCGCGACAAGGGCAGCGTGACGGAACGGAACGCGTCCCAGCGGCGCGCGCCAAGTGTGCTGGCGGCCTCCATCATGCCGCTGCCGACCGACTGGAACGCCGCCTGCAACGGCTGTACCGCGAAGGGCAGCGAATAGAACAGCGAGGCGATCACCAGCCCGGTGAAGGAAAAGGTCAGCGCCTCGCCGGTCAGCCGGACCCAGAGACCGCCAATCGCGGTGTCCGGGCTCATCAGGATCAGCAGGTAGAACCCCAGCACGGTCGGCGGCAGCACCAGCGGCAGCGCGGTCAGCGCCTCTATCATCGGCCGGATCCGCGCCCTGGTATTGGCCAGCCACCAGGCGATGGGCATCGCGATCAGCAACAGCAGAACCGTGGTGATCCCGGCCAGTTGCAGGGTCAGCGCGACAGGGCCCCAAAGCGTCATTCCGGCACCCCGTAGCCTTGCGCGATCAGCAGGTCGCGGCTGAAGTCGGCGCCAAGGAAATCCAGAAAGCCCCGGGCGGCGGCGTTGTTGCCCGCGCGGGTCAGAAGCGCCGCATCCTGTTCGATCGGATCGTGCAGATCCTCGGGCACTTCCAGCACCCACAGATCCCCCTGATAGGTCTTCGCCTGTGCCAGCGCGACCAGCCCGGCATCGGCGTTGCCGGTGGCGACAAAGGCAAAGGCCTGCCCGACGCTTTCGCCGTAAACCAGATCCTGCGCCCATGTCGGCCCGCGAAACTCGCGCAGAACCTCGCGCGCGGCAACGCCGTAGGGCGCAATCGCCGGGTCGGCGATGGCGATGCGCAGATCGGTACGGCTGAGGATCTGGTCCAGCGTCGCGGGCGCGGTCTTTGCCCCGTGCACCAGCGCCAGCCGGCCATAGGCATAGGGTTTCACGCTGCCGGCAACCGCGCGGCCTGTTTCGGCCAGCCGTTCGGGACGCGCCCTGTCAGCCGACAGGAACACGTCATAGGGCGCGCCGGCGGTGATCTGCGCGAACAACTTGCCGGACGAGCCGTGAACCAGCGCCACTTCATGCCCGGTTTCGGCCTCGAACACGGCAGAGATATCGCGTGCCGTGGTCAGGAAATTCGACGCAACGGCCACAGTTATCCGGTCGGCAAATGCCGGATTGGTCTGGGCAAACAGCCAGAACAGCAGGATCAGGAAGGCCCGGGTCATCGGCAATGACTAGGCAGACAACGCGCCGGATTCGCAAGGGGGCAAATCGTGGCATATAGCCGTCGGCAAGGCGGTCATTCGCCCGGTCGGCGCGCTGACCGGTGTGCGACAGGCTGGGGATTTTCAGCCGCAGCGGGGACTGGACCCGAGGATGCACCGTCAGCGCCCTTTCCAGACCGGGTCGCGCCCTTCGGCAAAGGCTTTCGCGCCTTCGATCTGGTCGTCCGAGCGGTACAGCGTTTCGACGGTGGCGAACTGGCTTTTGGTGATCCGGTTCATCGCGTCCTGGAACGACATGTTTTCTGCCTCGCGCACGATTTCCTTGATCGCGGCGTAAACCAGCGGCGGACCCGATGCCAGAAGCTGCGCCGTCGCGCGCGCCTCTGCCATCAGTTGACCGGCGGGATGGATGCGGTTGATCATGCCCCAGCGCGCGGCCTCTTCGGCGTCGATCCAGCGCCCGGTGAACAGCATTTCCATCGCGATATGATAGGGGATACGCTTGGGCAGCTTGACGCTGGCGGCATCCGCCACCGTGCCGGACCGGATTTCGGGCAGCGCGAAAGACGCGTGATCGGCTGCCAGAATGATATCCGCCGACAGCGCCAGTTCCAGCCCGCCACCACAGCAGATGCCATTGACCGCCGCGATCACCGGCTTGTTCAGCCCGCGCAATTCCTGCAGGCCGCCAAAGCCGCCAACCCCGTAATCGCCGTCCACCGCATCGCCGTCGGCGGCCGCTTTCAGATCCCACCCGGCGCAAAAGAACTTTTCGCCGCCGCCCGTGATGATCGCAACGCGCAGGTCCGGGTTGTCGCGAAACTCCTGAAAGACCTCGCCCATCCTGTGACTGGTCCGCAGGTCGATCGCGTTCGCCTTGGGGCGGTCCAGCGTCACCTCCAGCACATGGCCGTCGCGCTTGGTTCTTACCGGGCTATCCGTCATTCGACTCTCCGATCCTGATCAATACATCCGCCGCCACTGCCCGTTCAGGCGTGCAGATCAGCGGGTTGATTTCAACTTCGTCGATCCGGGCGCGGTTCGCCAGCACATAGTCCTGCACCGCCAGAACCGCCGTCAGGATTGCCGCCTCGTTCGCGGCGGCACCGTTGCGATACCCGGCCAGCAGCGGTGCGATGCGCAGATTTCCAAGCGCCTGCCGGATATCCGACCCGGTGACCGGCACCAACAGGCTGACGCTGTCGCGCAGGATTTCGCTGAGCGTGCCGCCAGCCGCCAGCGTCAGCACGAATCCATGCGCCGGATCGCGCACGACCCCGACCAGCAGTTCCGCGATCGTGCCGGTGATCATTTCCTCCAGAAGAAAGCTGGCACAAGGCATCGCGCGGGCGGCTTTTTCGGCATCCGCCGCCGTCGACAGGTTCAGCGCCACCGCGCCGGCCTCGGTCTTGTGC
>JAJDOB010000048.1 GCA_022340385.1 Rhodobacter sp.
GCGGCGCCGAACCGGGCCACGCCGTCCATTGCGCGCTCGATCAGGAACGGATCCCTGCAATTCTCCAGAAGCTCCAGGAATGTGGAAACGGCCTCTTCCGCCGACCCGACGGGAATGATCGCCTTGAACTGCGGAACCGGATAGGCGGGCGTTTCCCCGACGTTTGCAGATTGCGTTCCCAGGAGATCCGAAAGCCGTTCCCTGACGACAGGCGTGACCGCATCGACGTATTCGGCGAAAACTGCGCGCAGATCGGGGTTCTGCGACTGGCCAAGCTGATCGATCAGATCGAGCGCACGCTCTTGCACCTCACCGGCTTCCGAAATCAGCGCCAAGGCGGCTGTCCGGGCGATGTCGGCAGCCCGCTCTTTGTGCCGCTTCGCGCAGCTTTTCAGTAGCAGAAGCGCGGCCAGTGCGCTGGATTTCTGACGCGCCTGCAGGGCGGGCCCGACCGATGCCAGCAGATCGTCCGGCAAGATTGCACCGGTCTTGTCGACCTGCTTCAGTATTTTCAGGGCAAGTGAAACCGTGGGCGGCACCATGCTGCCAAGCAGGTTCAGATACCTTCCGACCCGCGCCGTCATTTCCTTCAGGGTTGGCTCAAGCCGCATGTGAAAGCGCGAATACCATCCAGCCTGAAACTGGCCGAAATCGCGTTCGAGCGTGTCGAGCGTTGCATCGAGCAGGCGGCCGCGGTCCAGCGCATCCTTTGCACAAAGTGCCAAAAGAGTTGTGCTCCAGGAGTTTACCTCGACGGTATATTTGTCATGCGAGGCCAGACAGAATTCGCCGCCGCCCTCGACTTCGAAAAAGCGCCAGACATCCCTTTGCTGAAACTCGTCGCCCGCGCGCCAATCGGCGGACTGCCTGTCGGCGTAGTATCCCAGGATATAGGCGTCGGTATCGGGCAGGCGGCACAAACCCTGCCGGTACAGCTGCTGAACGGTGCGGAGCATTTGTGGATTGTCCTCGACCGCGGCCTCCGCCCAGCGGTCGATCCAGCTTGGTTTCAACGCCTGGAAGACCTCGGTGATCTTGATGGTGTTGGGAAGAACCGGCCAGCGATGCGCGGCGATTTCCGAAGGAACCCCGGTGGCCAGAACCGCGATGTCCAGCGCGTCGCCGTCTTTCGCGATCTGTCCTGGCTCCGACGTGCCGCCGGTTTGGCGGTCCCACTTGGCCTTGTGATAGCTCTTCAGGGTCGCATGTGCGGTGCGAGCGAACGCGCGGCGCTCATTCTCGGGAATCTCGGCAAGCACCTCCAGAACGCGCGCGGCGCTGTCTTGGGTGATCAGCGCAAGGAATTCCGTTTCGGTCATGATCCGCCCGCCTCTGCGATTTCGGTTGCCAGAACGTGTTTGCAGGGGCCGCGCGCCGCCTTGTTCCTGGCGTACCACGCGCAGGTGCAACTGTAGCCGGCTTCATCAAGCCTTACGCGATGCACAGCATCCTTGCTTGTTACCTCGGCGCCATCGTCGCAAAGCGCGACCGCCCCGGCATCCACCAGTTTGCGCGCTGCTTTCAGGCGTGGATTGAGCGCGTCCAGCTTTGTCATGTCGAGGGGCAGCACCCGGTGAAACCATGCCCCCTGCGCAAGGTCGAACCCGACCAGCCCCGAAGCGGCAAGATGCGCGATCGCCCGGCGCACCTGGTCGGGTGTCATCGCGGTGGCTTGCGTCAATGCCGCGATATCCAACCGGTCCTGCCAGTTCAGCTGCGCGCGCAGCGCCGCGGTGTCGACATCCGCCAGCGCAAGTTCCGACAACAGCCCGCCGTCGCCGGAGAACCCGCGCCAGGGCTCGGCGTTCAGGACCAGGATCAGCCGCTGGGTCCCGAAATCCAGAACCCAGGCAGAGCTTTCGAGGTCGGGGTTTTTGAAGACCTGCAAGGCCTTCGCCTTGCCCACCAGGGTTTCGAACACGCGCAGCCGATGGGCACCGCGCAAAGGCACGCCGCCCGGCGTTCTGCGCGACGTGGTCCTGACTATGTTTTGCGCGGCCGCGACCCAGATCTGATGGTCGGATTTTGAACGCGGCAGGCTGCGCAGGAACCTTTGAGCTGCCACCTGCGACAAGGTGAATGCCGGCTCCATTCCCGCCAGATGGACCTGAACATTGCCGAACCCCCTGATCCAGCGCGCGGGCAGCGGCACCTTGCGTTCGACCACAGCGGCACGCTCGTGCGAGATGCCGACCGACTGCGGCCCGATATTGATTTCCATCCGGCTGCCCGGCTGGACCTGTGCCAGCGCCGCACGCAGCTCGGCCCCGAAATCCACGTTCGTGGTCCCGCTACGGCGATGCGAAACCTCAAGGGCGCCATCGTCCATGTCCAGGCGGATATAGGCGCTGCAACAGGCCGAAAAACCTTCGAAACGCACCGCTTCGGGGCTGACGGTGGCGACCGGATCCGCCTCTCGCAGAATGCGCGCAAGCATTGATGGCGGCACGTAGAACCGCGATCCGACAATTTCGGAAACAGCGCGCAGCGCCTTGGCCGAGATATCCGGGCTAAGCGCGACAGCCGTCAGGAAATCGCGTGATTCCCGCGGATCAGCGGTATCACAAACCAACGAAAGCTGCTGTTTGCCGGGCGTACCGGAAAGCGATGAATGGCCTGGGTACCTGTAGGCATGTTCAATGTTGGCCATGGACCGATTACCTGAATAACACTCGCGGCGGCATCTGTTGTTGATCAACTGTAGTTGACAGACTCAGTCGTTTGCAATGCCAGGCGATTTTCGCAGAGCCGTCACTCATGGAGAACTCGATCCGACGCCTGCCAGTGGGCCAGTCCAAGGTTCGAAATCAGCAGCCTGAAGCAAAGTATTGGCGGAGCAATTCGAATATCCGGATCAGGGTGTTTGCGCCCCGCTGACGCCAAGATAGACCGCGCAAAGCGTATGGGTCGACGTGATGAACAACCGGTTACGTTTCGGCCCGCCGAAGGTCAGATTTGAAACCATCTGCGGCAGCTTGATCCGGCCCAGCGGTTCGCCGTTCGGATCGAAGCAGCGCACGCCGTCCTGGGCGCTGGACCACAGGTTGCCCAGCGTATCGAACCGAAACCCGTCTGGAACGCCCGGCGACACCTCGACGAAGACCTCGCCGCCGCTCAGCGTATTGTCGCCCGAGACCGCGAAACGGCGGATGTGATGCGGGCCGTCCGGGTCGTGCGACAGGCCACTGTCGGCGATATAAAGATGTGTCTCATCCGGTGAAAACGCCAGCCCGTTGGGCTTGACGAAGTCGTCGGCGACCACCGCGATAACCCCGGTTGCAGGATCGACACGGTAGACGTGGCAACCGTCCTGCTCCGACGTGCCCTTGTGGCCCTCGTAGTCGCTCATGATGCCGTAGGTCGGATCGGTGAACCAGATCGTGCCGTCCGATTTCACCACGACATCATTGGGCGAATTCAATCGCTTGCCCTTGTACTTGTCGGCAATCACACTCAGCGACCCGTCCGGTTCGGTGCGCGTCACGCGCCGCCCGCCGTGTTCGCAACTGACCAGCCGCCCCTGCCTGTCGCGGGTGTTGCCATTGGCGAAATTGCTGTCAGACCGGAACACGCCAACGCCCTGATCCGGGGTCCAGCGCAGCATCCGGTTGTTGGGAATGTCCGACCAGACCAGAAAGCCGCCGTCGTTGAACCACACCGGCCCCTCGGCCCAGCGGCAGCCGTCATACAGCACCTCGACCGCAGCGGTGGGTACGGTCAGGTCGCGGAATCGGTGGTCGAAATATTCATAGTCGTCGCCGACAAGCGCCATGTTCAGCCCTCTCGTTTGTGGCGTCCGCCGCTGGCCGCGACGATGACGCCGATGATGATCAGCCCGGTCAGCACCAGCCGCACGCCCGCGCCCGCGCCAAAGGTGTTCAGCATTGTGACCAGCAGGAACAGGAACAGCGCCGCCCCCCACAGCCCCGGAACGTTGGCGAACCCGCCCGCGACCGAGGTGCCACCGATCACCACGACCGCGATCGACGAAAGCAGGTATTCCTCGCCCATGTTCAGCGCGGCACCACCCGAGAATGCGGCCAGCAGGTAGCCGCACAGCCCCGCCAGCGTGGCGCACATGATGTAGGTGATGGCGCGAATACGCTCGACCCTGATACCCGCCAGCCCGGCGGCGCGCATGTTCTGGCCGATGGCCAGCACACTGCGGCCATAGATGGTCCGGGCCAGCAGGATATGCATGGCGACCGCCAGCCCGATGACAAGGATCGCGATGAAGGGCATCCCTGCGATCTTGGCCGTGGTGAAGTCGCCCAGCGCCTCGGGCGGTTTCACCCGCAGGCCGCGGTTGTACCAGATCGCGGCGGACTGGAAGATGAAACTCGACGACAGGGTCGCGATGATCGGCGGGATGCGCAGCGCCCGGATCAGGGTGTAATTGATCACACCCACCGCCAGCCCGACGGCAACGGCCACGGCAAGACCCACAGGGATCATCGCACCCGCGCCGTCCATGATCTTCATCGACACGGTGCCCGCCAGCGTCATGCAGGCCGGGATGGAAAGATCGACGTTGCCCGGGCCGAGGGTGATCACGAACATCTGCCCCAGGGCGACGATCACAAAGAATGCTCCGAAGGTCAGCGCGGCGCTGATCACCTGACCCGAGCCGGTGCCGCCTGTAAACGCGGCAGTCGCCAGCCAGACGGCCAGCGCGCCGACCCAGGCCCAAAGCCAGGGCTGCCGCAAGATCGCCGCCCGGCTCATCGCCGCTTCTCCGCCTGCCGGATCAGCAGGCGCAGCGCCAGCACGATGATCAGGATCGCACCCTGTGCACCGATCTGCCAGTCGGGGTTCAGCCGCAGGAACGACAGAAACGACCCCGCCAGCGCCAGCGTCATCGCGCCGATCACGGCGCCGATCGGCGAGACGCGGCCGCCGACGAACTCTCCGCCGCCAAGGATCACCCCGGCGATGGACAGCAGGGTATAGCGCAGCGCGATGTTGGCATCGGCAGAGGTGGTCAGACCGACCAGCGCCATGCCGGACAGTACGCCAAAGAACCCGGCCAGCGCGAACATCGTCATCTTGATGCGCAGGATCGACCAGCCCGCCCGCGCCAGCGCCGCCGGGTTGCCGCCCGCGCCGCGCAGCACCGTCCCCCCGGCAGAGCGCATCAGGGCGACGTGGACGATCAGCGCCAATGCGACAGACGCGATGATCGGGAACGGGATCATCGGCGGTTTCAGCGTCATCAGAGACCGGATCCAGTCGGGCGCCTTGCCGCCGGGAGTAGGCAGGACCAGCACGGCCAGTCCGAGCCAGACAAAGGACATGCCCAGCGTGACTACGATGGACGGCAATTGCCGGATATGGATCAGCGCGCCAAGGCCGGCATAGGCGGCGATCAACGCCGCCAGCGCCAGCAGGCCGAACAGCGGCGTCTCCTGTACCCAGGTCGCGGTGATGCAGGCGACCAGCGACACGAAGCCGCCAATCGACAGGTCCAGCTCGTTGACGCACAGGATGAACATCTGCGCGATGGTGGCCAGCGCGATGGGCACGGCGAGGTTCAGCAGTAGGTTCAGACCGAAATAGCTCATCGTGCGCGGTTGCAGCCAGAAGATCGAAATCAGCAGCACCGCCAGCGACAGCGGTGGCAGCAGGCCGCGCAGGACCCGCGGCGAGAATATCGCGCCGATCATGCGGATACCCTGACGCCGTCGTCGCGGAACGAGGCGTGCAGGACCTTTTCCTCGGACATCTCGGCATGTGGCAGGTCGGCGACGATGGCGCCCTCGCGAAACACATAGACATGATCGCAATTGCGCAATTCGTCCATCTCGGTGGTGTACCAAAGGAAGGTGCGGCCCTTTTCAGCCTCGTCGCGGATCATCGCATAGACTTCCTGCTTGGTGCCCACATCGACACCGCGCATCGGATCGTCCATCACGATGATGCCAGCCGTGGACCCAAGGGCGCGGGCGAACAGCGCCTTTTGCTGGTTGCCGCCCGAAAGTGACAGGATTGGCTGATTGACGTCCGGCGTGCGGATGCCGATGCGCGCGCGCCAGTCCTGCGCGAAGGCCTGCGCGCGGCCATGATCCAGCAGGATGCCATTCAGGAACTGACGCAAGGAGCCGATTGAAATATTCTCGGCGATCGACCAGAGCGGAAAGATGCCATCGGTCTGCCGGTCTCCGGCGACCAGAGCCACGTCGCCCCGAACCTCGGTCCCGGCGGCATGGCGGAACACACGCACCAGCAATTCGGTCTGGCCTTGCCCGCTGAGGCCCGCCAGCCCCACAACTTCGCCCTTGTGCGCCGACAATGCCAGCGTCTCGGACTTGGTTTCGGGCCGCGCCGTCAGCACGGCTGGCGCATCCGCCCGCTTCGGAGTGGCTTTGGCCGCCGGGCCCTGCAGCCCCTCGGCAACGCTGCCCATCGCCGCGACCAGCGATTTGCGGTCGAAGGCGCGCGCGCTGTCCAACGCCACGACCCCGCCGTCGCGCATCACCGCGATCCGGTCCGAGATATTCAGGATTTCGCCCAGCAGATGCGAGATCAGCACGCAGGTCCCCCCCGCCGCCACATAGCGCCGCACATGGGCCAGCAGTTTCTCAGCCGAGACGCCGTCCAACGACGAGGTTGGTTCATCCAGAATGACCACCCGTGCCTCACGGTCGGTCACGGCAAATGCCCGCGCAATCTCGACCATCTGGCGTTTGGCTATCGACAGGTCGCCAACCACATCATCGGTGGAAATCCCGTGCCCCGGGAACACCTGATCCAGCATCCCGCCGATCAGGGCGCGGGCGCGCCGCCGCCAGCCGATGCCGCTGATCGCCGGATGTGAAATGCGCGCGTTTTCAGCCACTGTCAGGTTCGGGCACAGCGACAGTTCCTGGAACACGCAACGCACACCCTGCGCCATCGCCGATACCGCAGAGTAACGCTCTGTCAGATCGGCCCCGCCGATCACGATGCGGCCTGCGTCGGGCACCATGATGCCCGACAGCACATTCATCAGCGTGGACTTGCCCGCCCCGTTATGGCCGACCAGCCCAAGGCATTCGCCCGCCTGCAGATCCAGCGTGACGCCCGACAACGCCCGAACGGCGCCGAACCTTTTTTCGACGCCGTCCACCAGGACAATCGGTCCGTCCGTCACGGTCACCGGATCCGCAATCCGCCTTACATCGCGCCAGAAATCACGGTCTTGGCGTCTTCCAGCGAATATTCGACGTTTGCCACGCCGCCGGCTTCGGTCGTTGCAAGGTTCTCTTCAAGGTTGCCCTGATCGATGCGAAGGAACGGAACGGTCAGATCCTTGGGCACATCTGCGCCGTCCAGCACCTGCTGCGCCACCCAAAAGGCCAGCGTGGACACACCGGGCGCGATGGACACCGACATTGTCTCGTAGCCATTCGCGTCCTTTTGCTCCTTCCACCACTGCAATTCGTCCTGGCGGTTGCCCATCACGATCACCGGCATGTCGCGGCCCGCGGCCTTGATCGCCTGCGCCGCGCCATAGCCGTCGCCACCCTGGGTCACCACGCCGACGATATCTGGCAGCGACGGCAGGATACCTGCAACAGCCTTTTGCGCCACGTCCTGAGCCCAGTTTCCGTTGACCGAACCGACGATGGTGAATTTGCCGGTCTCGGCCACACCTTCGTGGATACCGGCGCTGATCTCGTCATCGACGAACACGCCTGCGAGCCCGCGGATTTCCAGCAGGTTACCGCCGTCGGGCAGCTTGTCGGCAAGATACAGCACCTCGTCCTTGCCCATTTGCTTGAAGTTGACAGCGATGCGCCACGCGCAGGGCTCGGTCACGATGCCGTCAAAGGACACCACGGTCACGCCTGCATCGCAGGCTTCCTTGACCGCGCCGTTCAGTCCCTCGGGCGAGGCGGCGTTGATGACGATCGCGTCATAACCTTGCAGAATCAGGTTCTGAATCTGCGCCGCCTGCTCGGTCACCTGGTTCTCGGCGGTTGTAAAGGCATCGGCGGCGGCGACTGTGCCGTCAGCCACGGCGGCGCTTGTCACCTTTTCCCAGCTGCGCAGCATGGCCTGACGCCATGAGTTGCCGGCATAGTTGTTGGACAGCGCGATGCGCTTGCCAGCCGTATCGGCAAGTGCCGCTTGTCCAAATGATGCCGCCGCGACAGCGACCAATGCCAGAACGCTTATTCCTTTGATTCGAAGCATTGCTTCCTCCCTAATGATTGCGAGTTTTTATTGAGACCCACGCGACTCGGCACGCTGGCCCTCGCAGAACAGAGCACATCTTGGTATTTTTGGCGAAAAGTTTCTTGATCTTCCCGCGACGATCTGCACCGGCACACAGGCGCCGCAAAAATAATGCGACAGACGCCTTGACCCTCCAGCCACTGGAACCCTTATGTTGCGTGTCAGGCAAATGATACCCAGAGAAGACCCCAATGAATTCTCAACAAACACTCACGTTTCAGATCGAGGGCCTGTCCTGCGCGGGATGCGTGGGCCGTGCCGAGAAGGCACTTGCCGCGGTTGACGGCGTGGACCTGGCGACGGTCAATCTTGCGGCCGAATCCGCACAGGTCACTTTTTCATCTCCCGCCGATTCCGGCGCGCTGTCTGATGCCCTGGCCAAAGCCGGCTATCC
>JAJDOB010000060.1 GCA_022340385.1 Rhodobacter sp.
CGATTACACCCGGGACGATCGCGCAGGTGATTGGCGAAACGGGATATCCTGCGACCGAGAAAGGCCAATCACTCGAGGGCGACAGCGACCGCAAGGCGCAAGAGATTGCACGCCTGGGCCAAATGACGCTGTTGGCCGCCGTGCTGGCATTGCCGGTATTCGCCATCGAGATGGGCAGTCACGTTGTCCCGGGCGTTCACCGGTTGATCGCCGATACGATCGGGATGCAGAACAGCCGTCTGCTGCAATTCCTGCTGACCACCGCCGTGCTGTTCGGGCCGGGACTGCGATTCTACACGAAAGGCACATTGGCACTTTTCCGCGCCGCGCCGGACATGAACTCGCTGGTGGCGCTCGGCACCAGCGCGGCCTACGGGTTCTCGCTGGTCGCGACCTTTGCCCCCGGCTGGCTGCCTGCGGGCACAGCCAACGTCTATTACGAAGCGGCAGCGGTCATCGTTGTCCTGATCCTGGTCGGCCGCTGGCTGGAAGCTCGGGCCAAGGGCCGGACCGGAGAGGCCATTCGCAAGCTTGTCGGCCTTCAGCCCAGGACCGCGCGTGTCGAACGCGCCGGCGCAACCGTCGAGCTGCCCATTGATCAGATCGTCACCGGCGACACGATCCAGGTGCGCCCCGGGGAACGGATTGCAGTCGACGGCGAGGTGCTGACCGGCGTTTCCTATGTCGATGAGAGCATGATCACCGGAGAGCCGGTCCCGGCCGAAAAGACCCGTGGCGCCGAAGTTGTGGGTGGCACCGTCAACGGCACCGGCGCGCTGAGCTTTCGCGCAACCAAGGTCGGCGCCGATACCATGCTGGCGCAGATCATCGCGATGGTCGAGCAGGCCCAGGGGGCCAAGCTGCCGATCCAGGGTCTGGTCGACAAGATCACGCTGTGGTTCGTTCCCGCTGTCATGGCGGCAGCGGCGGTCACTGTTCTTGCGTGGCTTCTGTTTGGTCCCGATCCCGCGCTGGGATTCGCCTTGGTCGCGGGCGTTGCCGTTCTGATCATCGCCTGCCCCTGCGCGATGGGTCTTGCAACGCCGACTTCGATCATGGTCGGCACGGGACGGGCCGCCGAAATGGGGGTTCTGTTCCGCAAGGGCGATGCGCTGCAAATGCTGCACGAAGCGACCATCGTGGCGGTCGACAAGACCGGAACGCTGACCGAAGGACGCCCGGAACTTACCGAGCTTGAAGTCGCGGGGTCGTTCGAGCGCGCCGAAGTCTTGCGCCTGATCGCGGCGGTCGAGGCATCGTCAGAACATCCCATTGCCCAGGCCATCATGCGCGCCGCCGTCCAGGACGGCCTCGAAGTCCCGGAGATCGACGAATTCACGTCCATCACCGGCTACGGGGTGCAGGCAAAAGTCGAAGGACGCGACGTGCTGATTGGCGCAGACCGCCTGATGCGGCGTGAATCCATCGACCTTGGCGAATTGCAGGACATTGGCGAAACGCTTGGCCGCAAGGGTCGCACGCCTTTGTACGCCGCCATCGACGGCAGGATCTCTGCCGTCATCGGCGTGGCCGACCCGATCAAGGCTACGACGCCCGCGGCAATATCCGCCCTGCACGCGCTTGGCCTGAAGATCGCGATGATCACCGGCGACAACCAGGCCACCGCGGACGTGATCGCAAAAGAGCTTGGCATCGACCATGTCGTCGCCGAAGTCCTGCCAGAGGGCAAGGTCGCCGTGCTGCGCCAGCTTCGAGAAGGCGGCGGCAAGCTGGTCTTCGTGGGCGACGGGATCAATGACGCCCCTGCACTGGCCGAGGCCGATGTCGGCATCGCCATTGGCACCGGTACGGATATCGCGATCGAAGCGGCAGACGTCGTCCTGATGTCGGGCGATCTGAATGGCGTGGTCAATGCCTTCGACATCAGCCAGCGCACCATGCGCAACATCCGCCAGAACCTGTTCTGGGCGTTCGGTTATAACACCCTGCTGATCCCGGTCGCGGCCGGTGTCCTGTATCCGGTCAGTGGCCTGATGCTGTCGCCGGTGCTCGCCGCCGGCGCGATGGCGCTGTCCAGCGTATTCGTCCTGTCGAATGCGCTGCGCCTGCGCTGGGTCAAGCCCGCGACCGCGCAGCGCGCCCGGCCAAAACCAAGAACATCGCCTGAATTGCATCCAGCGGCTGCGCAATAGGAAGGAACCTGCCATGAATATCGGCGACGTTTCCGCCCGCTCGGGCCTGCCGGTCAAGACAATCCGCTACTACGAGGATATCGGACTGGTCAAACCAATGCGCGGGGCCAACGGTTACCGTGCGTTTGGCGAGAAAGACCTGCACAAGCTTGCCTTCCTGTGCCGCGCCCGTGCGCTGGGCTTTACCATCGAGGACTGCCGCGCGCTGTTGGCGCTTTACGAAGATCAGGCCCGGGCCAGCGCCGACGTCAAACGCATCGCCAAACAACATCTTGGCCAGATCGATTCAAAAATCGACGACCTCAAGACCATGCGCGACACGCTTTCGCACCTGATCAACGAATGTTCCGGCGATCAGCGCCCGGACTGTCCGATTCTGGAAGATCTGGGCAACGCGCCACTGGCATCCTGAAGACACCCTGAAGGAGCGCACTCTTCCGGCCGTGACGGGGTGGTATTCAACAACCCGCGATGGTGGTCGGGACGGTCGTGGAAGCCATTCGGAGAAAGTCAGCCAGCCGAAAACGCCGGAGATGTCAAAACGTAGCTCCGCCGCCAAAGCTCCCACGTCCTATTCCGGCTGAAATGCGCGCGCGAACATCGTAAGGAACCGTTCGCGGTCCTCTTCCAGTTCGTAGGGAAGCACCTGTGCGGCGTGGGTGATCGTGAATCTTTCGCTTGCGCGCCGAACCTCGGCAGCCGTGGCCCGCGCCTCTTCCATCTGCCCGTTCGCGGCGTAGCAGGCCGCAGTCAGCGCCAGCGCCAAGGGGTGGCGGGTCTGGGCCGCACGGACGCGTTCCAGATGCGGCAAGGCTTTGGCGTAGCGACCCAGATTGAACAGCGCCCGCGCATAGTGAACGTGGTAAAGGATCGGGAAATGCGGGTAATGCTGCATCGCCGAGCCAAGCTCTGATATGGCGCGTTCGGACTGCCCGGCGTAGGGCAGGGAAAACGCCCTGAGGCTTCGGAAGAAAACGTTGCTCGGGTTCAGGGCGACGGCCCGGTCCAGTTCTGCCAATGCTCTTTGCGTATTGCGGTCCCGAAACTGGTAGACCCAGCCCAGCACGATATGCGCCCAGGGTTCCCGATCGTCGGCGTCCACCGCGGCGACGGCGGCGCTGGCGCAGCGCTGCATGGCGGCGTTTCCGTCATCGGTCAGGGCGTTGATGTAGAAATGCAGATTTGCCCAGGAGATGACCGCATGTGCCCGTGCCTGATGCGGGTCGAGCGCCAGCGCGCGCCGGGCTTCCTCGATCGCCTTTCGATGACCTTCGGGATCATGCTTCCAGCCATAGTCGAGCGCGCGCAGGACATGATCGTATGCGGTGACCGCGTCCGCGGTCTTGTTCAGTGATCGCTTGAAGTGCTGACGCGAAATCTCGCCCGCAAGGGTGTTCACGATGAGGCTGGTAATCTCGTCCTGGACCTCGAAAATGTCGGTCAGTTTGCGGTCATACCGTTCCGCCCAAAGCTGCCGGCCGGCCCAGGGATCGGTCAGGTGGACCGAGACCCGTATCCTGTCGCCCGCGCGTCGCACGCTGCCGTCAACGATGTAGTGCACGCCAAGCTCCTCGGCGATCTTTGCCCCCGTGGCCGCATCGTCGCTGTAGGCGAAACTGGAATGCCGCGCGCCGACAAACAGTTCGTCGTATCGCGACAGATCGGTGATGATGTCATCGGTGATCCCGTCTGAAAAATAGGATTGCTCCGGATCGCCTGAAAGGTTCTCGAAAGGCAGGACCGCAACAGAGGGTTTGTCCGGCAGGGTTTCGGGCTTGGTCGTGGCGGGTTTTCCGACCGCCGCCTCGAACCGAAACCCCCGGCGCGGCACGGTCTTGATCAGGCGCTGCGCCGTGCCATCGTCGCCCAGCGCCGCGCGCGCCGCATTGATGCGACTGGAAATGGCGGAGTCAGAGATGAACCTGCCGCCCCAGACAGCCTCGACCAACTCATCGCGCGAAACAAGCTGACCGGGGTGCCTGGCAAAGAATCCGATCAGGTCCAGAACCTGCGGCTCTACCTTTACCGGCGCGCCGTTTCGGCGCAATTCGCCGCGTTCCAGATCAAGCTGGAATTCCAGAAAGGATATGAGGCCGTCCCTGTCCATCCAGCACCTTCACCTTTCCGTTGGCTGATTGGCAAGACATCTGGACAAAACCACAAGGTATTCTGGACGTCGCCTGAAAGTCTTTCGTTCAAAGCCATGCGAGGTTTGTTCATCGCCGCAACAACGCGGCATTCAACAAGGAACGCCCCGATGACCCGCCAAGAATACATTTTCAAACATGCCTCGGAAATCGCCGAACGCAAGGCGCGCACGGCCCGGTCACTTCAATCCGAGCAGGCGAAAAGGCTTTTGATCGCGTTGGCCTGCTTTTTCGGAAACCTGCTGTCCGGCATGGCCCGTTTTGCCAAGCAGCATTCGGATGGAGGCCGCCGCGAGGGTGAAAAAACGTGAACCCTGCGTTCACGATGATCGCCCGCCCCATCCGCGCCGCAAAAAGCACTGAAACGCCATCAGCGTCACGCGGATACGCAGTTGGTTAACCCGCAACGACGGCTACTGGGGCGATGCCCCGGCAATGAAGCGGGTCCTGATGCGTCACCTGCCGGAATCGCAGTCGCAGCGTCTGGCGCTTGAACAGGCCGACATCGACGTCGGGTTCTCGCTTTCCGCTCCCGATCTGAGGGCATTGGACGCAGACGAGGATATCACAGTCGAGACAGTGCCAAGCGCCGGGTTCTACTATCTCGCCATTTCGATGAAAGACGAGCGATTTGCCAACCCGAAAGTGCGCGAGGCCCTGCGTCACCTGATTGATTACGACGGCATCAACGGCGCGATCATGCCATATTTCGGCGTCAAGCATCAGCGGCCGATCAACTCTGGCGCGCTGGGTGAGCTGGACGACGAAGGCTTTGCCCTCGACATCGAAAAGGCCAAATCGCCGTTGGCCGAGGCGGGCTGTCCCGATGGCTTTGACACAACGCTGCGCATGATCACCAACCAGGAGTTTCTCGACTCCGCCACCGCGATCCAGGCCACCCTGGCGCAGGCGGGGATCAACGCCGAGATCATCACCGGCGACGGCAGGCAGATCTATGGCGCCATGCGCGAGCGGACGTTCGAGCTGCTGGTCGGTCGTGGCGGTGGGCAATTGCCGCACCCCGACAGCAACCTTCGGGCGATGGTCCACAACCCCGACAACTCGGGCGAGGCGAAGCTGACCAACTACCAGGGCTGGCGCACCAGCTTTTTCGACGAGAACCTGAACAAGATGATCGAGGATGCGCTGGTCGAAACCGACGCCGCAAAGCAGCTGACGATGTACCAGGATATCCAGCGCTACATGGACGATGTCGTGATCTCGATTCAGCCGTTCTCGGAGCGGGTGGTGACAGCCGCAAACCAGGCAGATGTCGACGGGATCACCATCGACCCCTGGACCTCGCGGTTCGAAGACGTCGTGAAGAACCGGTAGCATCGGCACGGATGACTGATCGGGGGCGCAGGACGCGCCCCCGGCACGACCTGTCAGGAACAGCGGAGCTTTGGAGAAGATCAAAAGCAACGCGCGATCCGCGCTTGGGCAGGCGACGACGATCTTCGTCACATTGCTCGGCCTTCTGATCATGACATTCGTCATCGGCCGGATCATGCCGGTCGATCCGGTCGCTGCGATGGTCGGCGAGCGCTGTCGCACTGTGCAGATGGTATTTCAGGATCCCTATGGCTCGCTGCACCCGCGGCATTCGGTGGCGACGGTCCTGTCAGAGCCGCTGCGCATACACGGCCTCGACCGGCCGCAGGAACGGACACAGCAGGCGCTGATCGACGTTGGTCTGGCAGTCGAATTTCTGGAACGGTTTCCGCACCAGTTGTCCGGCGGCCAGCGCCGACGGGTCGCGATTGCGCGCGCGCTGATCCTCGAACCCGAGGTGCTGCTGCTGGATGAACCGACCTCTGCGCTGGATGTTTCGGTGCAGGCAGAGATCCTGAACCTTCTGGCTCGACTGCGGATGGAGAAGGGATTTACCTACCTGATGGTCAGCCACGACCTGTCGGTGGTCGACCATATGTGCGATCGCTTCGCCGTCATGAAGGCCGGCCGGATCGTCGAGGTTCTGCCCCGCACGGCGATCCCGTCAAACGGGGCGACACACCCTTACGCGCGCGAATTGATCGGCGCGAGTCTGGAATACGAACGCGCGCTCTGAACCATCACGCGCGCCGGTGACCCTGACCGCGTTTGCACCACGCTACGTGTATTGCAGCTTCACTGGCGCGCCGGTGGTTTCACGAACCACAAGTTCTGCCGAAATCTCCGAGACGGTGACAGGCATGTCCGGGTTCTGGATGCGATCAAG
>JAJDOB010000114.1 GCA_022340385.1 Rhodobacter sp.
CTGGAGGCTTTCGCCTCGCGCAGCGGGCCGGCGTTCTACGACCTGCCGGTAAACGATGACACGATTACCCTGACAAGGGGTGCGCCGGTCGCCTATCCCGCCAGGATCGACAGCGATGACGGCCCCGTCACCGTGTTCGACCCCGGTTTTGCCCTGCATTGGCAGGTCAGGTCTTGACGTAACCGGATTCACCACGGAATTCGGCCCGGGCAGAATCTTGGCAAAGATTTTGCGGCACCAGAAAGGACATATCGCCCCATGATCCCCACATCCTTCCCGCCGAAAGACGAAATCGCCCGCCTGTCTGCCCGGATGCTGCTGGAAATCGGCGCGGTTCATTTCAACGCCCGCGAGCCGTATGTCTACGCCTCGGGCCTGCCCGGCCCAACCTATATCGACTGCCGCAAGCTGATCAGCTACCCGCGCATCCGGTCTACACTGATGGATTTCCTGACCGTCACGATAATGCGCGACGCCGGGTTCGAGGCTTTCGACAATATCGCCGGTGGCGAAACCGCCGGTATCCCCTTTGCCGCCTTCGTCGCCGAACGCATGGCATTGCCGATGACCTATGTGCGCAAAAAGCCGAAGGGCTACGGGCGCAATGCCCGCATCGAGGGCGCGATGAGCGAAGGCCAGCGCGTGCTGCTGGTCGAAGACCTGACAACCGATGGCGGCAGCAAGATCTCCTTCGTCGATGCAATCCGCGAAACCGGTGCCACCTGTGCGCATACGGCGGTGATCTTCTATTACGGCATCTTCCCCGAAACCACGCAGACCCTGGCCGATCACGGTGTCACCCTGCATCATCTTTGCACCTGGTGGGATGTGCTGGCCGAAGCGCGCGAACAGGCCGCATTCGACAGCGAAACCCTGACCGAGGTCGAAGCCTTTCTGGGCAACCCGCGCGCCTGGCAGGAGGCCCACACCGCAAGCTGACGATTCGGTGCCGCGCGCCTCGGCCGTCAGAAATCGAACATGTTGAAATCACGCGTTTGCGGCGGGAATTTGGCCGATCTGGCAATAGTCTGGGCATCACCCACAATATGCGGTACATTCCGACCGCAAGACTATCCACAGAAACATACAATTTGATCGCCCCGCGGGTGGCGTCCTAAGAAGACCGGACCAGCGCAACAGAGGCAGACAATGAACGAGATCGCACCGATCCAGAACGGCACGGCCACAGCCGACGATACCGGCACCCTTCCCCACAACATCGAGGCCGAACAGCAGCTTCTCGGTGCGATCCTGACCAACAACGACACCTATGATCGGGTCGCCGCGATCATCGGCCCGCAGCATTTCTATGACCCGGTCCATGCCCGAATCTATGAGATCGCCGCCGCCCGGATCGCCAAGAACGCGCTGGCCTCGCCAGTCACGCTGAAGGCGTTTCTGGAAGACGACGAGGGTCTGAAGGAACTTGGCGGCCCGGCCTATCTCGCGCGGCTGGCCGGTGCCGCGATCAGCAGTTTCGCGGCCCGCGACTATGCGCAGATGATCTATGATCTGGCGATCCGCCGGCAGCTGATCCAGCTTGGCCGCGACATTTCCGACAAGGCCGGCCATGTCGATGTCGCCTCTGAACCCAAAGAGCAGATCGTCGAGGCCGAGCAGGCGTTATACAAGCTGGGCGAGGCCGGACAGGCCGACACCGGCTTTCAGTCGTTCCTGCGCGCCGTCACCGACGCGGTCAACGTGGCCAACGCCGCCTATCAGCGCGAAGGCGGGCTGGCCGGCGTCGCCACCGATCTGACCGACATGGACAAGATGCTGGGCGGTCTGCACAAATCCGACCTGCTGATCCTCGCCGGGCGCCCGTCGATGGGCAAGACCTCGCTGGCCACCAACATCGCCTTCAACGTCGCCAAGGCCTACAAGCGCGGCAAACTGGCCGACGGGTCGGAAGGTGCGGTGGACGGTGGCGTGGTCGGCTTTTTCAGCCTTGAAATGAGCGCCGAGCAGCTTGCCGGCCGGATCCTCGCCGAAGCCAGCGAAATTTCTTCGCACAAGATCCGGCAGGGCGACATGAACGAGGCCGAGTTCCGCCGCTTTGTCGAGGCCGCCAAGGCGCTGGAGGCCTGCCCGCTTTACATCGACGACACCGCCGCCATCCCGATCTCGCAGCTGGCCTCGCGGGCGCGGCGGCTGAAACGAACGCACGGGCTCGATCTTCTGATCGTCGACTACCTGCAACTGGTGCGCGGCACGTCAGACAACCGGGTGCAGGAAATCGGCGAAATCTCGATGGGGCTGAAAGCGATCGCCAAGGAACTCAGTATTCCGGTGATCGCGCTGTCGCAGCTTTCGCGTCAGGTCGAGAACCGCGAGGACAAGCGCCCGCAGCTTTCCGACCTGCGCGAATCCGGTTCGATCGAGCAGGACGCCGACGTGGTGATGTTCGTCTATCGCGGCGAGTATTACAAAGAGCGTGAAAAGCCCGACGACGCCAATCTCGAAGCGATGGCCAACTGGCAAGACGAAATGGCGCGCCTGCATGGCAAGGCAGAGGTCATTATCGGCAAGCAGCGTCACGGGCCGATCGGCACGATCGAACTAAGCTTCGAGGCGCAGTTCACCCGTTTTGGCAACCTCGTCAAACCCTGGCAGCAGAACGCGGTCTCGGGCGACTTCTGAGTCCGGCGGCGCGGGCCGGCAAATTGTGATTGGACGAAAACGCGCGCCTCGCGCAGGCTGTCGCAATGCGCCACCTGATCGCCATTCTCGCCGTCCTGTCCCTTGCCGCGCCTGCTGCCGCCAGCGAGATCGAGGTCGATCTGGAATTGCTGCTGCTGGTGGATGTATCGCGCTCGATGAGCCCGGCCGAACTGGAAATCCAGCGCCGTGGCTATGCCGAGGCACTGACCAGCAATGCGGTGTTCGTCGCGCTGCAATCGGGCGCGCTGCAATCCATCGCGGTGTCCTACGTCGAATGGGCGGGCAGCGATCTGCAGAATATCGTGGTTGACTGGCGCGTGCTGCAGACCCGCGCCGATCTGGCCGCCTTCGCCCGCGTCCTGACCGCCCGGTTCAGCCACTCGATGCGGCGGACCTCGATTTCGGGTGCGCTGGAATACGGGGCCGACTCGCTGGCTGGCAACATCTATGCCGGCTTGCGGCAGGTGATCGACATCTCGGGCGACGGCCCCAACAACAACGGCCGCCCGGTCACCGGCGCGCGCGATGCGGCGGTGATGCGCGGCATAACCATCAACGGCCTGCCGCTGATGACAGAGGACGGCAGCGGATCCTATTACCGGCTGGACGATCTGGATGCCTATTACCGCGCCTGCGTGATCGGCGGCCCCGGCGCCTTCGTGATCCCGGTGCTGGACTGGCGCGATTTCGCCAGCGCGGTCCGCCGCAAGCT
>JAJDOB010000127.1 GCA_022340385.1 Rhodobacter sp.
CAGATCCAGATCATCCAGGCGCTGGGCGGTGCGGTGCCCGCCTTCGCGCATCATTCGCTGCTGACCGGGCCGCAGGGCGAGGCGCTGTCCAAACGCCTTGGAGTGCTGGCCCTGCGCGACCTCCGCGAACAGGGCGTCGAGCCGATGGCGCTGTTGTCACTGATGGCGCGGCTCGGCTCGTCCGATCCGGTGGAACTGCGCGGCTCGATGGACGAATTGATCGACGGCTTCGATATCACCCGCTTTGGCGCGGCCCCCACGAAATTCGATGAACAGGATCTGTTCCCGCTGACCGCGCGCCATCTGTCGGGCCTGGGATTTGCCGACATGGCCGGTGACATCGCGGCGCTTGGCGTGCCCGAAGAGATTGCCGAACGATTCTGGAACGCGGTCCACGAAAACATCACCGTGAAATCCGATATGGCCGGGTGGTGGGCGTTCTTTCGCGACGGCGCGCAAGCCCCGCTGGTGGCAGAGGAAGACCGCGAGTTTGTCTTGCAGGCGCTGGCCTTGCTGCCCGCGTTTCCCTACGATTCAGACACCTGGAGCGCGTGGACAAATGCGGTGAAAGAGGCGACAGGCCGCAAGGGTCGCGCGCTGTTCATGCCGCTGCGCAAGGCGATAACCGGCCGCGAGAAAGGCCCGGAGATGGCCGATGTGATGGCGCTGTTGCAGGCGCCGCCGCGCGTCTGATCACGACCGGTGAATGTGCCCGCGGGGCCGGTTCAGCGCCGGTTGCACGCCAGCAAGGCGGACAGGCGGTAAAAGCCATGCACCATTTTCGTGTAGGGCATGGTCAGGAAAAAGGTCAGCACCGCACCCAGATGCAGCGCCAGCAGCGGGGCGACCAGACCGGTCCCGGTGGCCGCATATAGCGCCAGCCCGGACAGGCCGACCGTGAACAGCAGCAGCACGAACGCCATTTCGCCGTTCCAGTGGTCCGGCGCGCCGAGCTGCCGATCCGCCTTCAGTTTCAGGCGCGCAAGTTCGAATGTGCCAAGGCACAGCAGCACCCCCCCGGGTACGCCCAGAAGTTTGGGCAGGCTGATCAGGCCATAGGGCGCGGGCAGGCCGAAGGCATAGTGCAGGACAGTGCCCGAAACGGTCGCGGCAAAGCACAGCAGAAATCCGTACATCGTGGCTTGATGCGCCCAGCGGCGGGCACTGGAATAGCGGTCCTCGTCCTCGAAATTGCAGCCGTCGCCGTGCCCGCCGCCAAGGTTGCGCATCGACCCGGCCCGGGCGAGACCCGCGCCGGTTGCGGACAGGTCAAGCGTGCCGCCGGTGTCGCGCCAGTAGCGGCGCAGCGAGACCGCGATGGATGCCAGCGGAAACAGAAAGGCCGGCGCGAACAGCGCCACCATCAGCCCGTGAGACATGATGGCGTAAAAGCCCGCGCCGCTGTCCGGGCGCAACGCCGACGCCAACCAGAACAGCAAGGCGCAGGCGATCAGCAGCAGGCCGGCGACCGCGACGCCGGACCGCTGGAACAGACGGGCAAATCCGGCAGGCCAGGCATAGGCGATCCAGCTGTCGTGGCGCACTTCGGCCAGTATTCCGGGCAGGTTCAGGTCAAATTCGTGCGGGGCGGTGAACTGGCAGGCATAGTAACAGCCCCGGCAGTTGTGGCACAGGTTGGCCAGGTGGGTGATGTCGCCATCCGACCAGGCGCGCCGGGCGTGAAGTTCGGGAAACACGTCGCAATAGCCTTCGCAGTAGCGGCAGGCGTTGCAGATCTCGATCTGGCGACGGGCCTCGCCGTGAAGGTCGGGCGTCTGATCAAGCGACATAGGCTGCGGCCTCCTTGCCGGCGATGCGGCCAAAGACGGTGCCGATGGTCATTCCGAACCCAGCCAGATAGCCCTGTCCAAGGATCGACCCGGCCATGATTTCACCGGCCGCCCACAGATTTTCAACCGGGCCGTCGGGCCCCTGCACCTGCGCGGTCTGGTCGACCTTCAGCCCGAGATAGGTGAAGGTGACGCCCGGGCGCAGCTGGTAGCCATAGAACGGCGGCTCTGTGATCGGTCTGGCCCAGTTGGTTTTCGGTGGCACAAGGCCGTCGGTTGCCAGCCCGTCAAGCTCGGTCGGGTGGAAGGTGCCGGGGCGGCAGGCGGCGTTGAAATCGGCGACGGTGCGCGCCACCGCCGGGCCATCCAGCCCGAGCTTGCCGGCAAGCGCTTCGACAGTGTCGGCGCTGACCGGGGGAAACACCGAAGGCATGAACAGTTCCAGCGATTTCGCGTCGATGATGACATAGGCCACCTGATCGGGCTGGGCGGCGACCAGACGGCCCCAGATTGCATAGCGTTTGGGCCAGACATCCTCGCCCTCGTCGTAAAAGCGCTGTCCGTGTTTGTTGACCACGACCGAAAACGGCACGCAATCCAGCCGGGTGACGATGCCGCCGTCATATTTCGGCGCGCGCCCGTCGATGGCGACGGCATGGCACTGGGTGGGGTCGCCGACGGACTGAACCCCCTGATCCAGCAGGTTTTTCAGGACGACACCACGATTGTACGGCGTGCCGCGAATCAGGAAATTCCTCGCCGCCGGGCCCCAGGCGCGGGCCAGCCAGTCGAGATCGGCCTGAAACCCACCGGAGGCGACGATGACGGCGCGCGGCGAGAATTCGAACTCGGTGGTGCCAAGGGTGGCGCGCACCGTGGAAATCCGTGCACCGTCAAGCGCCAGATCGGTGACCGGGGCGTCGTAATGCACTTCGACCCCCAGGCTGGCGGCGCGGCGATAATAGGCGTTCACCAGCGCCTTGCCGCCGCCAAGAAAGAACGCGTTTGTACGGCTCAGGGACAGCGTGCCTGACAACGAGGGCTGAAAATGCACGCCATGTCCGGACATCCAGTCATAACAGCCCTCAGAGCGCTCGATCGTCATCCGTGCCAGGGTCTCGTCGGTTCTGCCGGCGGTGACTTTCAGCAGGTCGTCATAGAATTCGTCCGGATCATAAGCGTCGGACAGCACGCCCATCGGGCCGGAATGCATGCAGCGATAATTGCGCGTGTGGCGGCTGTTGCCGCCGCGATAGGGCTTTGGCGCGGCCTCCAGCACCACGACCGACACGCCGGTTTCGGCGGCCGTGATCGCTGCACAAAGCGCGGCATTGCCGCCGCCGACGATCAGCAGGTCGGGCTTTAGGGTCGGAGGCGCCATGGCGGGTCAGTTTCGATTTGTGTCCGATTGCATCCAAGCGTATACAATACGTGAAGCGAAACACAAGGCCAGCCAATTGAGCGAACCGTCATCCTCGCCCGCCGAAGCCGCCCATGACGCGGTGCTGGCCGCGATCCGCGCCGGTGACCTGGTCCCGGGCGACCGGCTGCGCGAGGCCGATCTGGCCGGGCAACTGGGGCTCAGCCGGACGCCGGTTCGCGAAGCGTTGCGGCGGCTTGAGGTGCAGGGGATCGTCGAGCATCGGCCAAGGGTCGGCGCAGTGATCCGCAGCCTGAGCCATTCCGAAGTGGTCCAGCTTTACGAGATGCGGGTGATCCTGGAACGCACCGCGGCAGAGATGGCCGCCCAGCATGCCACCGGGGCAGAGCTTGATGAAATAGGTGACCTGAACGCCGCGCTGGCAAAGGCGACAGAGGATCCCCGACGCGCGGCGGACCTGAATGCGCGGTTTCACGAATGCATCGCGCTGGCGGCGCGCAACCGGTTTCTGCTGGATGCGTTGCAGGCGCTGGCGCATTCGCTGCTGGTTCTGGGGCCAACCACACTGGAAGACGGCGAACGGATTTCAACCGTGGTGAAACAGCATGCCGCGAT
>JAJDOB010000092.1 GCA_022340385.1 Rhodobacter sp.
GCCCCGGCATAAAGCGCATGTTTCATCTTAGTCCTCCCTGATTGGCGCGGCTTCGCACCGTTCCCAAATAACAAGAGGCGCCGGGAATTCATTCTTCCAAAGCGCTTTGAACAGAAACAAACTCGGCTATCCCCATGATTCTGTCAATTCATAATATTACCGAAATGTAACAGTGCCGCGCTGGCTGTAAACACTGCGTTTCAGAAATCCCGCTTTGACCTGCGGGCGCGGCGCGGTTACGGTCCGGTCATGTTCAAAGCGCTTTGGCAGACCCTGTAGATGAACCTGAAACAGCTTTCCCAGACCTTGGGCCTTAGCCAGACCACCGTCAGCCGGGCGCTGAACGGTTATCCAGAGGTTGCCGAAGCGACGCGCCAGCGGGTGCAGAAGGCGGCGGCGGAATACGCCTATCGCCCGAACACGCGCGCGAAAGGACTGGCCACCGGGCGCGCCATGGCCGTGGGGCATGTCATTCCGGTGTCGTCGCGCCATGAAATGGTCAACCCGGTGTTTGCCGATTTCACCGCCGGTGCGGGCGAGATCTATGTCACGCATGGCTATGACATGCTGATCTCTGTGGTGCCCGACGACGCCGAGGAACAGGCCTATCGCGACCTGGCCACCAAAGGCTCTGTCGATGGCATCATCATGCACGGGCCGCGCAGTACCGAAGCACGGATCAGTCTGTTGCAGGAAATCGGCCTGCCCTTCGTGGTGCACGGCCGCGCCAGCGATGAAACCGACGATTACGACTGGGTCGATGTCAACAACCGCCGCGCGTTCCGGCGCGCCTGCGAACATCTCATCGACCTGGGGCACAGACGCATCGCGCTGATCAACGGTCTTGAGGTGATGGATTTCGCCCGCCGGCGACTTGCGGGTTATCTCGAGGCTTTGCAGGCGCATGGGATCGACGCCGACCCGGCGCTGATCCGGTCCGATGAAATGACCGAGGCCTACGGCTATGACAGCACGCGCCAGATGCTTGCCCGGCAGAACCCGCCGACTGCATTCCTGAGTTCGTCGGTCATTCCGACCCTGGGCATCCGCCGCGCGGTGGAAGAAGCCGGGCTGCGGCTGGCGCGCGACATTTCGGTCATCACCCATGACGACGAACTGAGCTATCTCAGGAATGGCGGCGAGGTGCCCACCTTCACCGCCATGCGGTCATCGGTACGCCAGGCGGGCCGCCTGTGTGCAGAGCGCCTGATCGCGATGATCCGGACACCGGGCGGTCCGGCACAGAACACCCTGCTGGAGGCAGAGTTCATTCCCGGTCAGTCCACCGGCCCGGCACCGGGAGGAGCCACCGCCTGAGAACCGCAGAAGCCGCCGGGCCGCTTGCAGGCGGGGCGGAATCCATCCTATCACGCCAACAGTGCTGAACCCGCGCCACCAAAGGTCCGATATGCCCCCTGCCCGCCCCGCCGACACCTATTCGCTGGTTGCCGATATCGGCGGCACCAATACACGCGTCGCGCTTGCAGAGGGCATGCGGCTTTTGCCCGAAACCGTGCGCCGCTATCGCAATGCCGAATATCCGGGGCTGGAAACCGTGCTGCGGAAATTCCTGGCGGAAGAGGGCGATGTCGATTGCATCGGGGCCTGTGTCGCGGTGGCGGGCCCGGTACGCGACGGCGTCGGCGAACTGACCAATCTCGACTGGAAGATGGATCACCAGACACTCGCGCGGGCAACACGGGCCGAAACCGTGGCGCTGCTGAACGATCTTCAGGCGCAGGGGCACGCGCTTGGCCAGATTGGCGAGGAAAACCTTCGCACGATCATCGAGACACCCGAGCACCGCGCGGACGCGACGCGGCTGGTGATCGGGGTCGGCACCGGCTTTAACGCGGCGCCGGTTTACAACAGCAACGGCACGACGCTGGTCACCCCGTCGGAATCAGGCCATTCCAACATGCCGATCCGCACCGAGGCCGAACTGCGCCTGGCGCATTTCGTCGAGACCGCGCATGGCTTCCCGGGGGTCGAAGACGTGCTGTCGGGGCGTGGCCTGGAACGGATATACTATTGGCTTGGGCACGAGGCCGATGACCCGATAGAGGCGAAAGCCGCCGATATCGTCGCCGCGTTCGAGGCCGACAGTGATGCCCGCGCAACCGAAGCGGCGCGCATGTTCGCCCGTATTCTGGGGACGGTCGCGGGCAATCTGGCGCTGATCCACCTGCCATTCGGCGGGATTTACCTGGCCGGCGGCGTCGCGCGCGCCTTCGCGCCGCATCTCAACACGCTCGGCTTCGATGCGGCATTCCGCGACAAGGGCCGCTTTGCCGGGTTCATGAACAATTTCGGTGTCACCATGATCGAAGATGATTTTGCTGCACTTGCCGGCTGTGCCAGCCATCTTGCCGGGATGAGTTGAGCGCGCGGCACCTGCCCCCGATTACCGCAGCCAAAGGGAATCACGGCTCCAAAGCCGCGCCAGAATTGTGAATTCGGTGGGCGGCACCACAATATGTTGCGCCAATCCCGCACCCAACGCGCGTCTACGGCCGAAAATCGCCGTTCGGCTTTTTCGGCAGGTTTCTGCCGATGGCGAAACATGGCGCATCCGGTCCGCACCGGCGGCCCGGCATCCGGACAGTGCCAAATCCGGCCGGATTGGGCGACGGGACCGTCCGAACAGGTCGAAATTCGTCATCAATCTTTGATAAAACCGGCGCAGGCCGCCGACATTGCGCCATTTCCTGGCCAACTCCGGTTGGGCAAAATAATGCCGCGGACAGATCAACCGGCGCAGCGGCACGGGATTGCCGCCGGGTCACGCTTCATTTCAGCAGATTACAACCGGCCATTTGGGGGTTTTTTCGCTTGTCAAACAGGGCCGCGATATTGTGAGTGTGGACAAACGCAACGGTTTATCGCAAACAAATGATCCGCTGGGGCGGCATCGGCAGATCAACTGCCACGGAGGGACAGAATGGGTTTAGACGCCAAACCGGAACGGCCGAGTTTCGCGGCCGTTGCAGAGCGGCGCTTTAGACTGGCAGGCAAGGCTATTATCGAAAAGGGGCATCCCTATTTCGTCCCTGTCGACCGGTTGGAGCAGATGTACGCCTCCAAACCGGACGGATATATCAGCCTGGCACATTACGATTATCTGGGACTGGCCAAGCATCCGCGGGTGCTGAACGCCGCCCACGAGGCGATCGACTCCATGGGTTCGGGTGCCGGGGCGTCGCGCCTTGTTGGCGGCGAACGTACCACGCACCGGCTGCTGGAACGCGAACTGGCGGAATTCCTGGGCGTCGGCGATGTGCTGACGATGATTTCTGGCTATCTGACCAATGTGTCGCTGATCAACCACCTGCTTGGCCCGCGCGATCTGGTGCTGATCGACGAGCTTGCCCATAACTCGATCGTGCTGGGCGCCAAATCGGGCCGCTTCGAATGCCAGACCTTCGAACATAACAACCTCGATGACCTGGAACGCCGCCTGCAGGACGTGCGCGGCCAGTACCGGCATGTGCTGGTCGTGGTCGAGGGCCTGTATTCGATGGATGGCGACATCCCGGACCTGCCCCGCCTGATCGACATCAAGACGCGCCACGATGCCTGGCTGCTGGTGGACGAGGCGCATTCCTACGGTGTGCTGGGCGAACACGGGCGCGGCATCTGCGAATATTTCGATATCGACCCCGGCCTGATCGAACTCAGCGTGGGCACGCTGTCGAAAAGCTTTGTCTCGTCGGGCGGCTTCATCTGTGCCTCGGCCGACGTCATTTCGTGGCTGCGCTTTACCCTGCCCGGCTTTGTCTATTCGGTCGGGCTGGCGCCGGCCACTGTTGCAACCGCGCGTGCCGCACTTGCGGTGCTGCGCGAAGACAAGGAACGCGTTGCCAGGCTGAAGCGCAAATCGCGCCTGTTCCTGGATAGCGCGCGCGCCGCCGGGCTGAACCCGGGCGACGCCATCGGCGAGGCCGTCGTTCCGCTGTTCTTCGATGACCCGATGCAGACGATGATGGTCAGCCAGATCCTGCTGGAACACGGCATTTATGCGCCGCCCATCGTACAGGTCGGCGTGCCCAAGGATCAGCCGCGCATCCGCTTTTTCTTTTCGGCGGAACATCGCGACCAGGACATCCTGCGCGCCGTCGATGTTGCAGTAAGCGCGCTGCATGATAACGTCGCTGTTCAGATGGTGTCTTCCTGAACGAAAGGACGTTTGTCCAATGTTCATCCGGTTTCGCGCGGCGATGTTCGCCGCCCTGTTCGCGATTGCGGCCGCCCCGCAGCCAGCCACGGCGGTCCAGTTGCAAAGCGTCAGGGTGACAGAGGCCGCAACGCTGCCGAGAATCCGGCCGGACTGGCCGATCCCGCGCGACACCAACCAGTTGTTCTATCTGCAACGCTCGCTGAATTCGAATACCATCGTCTTTGCCGCCGAATTCGATGGCGACGGCAACCTCAGCCGCAAGAATCCGGCGCATGTCTACTGGCGGCGCTACAATACCACCGGAGAGCGCAAGCCGCTGAAGCCGATCGAGCGGCGCTTTGCCTACGGCGTCAATATCAAGAAACGCGAAACCCAGGGCGATTTCATCGTTTCGATGAAACCGCTGCCGCAATTACCGATGGTCCTGCGTCAGACCGGCCCCGGCAAGGCGGAACTTATCGCGACAATCGGCGGCCGCCGGGCGCGCCCGGTCTATGCTTTCGTGACGGTGATCGACACCGGACTGATCCCGAAAGTCACCGCGATTTCGCTGCACGGGATAGACACCGAAACCGGCAGGGCGATTTCAGAGGTTTTCAGCGTCGCGGGTGGCGCGATTAACCAATAACAGGGCTGGCGCGCACTGCCCCCGCATGCCAAAAGCGCGCGTGAAACAAGCAGATTTTCGGGGGATATATGCGCGCACCTATCCGTACCGCGATTGCCGGGGTCGGCAATTGTGCCAGTTCGTTGGTTCAGGCGATTTCCTACTGCCGCGTGCAGGGTGACGCTGCGGTCGGGGTCAGCTTTCCGACGCTTGGCGGCTACACGCCGCAGGATATCGAAATCGTCGCCGGCTTCGATGTCGACAGCCGCAAGGTGCATCGCAGGATCGGCGAGGCGGTCATGGCCGCGCCGAACTGTACACAGGTGTTCTGGGACAAGCTGGAGGACCAGACCGCGCCTGTGCATCGCGGCCCCGATCTGGACGGCGTGTCGGCCTTCATGCGCAATCAGCCACCCGAGATCAGCTTTGTCCCGTCAGAGCATCCGGCATTGTCGGCCGATCAGATCGTCGACGAACTGAAGAAGGCCGAGGCCGAGGTTCTGCTTATATTCCTGCCGGTCGGATCGACACGGGCGGTTGAATTCTATGCCGAATGCGCCCTGCGTGCCGGCTGTGCCCTGGTCAACGGTATTCCGGTGTTCCTGGCCTCGAACCCGGGCTGGGCCAAGAAGTTCGCCGATGCCGGGCTGCCGCTGATCGGGGATGATTTCAAGGCGCAGTTCGGCGCGACCGTCGTGCACCGCACGCTGGCACATCTGGCCGATCTGCGCGGCGTGAAGGTCGATCGCACCTATCAGCTGAACGTTGGCGGCAATACCGATTTCATGAACATGATGGACATGGATCGTCTGGTGATGAAGCGTGAATCCAAGACCGAGGCGGTGCAGACCGCGATGGACAACCGGCTGGGCGACAGCGACATCCGCATCGGCCCGTCCGATTACGTGCCATGGCTGCATGACCGGAAGGTCGCCTATATCCGGCTGGAGGGGCAGCTTCTGGGCGGCGCGCGCACCAGCATCGAGATGCGGCTGGAGGTCGAGGACAGCCCCAACGCCGCGGCAATGGCGATCACCGCGATCCGCTGCGCGCGGATTGCCCGCGAAAAGGGCATGTCGGGCGCCATCCATGACGCCAGCGCCTTCCTGTTCAAGCACCCGCCCGAACAGGTCGACGACCCGGAAGCATATGACCGCTTGCTCGCCTTTGCGGGCGACGCGTAGGGCGTGAACCTGCCGGCCCCCGCCTTTATCACCGGCGGTTCCAGCGGCATCGGGCTGGAACTGGCCAAACAGCTGGCCGCCCGCGGGCACCCCATTGCCATTTTTGCGCGTGATGCCGGGCGGTTGCAGGACGCAGTTCGTGTGATCAAGGCGGCATCCCCCGACGCTTTTGTGACCGCCTATCCCTGCAATGTCGCCGACCGCTTGGCCACCGAAAGCGCCGTCGCGGCCGCCATCGCCGATCACGGCGCGCCCGGATGGGCCATTGCCAATGCCGGGATCGCCGAACCCGGAGAGTTCCTGTCGCAAGCCATCGAGTCGTTCGAGGAACAGATGAACGTCAACTACCTTGGCGCGCTCTATTTCGCCAGGGCCGCGGCCCCGGCGATGACGGCGCAGGGTGGCAGGCTGGTCTTTGTCGCCAGCGGGGCGGCCTTTTTCGGCATCTACGGTTATTCCGCCTATGCGCCGTCGAAATTCGCCCTTCGCGGGCTGGCAGAGGTTCTGCGCGTCGAATTGGCCGCGCACCGGATCAGTGTCACGCTGGCCTACCCGCCCGACACCGACACGCCACAGCTTCGCGCCGAAGCGGCCACCAAACCCGCCGTGACCAGGGCGATTACTGCCGGCGGCGGCGTCTGGCAGCCCTTTGACGTGGCCGCGCTGATCGTCAGGCGTGCCGAAAAGGGCCGCTTTACCGCGGCACCGGGGTTTCAGATGAAGGCGCTGCTGATGCTGCACAGCCTGCTGGCCCCCGCGCTGCGGCTTTGGCAGGCCGGGCTTGTGCGCAAGCATCGCCGCTAGGATGGGCCTGACTGTCACCACATTGGCGCTGACCTGCCTGACGCTGCTGGGCGCGGGTTATCTGGTGCTGGCACTGCTGGGCCGCAACGAACGCCTGGCCCCGACCGTGCACGAGGCCTGGCCGATCCTGTTTACCGAAACCCTGATCGTCGGTGTCGCCGTCGGCGTATTCTGGATCGGCGGCTGGATCCTGACGCTGGCCCTGCTGATCCATGCCGGGCGCATCGGATATGAGGCGGCGAAGGTCACTGAACTGCGCGCGCGCACGCTGCCGCCGCTGGTTGTGGGGGCCGCGATTGCCGGCATCGCCTTTGCGCTGTCGTTCCTGCCGATGGTTCTGCTTTGTGCGCCGGCGCTGATCGCTGCCGTCGTGTTGATCCTTCTCGGGCGCCGGGTTGGCGGATCGGGCGGCCCTGACGACCAGATCCAGTCCGTCGCGCTGGACCTGGCCCTGTTCCCGACATTGCCGCTGATCGTGTTCACCGCCGCGGGGCTGAACGGCGCGTATGCCGTCTGGCTGTTGGCAGCCTTCATTCTGGTCGAAACCTTTGACAGCTACGCGCTGCTGGGTGGCAAACTGTTCGGCAAGACCAAGGCCTTTCCGCGCCTCAGCCCGAACAAGACGGTACAGGGGCTTGGCGTCGGCGCGGCGATGCTGATGCTGACGGCGGCACTGGCGGGCGCGCTGCTGGCCGGTCTGCCGCTGATCGAATCGGGCGGCATCGCGCTTTTCGTGGGTGTCCTGACGGTTGCCGGCGACCTGACCGCCTCGCGCCTGAAGCGCAAGAGCGGCGTCAAGGACTATCCGAAAATCCTGCCCCATCAGGGCGGGCTTCTGGATATCACCGACGCCTGGATCACCGCCGGTGCCGGGCTGGTGTGTCTGGTGGTGCTGGCGGGGCTTGGGTAAGCGGTGGAATGCGCCAAACCTGTTTGAAATTCTGCCCGAAACACCACAGTATCCCGCCTGTGCAACCTGATCGCGCCTTGCAGAAATGATACGCCCGGGGCCCATGTCACGACTGCTAGCCGGGCGTACGCTGTGGCTGTTGCTTGGTCTGCTGGCGCTGATCGAGGCGATTTTCCTGGCGGAAAGCTTTACCACGCTGATGGAGATCGTGATCGGCAATGGCGGCACCATGCTGGACACGGCTCTGCTGCTTGTCCTGAAGTCCCCGCAGATCATCGACTTTGCGCTGCCGCTGGCGGTGCTGGTGGGGCTTTATTTCGCGATCATCGGCGCGCGCGAGGACAATGAGTTCATCGTCTGCGCCGCCGCCGGGGTCAGTTGGACGCAGATCCCGCGATTTGCCCTGAAGATCGGCGCAATCGCGTTTGCGGTCAGCATCGTCTTTGCCGGGTATCTGACCCCGATGGCGCGCTATAGCGAACGTCTTGCCATCCACGCGCTGGAATCCCGCCGCGCGCTGGAAGAAATCACCACGCCGGAGCCCAAGAACTCGCTGCGCCGGATCGAACAGCGCACGATCATTGCCACGCCGCCGACCACGCCGGACGCCGAGCGGGGCAATCTGTTCATTTTCGAGCCGGACACCGGTGCCGGCTGGCGGGTCAGCCAGGCCGATGACTGGACCGTCGAAGGCCCGGACCAGAAGGGCGCCTATTCGATCCTGATGAAAAGCTTTCGCGACTATGCCGGGCGCAGGCAGGACGATGCCAACAGGGACCAGGGGCTGCGCGGCCAGATTCAATCGACCCGGATGACCGTAAGATCGCTGGCGCTGGATTTTCGCCTGGACTCGGTGATCTCTGCGGTCGACGACACCCGCCGCCGGAACGAGCGGATGCTGGTGTCCTGGACCGACATTGCGAATGCCGCGCGCGGAACGTCGAAGGCGGCGCTGGTCGACCGCCGGCTGGCCCAGGTTCTGGCGCGCGCGCTGTTGTGCCTGTTCGCCGCGCTTGTCGCGGTGGCTGCCGCCGCGTGGTCGGGCACGCCGTCGGGCCGGTTCCTTGCACTGCCGGCGGCCACGGTCGCGGTGCTTGGCGGCGACATCGCGGCGCGCGCCGTGCTGGGCGATGCGGCGGCGGCGGGGGCGGCCCAGTTCTGGCCGGTGCTAGGCGTCGTCATCGCCGTTGGCGCGGCGATTCCGCTGGTCTATGTCGCCTGGCGCCGCGAGGGCATGATCGCGCCGGGGCGCAGCCGGGGATGATCGTCGCCGGCCGCATGTTCCGCGCGTTCTTCGGCATCGCGGCACGCCGCGCGGTTTGGGATTACCTGCGCTTCGTGGCGCTGATCATGTTCATCCTGCTGGCCATCGCCTGGACCATCGATCTGGCCGAACATTTCGCGTTCATGCGCCGGGATGCCGAAAGGCAGGGTCTGCCCGTCCACCAGTTGCTGCTGCCCTATCTGGCCTATCGCAGCGCCGACATGGTGGCACGGATGCTGCCGATGGCCTGTTTCTTTGGTGTCTTTCTGGCAGAGATCGCGCGGCGCGCCCGTCTGGAAACCGTGATTTTCACCGCCGCCGGGGCGTCGCCGCTGCGGATGGTCGCCGCCGTGCTGATCTTCGGCATTCTGGCCGGCGGGCTTCAGCAATGGCTGGAAGCCTATGGGCGCCCCGCGGCGGTGGCCGCCCAGATCCGGCTGGGGCACGGCGATTACGCGGAACGGTTCCGCCCGCACTGGACGCGCGGTCATGTCTGGTTTCTGGGCGGCGACATGGCGGTGCGCGCGCGGATCCTGCGCGACGACCCCCCGGCGATGCGCGACGTACTGATCTTTTCCGGGCTGCGCCAGCCACACCTGCAAACCATCTATTCCGCCAAGCGGGTCGATCCGACCGACGTGCCGTTCCTGTGGCACCTGCAGGGTGTCGAGAAATGGCGCGCGGCAGCGGGTCAGGACGAGGCCGAGCCGCAGGCCGATCTGACGCTGCGGCTGGACCTGATCCCGGAACAGCTGACGTATTACCGGATGCCGGGGTTCTACCTGCATACGGAACCGCTGCGGCGGCTGGCGCAGATCGACAGCGCGCCGCGCACGGTGGTCGATGCCAACATGGCGCTGTGGCGGCGGCGCGTGGTCTGGGTGCTGCCGGGAGCGCTGGCGCTGCTGGCGGTGTGCCTGACCAAATTCGGCTATTCCGGGCGTCAGCCCAACGTGCCGCGCCTGATCGCGCTGGCGCTGTTCGGCTATGTCACGGTGGTGTCGATCAAGGTTCTGTGGGCGGTGGGAGAGTTGGGCGGCCTGCCCGCGCCGGTGGCTGTGCTGGCCTCGGTCGGTTTCATTCTTGGTGTCAGCGGCTGGTTGCTGCGAAAGCTGTCATGACCCGCGCGCGGCCAGCACCCGCGGATAGACCAGCCGCGCGGCGCGTGCCAGCATCGCCTCGTCATCTATTTCCGCCCAGGGCAAGTCCGGTATCAGCGGGCATTCGATCGGAATGTCCCGGCTGAGCGCCAGCAGGCCGGGTTCGTAATGCTCATCCGGTTTGCCGTGCAGAACCTGCGCCGCGACCTCGCGCATCCGGTCCACAGTGGGCGCGGTCAGCGCGGTCAGCCCGACCATTTCACCCTGATGCGCCCCGGCCCGCGCGCCGGCGTCCTTGGAGATTTCGACCATCAGGTTGCGCCCGTCGCGCGACGATTCGGTCCAGACATACACCTCGTCGCCGGCGCCCGTCGGTCCGGACAAGAGAAACCGGTTCTCGCTGCAATCGAGCGTATCAAGCGCCTGTGGCGCATAGATCAGATCGCTTTCCACCAGGATGCAGGGCCCGTTCACCTGTTCCAGTCCCACGGCCAGCGACCGCAGAGACCCGGTGCTGGCGTAATCCGGGTTATAGACCAGTTCGATATCGCTGCCCGCGAACAACGCCTCGTACTGTTCGCGCAGATGCCCGGTGACGATGACAATCCGGCCCACGCCATGCCCGCGCAGCGTCGCGACGGACTGGGCGACGATCGGCCGCCCGCCCAGCGGGATCAGACCCTTCGGCATCAGCCGTCCGCGCGCGCCCATGCGCACGCCCATGCCTGCCGCCAGGACAACTGCGGTGATCTCGTTCATTATTTCCCCGGATTTCTGCAACTACTGCTCGTGACTTCGCGGGACGTTATGATACGTGATGGCGGGCTTCAAGCTGGGGAACGCCACGTGACATCGCAAAATCGCATCGCTTGGACCGAAATCGCCTATGACGCCTGCGGCGAGCGGATGCGGGTCGAGATCCGGTCAAGCTGGGCAATCGCGCTGCTGGCGCGCGGGCCCAGCGTGCCGGTGACCTGGCTGCTGGCGCGTGCCGGGGTCGCGCCGATGACGGTGACGCTGGCGGGGCTGGCGCTGGCGCTGTCGATGCCGGCGCAGGCCCTGCTGTTGCCGCTGTCGATCGCGGTCTGGGGCGTGGCGCTGTCGGGCTGGCTGTTCCAGGTTCTGGATTGCGTCGACGGATCGCTGGCGCGTCTCAACCGCGTGACCACCCGGCGCGGCGGCGACATGGATTTTCTGGTCGACATGGCGCAATGGGGGCTGCTGTACCTGTCGATCGGGGTACTGGCGGATCGCACGCTGGACATGGCCTGGCTGTGGACCGCCGTGGCGGGTATCGCGGCCTGGGGCCGCCTGCTGGCACGGGTGATCCGGGACCGGCTGGACGACGCCGATCCTGCCCCGTTGATCCCGCTGCGCGCGGCCGATGTCCCGGTCGCGTTTCTGGCCGGAATATCCGGCCTCATCCCGTTCGCCGCACTGACGGGCGGCTGGCTGGGCGTCGCGGTGATCGCGCTGCTGATCTACTCGCTGCTCGACATCGTCGAAGCGGCGTTGCCGCTGACCCGCGGGCCATGAGGATCGTTCAGCTGTGCCCCTATGCGATGGACCGCCCCGGCGGGGTGCAGCGCCATGTGCGCGACCTGTCGGACTGGCTGGTGACGCAGGGCCATGACGTGCGCATCATCGCACCCCCTGCCCCGGGTCAACCGGCAAGGCGCGAGGGTCTGCTGATCGAGTTGGGGCGGTCCCGCGCCATCAGCGTTCACGGCACCGCGTTCGAGATCAGCCGTGCGTCGCGGCACCAGCGGCGCGCGGCCGTCGCGGAACTGGGACAGTGGCAGGCAGATCTGGTGCATATGCACACGCCGTGGACCCCGATGCTGGTCTGGCAGGTCTGGCGCGCGCTGCGCCTGCCCAGCGTCACCACGATCCACGCGACCTTGCCCGCAGAGCAGGGAAAATCGCTGACAGACCGGTACATCCGCTGCGCCGCGCGGCATTTCCTGCGCCACAGCAAGGCGGTGATCGTGCCGTCAGAGGCGCCGCTGCCGATGCTGCGGGCGCTGGTGCCGGGCCAGGACGCGCATGTGCTGCCGCCCGCCGTCGATCTCAGCGGCTGGCGCACTGCGCCCCGCCCGCAAAGGGCTGGCCTGTCACTGATGTTCCTGGGGCGGCTGGAGGCGCGCAAGGGCGTCGACGTGCTGCTGAACGCGTGGGAAATCTGCGCCCCGGCGCTGCCGGGCGCAACGCTGACAATTGCCGGGGATGGCGCGCTGCGCCCGCAGGTCGAGGCGGCGCAATCCCCTCGCCTGATCTATGCCGGCCGCCTGGATGACACGACGGCACGTCACCTGTTGGCGGGCACCGACATGTTTGTCGCCCCCGCGCCCTATGGCGAAAGCTACGGGCTGGTGCTGGCAGAGGCGATGGCGGCTGGCGCCATCCCGGTTGCGGCTGCAAATGCGGGCTATGCGTCGGTTCTTGGCCCGGATTTGGCCGACCTGCTTGTTGCACCCGGCGACGCCGCCGCACTGGCGGCAAAAATCATCGAACTTGCCACGGATCGGGACCGGCTGGTCCGATTGCGCGACACCGTGCGCAGCCGGTCGATGAACAGCGACATCGCACAGGTCGGCCCGCGATACGCGGCGTTGTATTCCGGGCTGCTGGCCTAGATCACAGCCCGGTATCGGACCGCCGCCATTGCCGTCAGTCGACTGGGGCGGTCGCCCTGCCGGCACAGCGCGCTGTATTGTCCTGCTGGTGCAGGGGCGAGTTGCGGCTTGCGGTGAAATCGCCGCGCACGTGATCCAGCCAATAGCCGAAATAGCTTTTCTCGGCCTTCACGTTGAACACCTCTGGCGCGGCGCGGGTCAGCACCGGCAGCCGGGTCCAGGCGACATTCGGGAAAGTGTGATGTTCGTTGTGGTAGCCGGTGTTGAACAGCGCAAGGTTGATCCAGCTGTAGGTCGAACGCGAGGGCGCCTCGTCATTGCTGCCTTCGTGTTCGGACAGCGACTGTCCCAGGTTCCATATCCCGAGCTTGCCAAGAAACAGCGACAGCGACCACAGGTGATAAAGCAGCGCCCAGAACCCGAACAGCGCCAGCAGCGTCAGATTCGACAACAGCGAAACCGCGATGAACAGGCGCACCTGCCAGCGCGGCGGGCGGGTCGATTCCACGTGCCGCTCGGGGTCTTTCTGCGGGCGTCCCGACACCCATGCGTTCAGCCGGGGCAGCACCTCGTCGCCGATCAGAAAGCCCAGCGGCAGGGCGTGGATCACCAGCGTCAGCCCGGTCAGCAGCCGCTGGATCGCCGGATTGTCGTGGCGCAGGGTCATGCGTGACTGAAAGGCGCAGATATCCTCGTGCTCGTAGTCGCGTTCATAATCGCCGATATAGGGGTGATGGCTGGTTATGTGCTCATGCTGATAGGTCAGTTGCTTGCCATAGCTGCCCAGAATCCATTCCAGCCCCAGATCGAAGGCCAGTTTCGGACGCTCGGTGCGGAAGATCAGCTTGTGCGCGGTTTCGTGCACCAGCGACCCGGCGGCGTGAATTGCAATCTGGCCCCAGAAAAACGCCGCGACAAAGATCACCCAGATCGCGGCATCCGACAAAAGCCAGGCCATCCCCCAATGTGCCACCAGAATCACCGGCAGGGCCAGAACGGTGCGCGGGTCGGACCCCGAGATCGTCTTCAGTTCGGGATGCGCCGCGATCGCTGCCCGGCGCAGGTCGTTGTGGCGTCGCGCCTGCGGCGAGATTCCGACCTTCTTGCCGCCAGAGGGCAACTGGCTTGGAGATTGATCCATCGCGTCGGCGTCCTGACTGACCTTCAAGTGAATGCACAGGCAATCTAGCCCGTCGCCCGCCCAAGGGAAAGCCGCCCGGGGTGTCGGACGTCAAAGGGTCACAGTCCGCGCGCGGCCATTTCCCACGGCGCGGGATCGGGGAACCAGCGGTGCAGGCGCGCGCGCACCATCGCCTCGACCCGTGGATTGGGACGTCCGCCAAAACTGTCGTTCAGGGTGACGCTCAACGCCTTGCGGGCCTCGACGCGGCGCAATTGCCACCAGGTCCACGGTGCGAAGTTTTCCAGGCTGACATAGCCCTGCACCCTGCTGCTTTGGCCCCAGCCGGCCAGCACCGCCGCGCCGGTTTCCACGGCCATGTGGCGGGCCAGAAACTCTGGCGGGACATTGTCGATGCCGCGAAAACGCGACCTGCGCGTCGTTTCGATCAACGCGGGGAATTCGCGGCACATCGCTTCGCAGACATCGACATCCATCACCTGCGGCCCATGAATCACATGCTGGCGCGGACCGGGGCCGAACCGGTCGGACAGCGCCGCATCGGCATTGGCCAGCGACAGGTTCCACGGGCTGGAGGTGGCCGGGTTCAGCCGGTGCAGCGGCAGCACCCGGTCGGGCGAGCAATGCACCAGCGGTCGCCCGTCGGGGGCAAACAGCGCGCCGTGAAGGTCGGGCGACATCGCCAGCATGTCATCCTCGAAATAGACAAAGCGGCGCGACAGGCCGGGGATCAGATGCAAATGGCTGACGATGCAGAAGGAATTGAACGTCGGCAGAATCCCGGGCGCCATGATCCGGTCGTGATGCACGATATCCAGCTTCGGGTGGTCCGGATCCAGCCACGCCGGAATCTGCGGGCGGCAACTGACAAAATGTATCTTGCGGACCTGCGGCAGATACCGCGCGACAGAGCGCATCGAATAGCGGATGATATCCAGATTATCGCGGGTCCGGTTCGGATTGGTATCGCGCTTGTCGGCGACATATCGGTTCAGCTCTTCGCGATACCCCGCAAAGCTGTCATCGACCCATGTGTAAACGATATCAATCGGCTCTTTCGCGTTTGCCATCGCCGCCCCCTGCCCGCCGGCCCCTTAATTCGTCACATCGCCGGCTTTTGCAAGCCGGCGCGCACAGGTGTTGCCTTTGGTCATGGCGCGGGGCACAAGGCGCGCGACGTTTTCGGGGACTGGCACGCAACAGATGAGCACCGCAGATCTGATCATCGCGGCGGATTTCGGCACATCGGGTGTCAAGGTCGGCGTCGTCGGCCCCGATCTGCATCTGCTTGCCTCGACCACCGCGACCTACCCGCTGCACCTGCCCGGCCCCAGCATGGCAGAGCAGATGCCCGAAGACTGGTGGAGCGCGCTGGCCCGCGCCATCGCCCGGCTGGCCGCCGATGTGCCGGACCTCAACATGCGCACCGGGGCGATTGTATTCTGCGCCCAGATGTGCGGGCTGGTCTGCGCCGACAGGCGCGGCACGCCATTGCGCCCGTCGCTGGTCTGGCTCGACAAACGCTCTGCCCCGCTGATGAACAAGGTGCTGGGCGGCTTCCCCCGGATCTCTGGCTATGGCATCGGCAATCTGCTGCGCTGGCTGCCGGTGGCCAATGGCGCACCGTCACATAACGGCATGGATCCCACGGGCAAGATGTTGTGGATCAAGGCGAACGAGCCCGACATCTACGAGCGCGCGGAATACCTGCTGGACGTGAAGGACTGGCTGCTGCACCGCGCCACCGGCGCCTTTACCACCACCGCCGACAGCGCCAACCTGACCTGGCTGATGGACACCCGCCCCGGGCGCGAGGGCTGGTCGGCGTCATTGGCGCGTCATGTCGGCATTCCGCTGGAAAAGCTGCCGAAAATCGTCGATGGCGGCGCGGTGGTCGGCGGGCTGACGCCGGCCGCTGCCGGGCAGCTGGGCCTGCGCGCCGATATCCCGGTGGTCGCGGGCGGCGGCGATGTCAGCGCCACGGCCATCGGATCGGGTGCGGTGGCCGACGGTGCGCTGCATATCTGCATGTCGACCAGCAGCTGGGTTGCCGGGTTCTTTGACCGCCGGGTGCTGAGTGTGGCGCATTCCTACGCCACGATCACCAGTTCCATCGGTTTTCGCCCGCTGCTGATCGCGACCCAGGAAAGCGCCGGTGCGGCCCTGTCCTGGCTGGCCGAGGGGTTCGACCCGCGCCAGCGCGATGCCGCCGAAGGACTGGAGGAGTTCTACACCGGTTTCGGCGATCCGCAGGCGGACGATCCGTTCTTTCTGCCCTGGCTGGCGGGCGAACGCGTGCCGGTGGACGAGGAACGCCTGCGCGGCGCGTTCGTCGGGCTGGCCCTGCGTCACGGAACCGACGCCATCAAGCGCAGCGTGATCGAGGGTGTGGCGCTGAACACCCGCTGGGCGTTTTCCAAGGTCGTGGCCGAAAAGGGTGCGAAAAGCGACGGCGCGATTCCGCTTGTCGGCGGCGCGGCGGCCAATCCCTATCTGGCGCAATCCATGGCCGACGCCCTGAACCGGCAGATCCGGGTCGGCGACACGCGCATGAGCGGGGTTCTGGGGGCCGCCGCCATGGCCGCGCCGACGCTGGGCTGGGCCGATACCGTCTGGGACGCGGCCAAGGTCATCAACGGGCGCGACGGCCCGGTCTATGACCCCGACCCGGACCGCGTGGCGATGATCGACGACCGCTACCGCCGCCTCGAATCCGTGCGCAAATCCATGGTTCGCATGTACCGCAAGGGAGTCTAGCCGATGATCGACGGTCTGATGAAAGACTACATCGATCCGCTGTGGGAACGGCTTGCACAGCCGCTGGTGCGCGCCGGGCTGACCCCCAATCAGGTGACCGCGGCGGGGCTGGGCCTGATCGTTCTGGCCTCTGCCGCCTATCTGGTGCACCGCAACGCCTGGGTCTACGGGCTGACGCTTGCCGTCGCCTTCGCCTTTGACGCGCTGGACGGCGCAGTGGCGCGGCAGCGGTCGATGCAGTCAAGGACGGGCGGCTATTTCGATGCCATGGTGGACCGCTACCAGGAACTGATCGTGCTGGGCGCCATCGCCTGGGTCACCGGGTTGTGGGCGCTGGCACTGCTGGCGTTTTCCGGCGCGATGATCACCAGCTACGCCAAGGCGCGAACCGCCGTCGAGATCCCGATCTCGAACGAGGCCTGGCCCGATTTCTTTGAACGTCTCGAACGCATCATCGCGCTGTGCCTGCTGCTGGTTGTGGTGGGATTGACCGGCTGGGACGCCCTGATGCCGTGGGGGTTGGCGATCTATGCGCTGTTGTGCCATTTCACCGCGCTGCAACGCGCGCGGCGCGCCACCGCGATGCTTCGGGTCGCCGATCAGGAAGACAGCTGAGCCATCCGCCGAAGGGTCAGCAAGTCAGTCTGGAACAGGCCCAGAAACACCAGGAACATCGTGATAAGCAGCGGCTCTGTCATCGTGTAGGCGGCGTAGATGGCGGTGTTCATCGTATCAAGATCGACGTCTTTCATCTTGAAAAGACATACATAAATCAAACTCATCGCGATCACGACCTGGCCCAGGCGCTTGCGCAGAAGCACCATTCTGTAGGACACGGCACCGGCGCGCGCCAGTGCCGCGAAATTCGCGCGATCCTTCAGCAGCGCATCGCATTGCAGCGTGCCGATCACCACGACTAGCGCCTGGCTGATGAAGAACAGAAAGCTGCCGGTCATGTGCAATTCGTGGTGATGGGGAAAGCGATAGCTGGACAGCATGTACATGCCGACCCCGGACAGTGCCTGCAACAGCACGATCGCCGGGGCGCCATATGTCATCATCCGCGCCAGATACCGGCTGGGCGACGCGATCTGCGCGCCGATGCGACGGTAGAACTGGCTGAGCCAGAACACCCCGAATACCAGCAGTATCGCCGAGATCGTGATCCAGATCGCAAAGGGTTCGCCGACCGCCGGCACCGATATCGCGCGGCTGATGGTGGCGGGTTGCACCGCCACATAACTTGGCCGCAGCACCGCGAACAGGTAGCGCGCATAGTAGATCCAGAAGATCACCGCGCCGATCGAGAACAGGTTCCCGGCCAGCGCCAGCATCGCGCAGCGCGCTGTCCAGACGGCACGGGCCGGCAGTATTATGCCGCTTGCATGAGTCATGATCCGCCCGTTGTCCCTTCCTCGCCCCGCGTTTTTATTAGGCGCAATCGCCGCGCGGGTCACGCCCGATATCGGGACTTTGAAGGTTTTGTGATGCGCCGTGTGGCATCGGGCACATGCGCCGCCGCCTGCCGGATCTCGCCCGGCAAGGGTCTGTGCACGATCCGGGCGCGCGTTGACGCCGCAGTGGCGATATGGTTTCAGGGCGCATGGTGGCCCGCCGGACCGCCGCGACCCTATGGAACGAGCCCGCAGCGTTGAGCGATTCTGTCACCCGAAACACCCGCGATCTGATCCGTTTCCTGTTGCGTGAAAGCAATCTGTTGCGCAGCCCGGTATTCGTTTTTGTGGTGCTGGCGTCGGCCAGCCGCACCGCGATGATCTTTCTGATCAACGAAACTGCGGGCCGGGGCGGGCCCGACTGGCTGTTGTTCTTTGCCCTGATCGGCAGCGCGGCGGTCATGCTGACGGCGACGCATTTTGCCAAGATGAGCGGCGTCGACCTGGTGCAGCGCCTGAAACTGAAGATGCGCAACCAGATTTCACAGTGCATCCTGAAGGCGGATGTCTCTTTTTTTCAAAGCCGCGCGCAGGGGCAGGTCTATCATGTGGCCACCGGCCACGTGAACGACATTTCCGGTGCGGCGCTGCGCCTGGTCGGAATATTCCAGACCCTTTTGCTGCTGATCTTCTGCCTGGGCTACATGGCCTGGCAACTGCCCGCTTCGGTTCTGGCGACGTTGATCGCGCTGGTTGTCGGGGTCGGTGCGTTCTTTGCCACCGAAGGCCCGGCCAGCCGCGCCAATCGCAAGAGCCACGACGCCACCGTCGCGTTTTACGACAGCATCCACGACCTGTTGCGCGGCTACAAGGAACTGCGCCTGCGCGGCTCGCGGCGCAAGGCCCTGTCCCGAACGGTCGAGGCACAGGTGCAGGACGCCAAGGACCTGACCATCGCCTCTGAACGCCATTTCAGCTATGGCCAGATCGGATCGAACGGCGCGCTGGCCGCGCTGTTGATCGCGGTCGTGGTGGTGCTGCCGCTGATCACCGATGCCGACAGCGTGCTGTTGCTGCAACTGCTGACGCTGGTGCTGTTCACTGCCGGCCCGATCGAGGCGATGGTCGGTGACCTGCCCGCCCTGTCGCGCGCCGGAATTGCGTTCAGGATATTCCGCAATCTCGAAGAGGATCTGGAAAACAACGCCGAACATGATGCAACCGCCGACTATGACGACAACCGCCCCGCCTTCCGGTCGCTGGAACTGCGCGGCGCGACCGTGCATCTGACACGCGATGTCGGCGATGACGACAAGGCGCGCGACCGCTTCACGCTGGGTCCGATAGATCTGACGCTGTATCCCGGCCAATCGGTGTTCATCACCGGCGGCAACGGCATGGGAAAATCGACGCTGCTGCAATTGCTGACCGGGCTGCGCCACCCCGACGAGGGGCAGATCTTTCTCGACGACATGGAAGTCACCCGCGCGAATGTCGCCGAGTATCGCGGCGTCTTTGCCGCCGTGTTCAGCGAGTTCTACATGTTCCGTCATCTCTATGGCATGACCGAAGACGAGCGTGCCCGCCTGCAGGCCAATATCGAGGAACTGGGTCTGGGCGAAGGCATCTCGCTGACCGGCAACCGGTTTACCAACCTGTCGCTGTCCACCGGCCAGATGCGCCGGCTGGCCTTGTCGATCGCGCTGGCCGAACAGCGCCCGATCATCGTGCTGGATGAGTTTGCCGCCGATCAGGATCCGTCGCGCCGCACATTCTTTTACGACATTCTGGTGCCGCGACTGGCGCAGGCGGGCCATTGCGTCGTTGCCGTGACCCATGACGAACATTGCTTTCACAAGTGCGACCGCCTGATCCGCATGGAAGATGGCAGGATCATCTCGGACGAAGTGCACGCCAAAACGGCAGAGGCGGGTTGAACCGGGCTATCTGCGCCTGGGTTTCACCAGCCACGCGCCCTCTGGCAGATCCTCGCGGTGCTGCACCTTGATTCTCTGGTTCAGCTCGGCGCAGACCCCCTGCCCGGCAACCACCTGCCTGCCGCGCGCCTGGTACGCGTAAGCCGCTGCCTGAACCAGCGCCGCGCCGGCCAGCACGCAATCGGACGCGGAACCCGCCGGCAGCCGGACCAGCATGTCGCTTGTCGCCACCCCGGCGCGCGGCCACAGATCGGCCTGGCGCGACCAGCTGACCGGCTGATCCACCAGCGTCAGCACGGCCCGCACGGCGTTTTCCGCGTCCGCTTTCGCCGGCTTCGGATAGCCAAAGACGGCCACCACCCGATCGCCAAGGTCCGGCACGATGCGCCCGCCCCGCGCGCCGATCACCCGTTCGGCCTGTTGGCGAAACCACGCCTGCGCCTGTTCCAGCGCCTTGGGGTCGTGATCCGCCGACACGCCCTGCGCACCGCCAAGAGTCAGGCAGGCGATCACCAGCCGCATCTGCTGCGGTGCGGCGATGTCCTGCGCACGGATATGGTCGGCCAGTTGCGTCGTTTCGCGCGATGGATCCGCATCCAGGTCGCGGCGCATGACCTCGGTGCAGTCCTGGTACAGCTGCAACGCCTCGGCCCGCCGTCCGGTTTGTTCGAAAAGCTGCATCTTGGCCCGCCACGCCTGTTCCTGCGTCGGCTCGACCTTCAGCAACATGTCGGCCGTGGCCTGCGCCGGATCTAGCGTCAGCAGGGTTTGCAGCGCGCCCTGCAACCGGTTCTTCAGCCGCTGCCGTTCCAGCCAGCGCCATTCGTCAAACGGCCCGCCCCGCAGGTTCAGATCGTGCAGAAACTCGCCCCGGTACAGATCCGCGGCGCGCCGCCAGGCCGCATGATCCTCCAGTTCCAGCAGGCGCTCTGCCTCCAGCGTGTCGACCAGGCCGCCGACCGCCTCGAACCGCACGCGATCCTTTCCGGTCATCAGACCGGCGACACCGGCCTGCCGCAGAACCCGGCGCAAGACCGCCAGTTCCTGGCGCAGACTTGCGCGCGCCTGCGATTCAGAGCTGCGCGGCCAAAGCAGCGCGGCCAGTTCCTCGCGCGGGACATCGCGGCCCTGCGACTGGCTGAGATAGGCCAGCAGCGCCCAGCATTTGCGGGTCTGCATGGCGACCGGATTGCCCTCGGCATCCAGCAGGACGCAACTGCCCAGGAACCGTATCTGTTGCGTCATGATCGGGCCCGTTCGTGTTGTGTTGCCGGATCATGCGGTGTTGGAGGCGATTTTGCAATTATTTTGCGTTATCGACCGCACAACCCAGAGCCTGCCTGGCGGAACCGGCATTGCGAAACGCGGCGAGGGCCCGACTCACCCCAGTCGCCAGGTCTGACAGCCAGAGGCGACAACCGTCGGTTGATATCCACTAACCAATTGTTATCGTGCATTTTATATGGCTACAGCGCAGGAATTAGAGGAAATTCGACAGGATGAGCCTGCAACCGGACAAAGCGGCCCACCCTGTCGCATTACCGACATTCGCCGCAGATTTCGCGATGGGAAACACGGAATTCTCATTCCGTTAACAATTTTGACGCGAATCTTTTACGGATATTTTGCGATACTCTGCTTTAATGTATATGCCGATGGGGAGTGAACCAGACGCGTGGCACCGCCGGATTTACGCGGATCGCCAACATAGCAAAGACTGATGCGGGGGATACGGTGTTCGTCAATTCATGGTCCTGAAAGACCTTTTGGGTGGCATGCCCAATGACGAATCCTTACCTATCCAATTTCAACCGGGCGCCTGGGCACAATCTGCCAGTTCCCCGCATCACCCCAACCTTCACCTGCCCGAACTTCACCTGCCCGAACCTTGCCAATCCGCGATTGTCGCGCGGTCTTGGATATCATCGTGCGCGACGATGCATTAGTCTGTGTGAACCACAGGTTGTCAGGGATTGTTTGCATGCGTTTGACCCGTCGTCATCTTCTGCTCGGCGCCAGTGCCGGGATTCTCGTGGCCTGCGGCGACGCGCCGGTCTCGACCGCCCGCCCGGCAAAGACGACCACCGCCTTTCGCGCGGTTCCAAATTCCGGGTTCGACGCCTGGGTTGCGGGTTTTCGCACCCGCGCCGCCGCGCGCGGAATTGGTGCCAACACGCTGGAGGCCGCGTTTCGCGGGGCCGGATACCTGCCCGGCGTCGTCGAGCGTGACCGCAAGCAGACCGAATTCGTCCGATCGGTCGAGGATTACCTGGCCATCGCCGCCTCTGACGAAAAGATCCGGACCGGGCGCGCGATGCTGGCCCGGCACGCGGCCCTTCTGGCAGAGATCGAATCGCGCTACGGGGTCGACCCGGCGACTGTGGTGGCGGTCTGGGGGCTGGAAAGCCGCTATGGCGCGCGCCGGGGCGACGTGCCGGTGATCTCTGCCCTGTCGACGCTGGCCTATGACGGGCGGCGCGGCGCGTTTTTCGAAAGCCAGCTGATGGCCGCCCTGCGGATTCTGCAACGCGGCGATGTCACGCCCGCGCGCATGACCGGCAGTTGGGCCGGGGCGATGGGACACACGCAATTCATTCCCACGACGTATGAAGGATTCGCCGTGGATTTCCGCGGCGACGGACGGCGTGATATCTGGTCGGACGATCCGACCGATGCGCTGGCCTCGGCGGCGGCCTATCTGGGCAAGTCCGGCTGGCAGCGGGGTCGGCCCTGGGGTGTGGAGGTCCGGCTTCCGCCCGGGTTCGACCCCAACCTGACCGGGCGCGCCACGTCGCGCGACGTGGCCAGCTGGCGCGCGCAGGGCGTGCGCCTTGCAGGCGGTGGCGCGCTGCCCGATCACGGCGTGGGTTCGGTGATCGTGCCCGCCGGGGCGCAGGGCCCCGCATTCCTTGTCTTTCGCAATTTCACCGTGCTGACCCGTTACAACAATGCCGAAAAATACGTGATCGGTGTCGGCCATCTATCGGATCGTCTGCGCGGCGGGCCACCCCTGCGCACCGCCTTTCCGCCCGATGCCAGCGGCATGACGCTTGACGACCGCAAGGACCTGCAGCGAAGGCTGAGCGCCGCCGGGTTTGACACCGAAGGCAGCGACGGGGTGATCGGGCCGAAAACACAGGCGGCGATCCGGGCCTACCAGGCGCGCAACGGCCTGCCGGTTACGGGTGAGCCCACAGTGGCACTGCTGCGGCGGTTGCGGTAAGACCATCAAGGCCGGTTATCGGGGGCGCCGCATCGGTCGTTGTTGCACAAGCCCGCGCTGCAGTTTGCTCAGTAGTGACAGGGTTTAGCTTTGGCCTCGCAAGTGTAGGTATTGTTGCCCAAGATAAATGTCCGCTTGATGCACTTAAGCGATCTGGAACTGGCGTTCGACCAGTTCCCCCATAGCGGCGAATATTTTCCTGCAACGCCAAACGACCAGGACTGTTTCACGTGTTCGATCGCCAACGTCTTGATCGCATTGTTGTTCGTGGCCGAAAAATAACTCGATTTACAGGTCCGCCCAGCGTCGGCCTGCGAGCCGAATACTGAAACACAAAGCGCGAGCAGCGCCGAACTCAAAACCCGTTTCATGTCACCCTCCAATTCGAATTGCGGCCAAGCACGATGGTGGCCGGTATTACCAAATTGTCCTAGCCGTGCATCGGTTCGTGCGCGCAGGCAGAGACACACAACCGGCATTCCCCTCTTGAAACGCCCACTGGCAGGATAAGCGCGACCCGAGCGGTTCACCAAGCATTTTTGTCGCCCCCTGCCCTGATCCAAGCACCGAAGCGTTCTGCATTGGACCAACTGTTGGCCGTTTCATTGCCTTGAACAGTCATTCATCAGGGGGTTCGAACGCCGGAATGGAGAGAATGCTGCCATATGCCGGTTGCCATACGGGCCGCCGAAAACCGGCAAACCGCCCCGCCAGACGCGACGCACCCAAAGCCAGTTCACGGAAGGTCAAGGAACACGGGCGGGTCTGGTAGGCCCGGAGGGACTCGAACCCCCAACCAAAGCGTTATGAGCGCTCTGCTCTAACCAATTGAGCTACAGGCCCGACCTTGTCGCCTGTTATCCAGAGCGTACCGGCGGGTCAAGCATTCTGGTGCCACGGGCGGCAGCCTACAGCGTGATGTCGGGCAGCTGATCCAGCGCGTGTTTCAGGGCATCGCCCCAAAGCGACGAGATCTCGGTGAAATAGGCGTTGTCGGCCCCGATCCGCAGCGTTTGGCCCAGCTTCAGCGCATTTTCCTCGTAGATCTGAACGTCCAGCGGCAGACCCACCGAAAGGTTCGCCTTGATCGTGGAATCAAAGCTGACCAGCAACAGTTTCACCGCCTCGGCAAACCCCATTGCGGGATCATGCGCGCGCACCAGGATCGGGCGTCCGTATTTGGTTTCGCCGATCTGGAAGAAGGGCGTATCACTGCCCGCCTCGATGAAATTGCCTTCGGGATAGATCAGGAACAGGCGCGACGGACTGCCCGCGATCTGGCCGCCCAGAATGATCGTGGCGTGAAAGGTACTGTCGGCGGTTTGCCCGGCGCCGCCATGGTTGGCGATCACCTCTTTCAGCGTGGCGGCCACCAGTTGCGCCACCTGAAACATCGAAGGTGCCTCAAAGATCGAGGGCGCGCGATCGTCGGGCGCCTTCATACGTTCTTCCAGATGACTGACCACCGATTGCGTGGTGGCGAGGTTTCCCGCCGTCATCAGCATGATCGTACGCTCGCCCGGGTGTTCCCACGAGTGCATCTTGCGAAAGGTCGAAATGTTGTCGACACCGGCATTGGTCCGGGTGTCGGACATGAACACAAGACCGCGGTCCAGCCGCATACCGACGCAATAGGTCATCGCCCGCCTTTACTGCTGTGCCACTTCGACAGCGACGCTCAGCCGTTCGCCTGCATCCCCGAAGCGCGTCCCAGATATAGGCGCGGCCTGCCCATAGTCCAGCCCCGTCGCAACCCTGACGTAACGCGTATCGGGCGAAATTCCGTTCGAGACGTCAAAGCCGACCCAGCCAAGCCCGGCGACATGGGCTTCGGCCCAGGCGTGCATTGCATCCTGACTGACGCGGTCATTCATCATCAGGTAGCCCGACACGTAGCGCGCCGGAAATCCCATGCTGCGGGCACAGGCCAGGAAAACATGGGTGTGGTCCTGGCAAACGCCGTGACCGGCGCGCAGCACGTCCTCGGCACTCCAGTGCAGTTGCGATTTGCCGGTTTCATAGGCAACCCGGTTGGCGATCCCTGCGGACAGGGCATGCAGCCGGTCGACCGCAGCGACGTCGGGCAATTCTGAAATCAAATCAAGACAGCCCTGCCCGGCATTGGTCAGCGCGGTGCCCTGCTGAAACAGCCAAAGCGGCGCAAAGCCTTCATGCGGTCCGACGATGCCGTGGGTTTCGGCCAGTTCGACCTCGCCCTCGCTGAGAATCGACAGCGCGGTTGTTTCTGAATCGAAACCGACCAGCTGGACGTGATTGCGGTGATAGTCGTCGAATTGCAGTTCGACCGCGCCGCCCTCGATCCGGGTTTCCCAGGACAGCACCGTTTGCCCGCGGGTCGATTTCGGTGTTCCGCGAAGCTGCTGCAACCCATAGCTGACGGGCGCATCGAAATCATATCGCGTCGTATGAGAGATTTTCAGGCGCATGGCTTACACGTAAAACCTGTAGTCGATTTCGATCTGTCCGCTCAGCGAGGCCAGCGACGACAGGATATCCTGGATATATTCATGCAGGCCGTAGTCGAATATCCCCTCCAGATTCTGCTTGTCCAGCCGCTCTGCCAACGCGCGCGCCATGTCCTGCGAGGGTTTTTCCTCGCCATATCCACGGGCCAGCCGGTCCAGGTTCTTGTTGATACCGCGGCAGCAGAAATTCAGGCTGCGCGGCATCCTTGGATCCAGCATCAGAAACTCGACGATCTGCATCGGCTTTGCCTTCTGGCCATATGTCATGCGGAAGCCGCGCCGCGCACTGACCGCGCGCAGCATGGTTTCCCATTGCGCATTGTCGATCGAGGATCCGACCGCGATCGACGACGGCAGCAGCACATAATATTTCACGTCCAGGATGCGGCAGGTGTTGTCGGCACATTCGATGAACGTCCCGACGCGGCCGAAATCGTAGATATCATTGCGCAGCATGGTGCCGTTCGTGGTGCCGCGCACCAGCGCGGTCTGCTGGCGCACCAGTCCCAGCAGATTGGGAAGGTCGCGTTCGTTCACGCTGCGTGAAAGTGCATCGTTCAGCACCATCCAGCCGCTGTTCAGCGCCTCCCACACCTCGTGCGTCAGCGCCGTGCGCACTGCGCGGGCATTCTCGCGGGCCTGTTTCATCACCGACAGCACCGAGGCCGGATTCTCGGTGTCGCGCAGCATCCAGTCGATCACCCTGTCCTTGGCGATCCGGTCATATTTCCGCGAATAGCCCTGATCGACCGCGGCCGTCAGCAGGATGGACGACCATTCCTCGTCAGAGGCGCTGGCCCGCGTCAACGCGATGCGCTGCCCGGTCTCGACCAGGCGCGACGTGTTTTCCGCACGCTCCAGATAACGATACATCCAGAACAGGCTGCCGGCTGTCTTACCCAGCATCGTCAGTCCTCCAGCACCCAGGTGTCCTTGGTGCCTCCGCCCTGGGACGAATTGACGACAAGCGAGCCCTTCTTCAGCGCCACCCGGGTCAGCCCGCCCGGCGTGATGGTGATCCCGTTGGGAGAGACCTGCACATAGGGGCGCAGATCGACATGGCGCGGCGCCAGGCCGGAACGGGCGAAGATCGGTACGGTGGACAATGACAGTGTCGGCTGCGCGATGTAATTGCCGGGGCGCGCCTTCAGCTTGGCCCGGAACGACTCGAGCTCCTTCCGGCTGGACGTGGGCCCGATCAGCATGCCGTAGCCGCCCGATCCGTGCACCTCCTTGACGACCAGTTCGGCAAGGTTGTCCAGCACATAGGCCAGGGCGTCGGGTTCGCCGCAACGCCAAGTCGGCACATTCGGCAGAATGGCCTTCTCGCCCGTATAGAACTCCACGATATCAGGCATATAGCTGTAGATCGCCTTGTCGTCGGCAATGCCGGTGCCGGGCGCGTTGGCGATGGTGATGCCGCCCGCGCGATAGACGTCCATGATGCCGGGCACGCCCAGTTGGCTTTCGGGGTTGAAGTTCAGCGGATCGAGAAAGTCGTCATCGACCCGCCGGTAAAGCACGTCGATCGGGTGATAGCCCCGCGTGGTTCGCATCGCGACCCGCCCGTCCACGATGCGCAGATCATTCCCTTCAACCAGTTCCACCCCCATCTGATCGGCCAGGAACGCGTGCTCGTAATAGGCAGAGTTGTGAATCCCCGGGGTCAGAACGGCGACGGTGGGCGTGTCGGACGTGGGCGTCGGCGCGCAGGCCGAAAGCGAATTCAAAAGATTGCGCGGATAGTCGGAGACCTGCCGCACGCGATTGACGCTGAACAGTTCCGGGAACATCTTCAGCATCGTTTCGCGGTTTTCCAGCATGTAGCTGACGCCCGACGGCGTGCGCGCGTTGTCCTCCAGCACAAAGAATTCATCCTTGCCGGTGCGCACCAGGTCGATGCCGACGATATGGGTGTAGACATTGCCGGGCGGCGAAACCCCGATCATCTGCGGCAGGAACGCGTCATTCCGGGCGATCATCTCGACGGGTATTCGGCCCGCCCGGATGATTTCCTGGCGGTGATAGATATCGTGCAGGAAGGCATTGATCGCGCGCACGCGCTGTTCGATCCCGCGCGACAGTTTCTGCCATTCGCGCGCGGCGATCACGCGCGGAATGATGTCGAACGGGATCAGCCGCTCCTCGCCCCCTGTTGCGCCATAGACATTGAAGGTAATGCCGGTCACGCGAAACACCTGCTCGGCCTCGCGCTGTTTGGCGCGCAGCCGTGCGATATCCTCGGCTTCAAGCCAGCGTCCAACATGTTCATATGGCGGTCGCGGGCAACCGGGGCTGTCCCACATTTCGTCGAAACAATCGATCATGAAGTCAAAGATGGCGCAATTTCGCAGGAAAGCAATGTGATTGTGAACGGGTGCGACATACCGGGCCATGGCCCCCGTCCGACCCCGTCCGCGCACGCGCCCGAAGGCGCCCGTCAGCCGGTGTCCGCGAGGGTGCCGTTCAGCAAGATTTGGCAATGGCGCACCCGACAGGATTCGAACCTGTGACCTTCGCCTTCGGAGCTGGCCTAATGGCCTTTCCGAAACGTACGACAGAGCCCGCCAGAGCGCGATAACTATCAGAATTATATAGATATTTCGACACGCCGCTCCGATAGCTCTATCCGAATATACGCCTTGTTTTCCGCCCGCGTGCTTACGTGGTGCTTACTCGGAACCGGGCGCAGGCAAGGATCAGGAGCATGCCGAAGCTCACGAAACGATTTGTCGAAGCGGTCGA